>DASZFR010000160.1:0-15559 GCA_035939635.1 Solirubrobacteraceae bacterium
GGCGGGCCACGAAGGCGCGGTGGTGGCGCTCGACCCCCGCGACGGCGCGGTCAAGGTGATGGCCTCGTCCCCGAGCTATGACGCCAACGCGCTGCGCTCGCAGTCCGAGTACGAAAAGCTCGCGAGCTCGGCCGAAGGCAACCCGCTGGTCAACCGCGCGACGCAGTTCGGCTACGCACCTGGGTCCAGCTTCAAGGTCGTGACCGCCACCGCGGCGATCGACACCGGCGCCTACACGCCCGAATCGACGGTGAGCGGCCGCGACAACGTGCCGATCTCGGGCGTGGCGCTGGCGAACGACAACCACGAGAGCTTCGGCTCGATCACGCTCACCGAAGCGCTGGCGAAGTCGGTAAACACCGTGTGGGCACAGGTCGCCGAACACCTGGGCCGGGACACGATCGCGCGCTACATGGCGCGCTTCGGCTTCAACCGCAAGCCCCAGCTGGACTACCCACCGGAAGAGATGTCCTCGAGCGGCGAGTACCTGGGCAACCACCTGCTGTCGCCGACCAGCTCGCACGTCGATCTGGGCCGTCTGGGCATCGGTCAGGACAAACTCGAGGTCACGCCGCTGCAGATGGCAGAGGTGGCGGCGGCGGTGGCCAACAACGGCCGCCTGATGCGTCCCCACCTCACCGACCGCGTCGTGGAAGCCGACGGGCGCACGGTCACGCGCATTTCGCCACAGCTCCAGAGCGTCGTGATGAAGCCCTCCACCGCCTCCGCGGTGACGGCGATGATGGAGGCGGTGGTCAACCAAGGCACCGGCACGTCGGCGCAGATTCCCGGCGTGCAGGTGGCGGGCAAGACGGGCACCGCAGAGACGCAGATCGGCACGGCGATCAACAACGTGTGGTTCATCGCGTTTGCGCCCGCGCAGGCACCGCGCGTGGCGGTAGCGGTGACGCTGCGACAGGTGCCTGGCTTCGGTGGCGCGTTCGCGGCGCCGATCGCCAAGCGCGTGATCGAACGGCTGCTCAATGGTTGAGCCGGACACGATCATCGACGGGCGCTATCGCGTGATCTCGCGCGTGGGCTCCGGCGGCATGGCCGACGTGTATCTCGCCGAGGACGAACTGCTCGGCCGCCAGGTGGCGGTGAAGGTGCTTCACCACCACTTCGCCGAGGACCAGGAGTTCGTGGAGCGCTTCCGCCGCGAGGCGTCGAGCGCGGCGGCGCTGTCGCACCAGAACATCGTGGCGATCTTCGACCGCGGCGAGTGGCAGGGCACGTACTACATCGCGATGGAGTATGTGGCCGGGCGCTCGCTGAAGTCGATCGTGCGCGAGCAGGGTGCGCTCGAGCCGGCGCTGGCGATTGACATCACCTGCCAGATCCTGCAGGCGGCGCGCTTCGCGCACCGGCACGGCGTGATCCACCGCGACCTGAAGCCGCACAACGTGCTGCTCGACGAGGACGGCCGCGTGCGCGTGACGGACTTCGGCATCGCGCGTGCCGGGGCCTCGGACATGACGCTGACCGGCTCGATCATGGGCACGGCGCAGTACCTCTCGCCGGAGCAGGCACAGGGCCACCCGGTGGGAGAGACATCGGACCTGTATTCGGTGGGCGTGATCCTGTATGAGCTGCTCACGGGAGTGGTGCCGTTCGAGGGCGAGACCGCGGTGGCGATCGCCTTCAAGCAGGTGTCGGCGGAGCCGCGCCCGCCGAGCGAGCTCAACCCGGCGGTGCCGGCCGCTCTGGACGCGATCGTGCTGCGCGCGCTCGCGAAGGATCCGGCGCGCCGCTACGCGAGCGCGGACGAGTTCCTCGCGGCCCTCGCGCGCGAGCGCGAGCTGCTGCCGGCGCCGGCCGCCACCGCGGCGACGGTGATGGTGGCCGCGAGCGCACCGCGTGCTGTGGGCGTGGATCGCCGCGGGCCCGCCGGTCCCCCGACGGGCTCGCTGCTGCTGGCACCAGGGGGGCGCCACGACGAGCGCCCCGAGCCCGAGCCGCCGCCGCCCGATCGCAGGCGCCGCTGGATGTGGGCGCTCCTGGCGGTGCTGATCGCCGCGGCGGTAGCGATCGCGTTGCTGCTCTCCGGTCCGGCGGAAAAGGTCGTCGTGCCCGGCGTGGTGGGCCAGACAGAACAGGCCGCCGCGGCGCGTCTGCGCGTGGCGCACCTGTCGCCGGTGGCGACCACGAGCGTCAGCGCCACGGTGCCGATCGGACTCGTGGTGTTGCAGACCCCGCAGGCGGGAGCGCGGTTGAGCAAGAACAGCCGCGTGACGATCGTGATCTCCAACGGACCCAGCAGCGCGGCGGTTCAAAACGTGGAAGGCGAGCCCGCGTCGAGCGCGCTCGCGGCGCTGCGCGCGGCGGGCTTCAAGCCCACCACCAAGTCCCAGCCCAGCGCGACCGTGGCGCCGGGCCGCGCGATCGCGACCGACCCCCCGGCGGGAACGGTGGCGCTGACGGGAAGCCCGGTGACCGTGCTCGTCTCCAGCGGCCCCGCGCAGGTCCGCGTGCCCGACGTGCTTGGCGAGTCCCAGACAGCGGCCGAAGCGGCGATCACGAGCGCGGGTCTGGAAGTGGGCGCGATCGAATCGCGTACCTCGACGCAGACAGCGGGCAGCGTGATCGCGCAATCGCCGCACGCCGGCGCATCGCTGGCCAGCGGCAGCAAGGTGAGCCTCACGATCGCGCGCGCGACCACCGAAGTGACCGTGCCCAACGTCGTGGGCCAGGGCGAGGCGACCGCCGCCGCCGCGCTCGGGGCCGCCGGCCTGACGCCGAAGATCCATTCGCAGCCGACCAGCGAAGCCTCGCAGGTTGGGGTGGTGCTGCGCCAGAGCCCGCCCGGTGGCCACCACGCGCACAAGGGCGCCACCGTGACGCTGACGGTGGCCACGCAGGGTCCGCAGACCACCACCACGCCGACCACGACCACGCCAGCCACGAGCACCCCCACCACCACTACGACCGGCGCGACGCCGCCCCCGGCCGCGGCGTTGGCCCTGCCGTGACCCCCGGCGTGCATGTTGGCGATCACTCACAGCCCCGCGCGATGACCTCGTCTTCGACGGCCACGCTCACCGTCGCGATACTGGCCGGGGGGCGCTCCTCAGAGCACGAGGTGTCGCTGAGCTCGGCGGGGTCGGTGCGCGACGGACTCCTCGCGGGCGGCCACGAGGTGCAGTGGGTGGAGATCGGCGAGGACGGCGCCTGGCGCCACGACGGCCGCGACCTGCAGCTGCGCCCCGGCGCGGGCCTGCTCGGCGCCGACGTGGTGTTCCCGGCGCTGCACGGGCCTTTCGGCGAGGACGGAACGGTGCAGGGCGTGCTGGAGACGCTCGACGTGGCCTACGTGGGCGCGGGCGTCACGGCGTCGGCGCTGTGCATGAACAAGGTGCTGTTCAAACGGCTGCTGCGCGCGGCGGACGATGTGCCGCAGGTCCGGTTCACCGGCGTGCAGGAGGAGCACTTCGCCGAATCGCCCGCGCAGGTGCGCGAGGAGGTCGCGTCGCTGGGCCTGCCGGCGTTCGTCAAGCCCGCGCACCTGGGCTCGTCGCTGGGCATCGCGAGGGTGGACGAGGCCGCGCGGCTGGACGATGCGATCGAGGCTGCGTTCGCGCACGACGCGCTTGTGATCGTGGAGGCGATGGCGACCGGCATCGAGGTCGAGTGCGCCGTGCTGGGCCGGCTGGGGGCCGAACGCGAAGCGGGCGCCGGCGCGGCGATGGCGAGCGACCCTGGCGAGATCGTGCTCCCCGGCGGTTGGTATGACTTTCACTCCAAGTACTCGCCGGGCGGGATGCAGCTGCGCGTCCCGGCGCGCATCTCACAAAGCGCCGCCGAGCGCGTGCGCGCGCTGGCGGTGCGCGTGTTCACCTACACCGGCTGCGAGGGCCTCGCGCGCGTGGACTTCTTCGTGGACGGCGAGAACGTGCTGGTGAACGAGCTCAACACGATGCCCGGCTTCACGCCCACGAGCGTGTATGCGAAGCTGATCGAGCACGCCGGTATCGCCTACCCGGAGCTCGTGGAGCGCTTGTGTCGGCTGGCGCTGGAGCGCCGCGAGCGCGCGAGCGCGCACCGCTACTAGGCTCGCCAAGGCGACGGCGCCGCCCCGATGCAGGCGCCGCGACCTGCCCAGCGAGCGCCGCCCGCGCCGGCGCTCACCGCAACAGCGTCAGTTCGTTGATCTGCGCCGACTGCAGGTTGGGCGGCAGCGTGGTGAGCCACACCAGGTAGTAGCGGAACGGTTCCGGCGCGGCGAGCGCGATGCGCTGCCCGTTTGCAACCGCGGCGCTCTGCCCGATCGGTCCCTTCCAGCCGCGCGCCGACAGCGTGGCAGGGTCGCCGTAAGACAGCTGCGGCGGTTCGCGGTTGGCGGCGTAGATCTGCACGGCGAAACCGGGCGTCCCGGTCTTGATCTGGATCGCCTTGGCGACCACGCCCGGAGACGCGTCGAGGTACAGCCCGGTGCCGACTCCGCCGGCCTTCTTGAGCGTGCCCGAGTAGTACTGCTCGGTGCTCCAGTAGGTGTTGGGGTCGTTGTCGACCACGTTCTCGATGCGGTTTTCGTTTTCGGGCCCGGTGCCGAACGGGTTGTAGCCGTGTGCGGCGCCCTGGCTGAGCGACACCGCGCGCAGCCCCGCGCCACCGGTGCCCGGCGGCACGCCCGTGCCGCCGTGGGTGCCGCTGGCGGCGAGCACCAGCGCGATGGCGACGACCGCGACCAGCAGCACCGCCGACACGGCCCAGCGCCAGGGATGGCGCACCCGCAGGGGCAGCCGGCGCTGCGCGCTGCCCGGCAGCGTGTGCAGCACGCTCGTGACCTCGCCGGTGGCCTGCCCCGACCGCGAGGTCTCGATCGCGAGCACCTCCTCGAGGTCGGCGACCATCGCGCCGGCGTCGGGGTAGCGCCTGCTCAGGTCCTTTGACACCGCGCGATCGACCACCGAGGCGGTTGCGGCCGACACGCCGGGCCGCAGGTGCTGCACGTCGGGCACTTCCTCGCGCACGTGGCGCATCGCGACCGCCACGGGGCTGTCGCCCCGGAACGGCACCTCGCCGGTGAGCATCTCGTACAGCACGACGCCGAGCGAGTACAGGTCGGACTGCCCGGTGACCGGCTGGCCGAGCGCCTGCTCGGGCGACACGTAGTCGGTGGTGCCGAGCACGCGGCCGGCCATCGTGAGCCCTTCCTCCGAAAGCGAGCGCGCGATGCCGAAGTCTGTGATCTTGGCGCCGCCTTCGTCGCCGATGAGCACGTTCTGCGGCTTTACGTCGCGGTGCACGATCATGCGCTCGTGAGCCGCGCCGAGCGCGCGCGCGATCTCGATCGCGTAGGCGATCGCCTGGGCGATGTCCAGCGGCCCCTCGCGGCGGATAACGTCCTTGAGCGTCTCGCCTTGGACGTACTCGAGCACGATGTAGGGCGCGCCGGCGTTGCCGTCGGCATCGGCTCCGTCACGCGAGATCTCCTCGCCGGCGTCGATCACGGTGACGATGTGCGGGTGGTTGAGCTGCGCCACCGCGCGCGCCTCGCGGCGGAAGCGCTCGAGGTGGTCGGAGTCCGACGCGAATTGGGCGTGCATGAGCTTGATCGCCACCGGGCGTTCGAGCACGGTGTCAAAGGCGCGGTAGACGGTCGACATGCCGCCGCGGCCGATCTGAGCGTCCAGCCGGTAGCGCCCGCCGAGCACGGAGCCGATCACTGCCATGGGCGCCTAATTGTGCGCACAACGCGCCGGGCACGCGCGCCGGGCGCGGGCGCCGGCGACGCGCGTGAGAATGTGTTTAAGGGAGAGGATGTCCGCGTCCGCGCCGGCCGCTCCAGAGGCGCGCGAGCACGAGCGCTGCGACCGCGAGGCGGTAGAGCGCAAAGCCGGCCAGCGGCTGCGGGCGTCGGCGACCGTGCGACAGCGTGCGCGTAACGGCGAGCGTCGAGACGAACGCGGCGCCCGCGCCGGCCGCGAGCATCGGGGTCGAGCGCGCGGGCAGCCCGCGCGCGACCGCCCGCCGCCCGCTCAGCAGCGCGGCGCCGAGCATCACGGGCGCAGCGGCGCTCCAGGAGAGCGCCTGCGCGGCGGCCGGGTCAAAGCCGCGCGCGCGCGCCACGGTGAGCGCGGCGCCGTTTCGAGACACCCCGGGGACGAGCGCGACGGCCTGCGCGCAGCCGATCGCCAGCGCATCCGCCGCGCGCGCGTCGGCCGCCTTGCGCGCGCCGAAACGGCGGTCGGCAACGGCCATCGCGACCCCGCCCGCGGCCAGGGCGAGCGCCACCGGCAGCGGCCGGCTGAGCCGGCGCTCGATGGGCTCCTGCGCGAGCACCCCGGCGGCCGCGGCCGGCGCGCTGCTGAGCGCAAGCCAGCATGCCTGCCGCGGTGTTGCGTGCGCGAGCACGCGGCGCAGCTGATCGCGCGCTCCGATCGCGATCGCGAGCGCTCCCGCGGCGTGCAGGCTCACCTCGAAGGACTTGCGCAGCGAGGGGTCGAGCTGGTCATATCGCCACCCGGCGAGCAGCGGCACGAGGATCGTGTGCGCGGACGACGACACGGGCAGAAGCTCCGTGGGCCCGTGCAAGAGCCCGAGCAGCGCGGCGCGGCGCGGCGGCAGCGACGCGCTATGCGACGACATCGGGCGCGGGATCGCCCGTGTTCGCGCGCCGGCGCCGGCGCCGGATTACTGCGTAGACGAGCAGCGCCACCGCGAGCACGACCACGGCGTAGTCGACGTAGTCGAAGCCCTTGCGCACGCTTTTCCATTCGCTGCCCACCGCTTCGCCCGCGATCGCCAGGCCCAGCACCCAGGGCACGCAGCCGGCGATCGTGAACACGGTGAACCGGACGAAGGGCATCTTCGCGACGCCGGCGGGCAGCGAGATGAACGTGCGCACGATCGGCAGCATGCGGCTGAAGAAGACCGCCGCCGCGCCGTATCGCTCAAACCAGCGGTCGGCGCGCGCGAGGCTGCGCTGGTTGATGTGCAGCGCATGGCCATAGCGTTCGACCAGCTCGAGGCGCCCCGCGCGCCCCACGCCGTAGGCGATCCACGAGCCAACGAGATTGCCGAGGACGCCCGCCGCGACGATGCCTGCCAGCGTGAGGTGGTGGGTGGCGTGGCCGTGGAAGGCGCCGGCAGGTTCGGCTACGGCGAAGCCCGCGAACAGCATCGTCGCCTCTGAGGGGATGGGCACGCAGGCGCTCTCGGCGAGCATCAGCACGAACACCGCGGGCAAACCGGCGTCGCGCACGAAATGCGACGCGGTCGTGACGACCGATTCCGAGATCGAGGCGAGCACGAGCACGCGGCCACCATAGCGGGCCCATACCGCCTCTTATCCCCTTACCGCCTTACAATCCGCAGGATGCGCCGACGTTTCCGCTCGGCGGCCTTTCCCCTGCACCGGCACGCAATTGCACAGCTGGGAGTGGACGGGGCCCTGGTCGCACTTGCGTACTGGCTCGCTTTCGAGCTGCGCTTTACCAATGGCCCCAGCGGCTACTACGCGCACCTGCGCGATCGCACGATCTGGTGGGTGCTGGCCGGCTCGCTGCCGATCCTGGTGCTCGCGCGCGTCTACCAGCGCCGCTGGCGGTACTCCGGCCAGCGCGACTACGAGGCGGTGGGCCGCGCGGTGCTCGCGATCGTGGTGCTCACCGTCGGCGCCATCGCGGTGCTGCGCCCCGTCGAGCGTGTGACCCACCACGGAACCGCGGTGATTCTTTTGCCGATCGGCGTGGTGGTGCTGTTCGCGCTGCTCGCCCTGGTGTTCCTGGTGGCCGTGCGCGCGCTCGCGCGCAGCGTGTATGAGCGCCGCCCGCTTGCGGCGTTCCGCGGCGGGCGCAAGGGCGAGCGCAGCGTGCTGATCGCGGGCGCGGGGGAAGGCGGGCGGCTCGTGGCGCGAGAGATCCTGCGCAACCGCAGCTTGGGCCTCGCCCCGGTGGGCTTCCTCGACGACGACCCGGCAAAGCGGCGGCTGCGCGTGGAGGGGATGCGCGTGCGCGGCAACACCCAGGAGGACCTGCCGCGCGTGCTCGACGACGCTGAGCCCGACGAAGTGATCATCGCGATCCCATCCGCCCCCGGCTCCACCCGCGCGCGCATCGTGCGCGAGTGCCGCAAACGCGGCATCCCGGTGCGCACGCTGCCTACCGTGTTCGAGCTGCTGCAGACGCGCGGCGCGCTGGCGCGCCAGATGCGCGAGGTGCGCGTGGAGGACGTGTTGGGGCGCGAGCCCGTGCAGATGGAGCTGGCGCGCGTGGGGCAGTACCTGGCCGGTCAGACCGTGCTCGTGACGGGCGCGGGGGGGTCGATCGGATCGGAGCTGTGCCGTCAGATCGCGCGCGTGGAGCCGCACCGGATAGTGCTGTTGGACCACGCCGAGGACAACCTGTTCGACATTCAGCGCGAGCTCTCAGACGAGCGCCACGTGTCGCCTTCGATGCTGTCCGCCGTGCTCGCGGACTGCAAGGAGGGGGAGCGGATGCGCGAGGTGTTCGCCGAGTACACCCCGACGGTGGTGTTTCACGCGGCCGCCTACAAGCACGTCGGGCTGATGGAGGCCAACCCGGTGGAGGCGGTGCGCAACAACGCGATCGCGACCAGGGTGGTTGCGCACGTGGCCGGCGAGCTCGGCGTACAGCGTTTTGTGCTGGTGTCCACGGACAAGGCCGTGGCGCCGGCGACGGTGATGGGCGCGTCCAAGGCGCTTGCGGAGTTCGCGCTGGAAGCGGCGGGTTGGCGCTTCCCTGCCACCCGCTACGCGGCCGTTCGCTTCGGCAACGTGCTGGGCTCGTCCGGCAGCGTGGTGCCGATCTTCCGCCGCCAGATCGAACGGGGGGGCCCGGTGACGGTTACCGACGAGCGCATGACGCGCTACTTCATGACGATCCCTGAGGCGGTGCAGCTGATCATCCGCAGCGGCTCGCTTTCGCTGCACGAGCGCGCCGTCGCGCCAGGGCTCGGACTGGATCCCAACGGGGGCGTCGGCAGGCTGCGCCCGGCCGCGGCGCTGGCGGACGTGTACGTGCTGGAAATGGGCGAGCCGGTGCCGATCGTCGAGCTGGCGCGCGAGATGATCAGCCTTTCGGGCCTGGACCCCGATAGCGACATCGAGATCGAGATCGTGGGCAGGCGCCCGGGCGAGAAGCTGGAGGAGGAGCTGTTCAACACCTACGAGCACGCGCGGCCCACGGCGGCCGAGAAGATCCTGCTCGCGGAGCGCGAGCCGCTCGGCGGCGAGCAGGTCGAGGCGATGTTCGCGGAGATCGGCCTGCTGGTGCTCGAGGGCGACGCCGCGGGCCTTGCGGCGAAGGTGTCTCAGCTGTCGGCTGACCTGCTCGAGGCACAGGCAACCGGCTCGTGGCCGGCGCCGCGGTACGTGCGTTCGCGCCACAGCCGGGTGCCGAGCGGCGGTGCGGACGGCGCGGCGCACGCCGGCAAGGATGGCCCGCCGCACCGCAATAAGGACGCTGCGCTGCCAGACGCGCCTGCGGCGCTCATACACTCTCCCGATTCATGAGGCGATTCAGCCGCGCATGATCGCGTCCGTGCTTGCGCTCTCGCTGTCGAACTCGTTCACCAAGGTAGGTGCGGTGGCGGCGTTCGTGGCGCTGCTCGGGATCGCGATGCTGGCTCTCCTGTCGTTCTCGCAAGCGCGCGAGCTCAAGCGCCTGCGCGACTGGGCCGGGCGCGCCCCTGAGCGCGCCGCCGACCTCGAGCAGCGCGTGACGGCTGCTGCCGCGCGCACGCAGCGTGCCCCGGAATCGCTCCATGCGCGCCCCGCCACCGCGGCGCCCGCCGTCGGTTCGCGCACCGCCGCTCAGCCATCGGCGGCCGCGGCGGGCAACTCGGCACCCTCGCCGGTCCCCGCGGTCGCCGCTGCCGTGGCGCGCGCCGCCGCTGCTCCGGGTGCCGCCGTCGCGGGCCTGGCGGTAGCGCGCTCCGTTGCGGCTATCGCCAACGCCACGCCCGCCACCGCCGCCGGTGCGGCGCACGCCGCTGCCGGCGGCGCGGCACTGGGCGCAGCTGCGGGCGCGATCCCCGCCGCGCCCGCTACGCACTTCTCGACGTCGGTATCGCCGTCGTCCCCGCCGGGCGCGCCCGACAGGGCACCGGTACCGCCGCGCGCCCCGGCCGCAGTGCCGGCGGCCGCCGCTCCCGCCACAGCGGCCGCGTCGTCGATGCGCGGCGCGTCCGAGGGGGTCGTGTCGGCGTCCGATGGCGTCATGTCGGCTGCGCGCCTCGGCGAAGCGCGGGCCGCGCCGGTCGAGGTCGAGACCTCGGCGCCTGTCGCCGCCCAGGCTGCCCGCCCGCCGCTGCCCGCCGCGCGGGTATCCGCCGCGAACGACGCAGCGCCCGCTCCACCGGTTGCGGCGTCCCCTGCGCCGCCTGGACAGGTGCAGTCGAGCACCAACGGACCGGGCGAGATGGCGCAGGATCTCGCCCGCGGCGATACCGGCGAGCAAGCGAGCGCTGCTCGCGGCCCAGCGACCGCGGCGGCGAGCGCGACCAAGGGCGCGACAGCGCCGCGCCCCACCGCAGGATCGGAGCGTCCGCCGCTGCCGCCGGCGCCGCCGACACCGCCGCGTCGCACGGTGCAGATCGGCGCGGCGGGCAACGGCGTTGGCGAGGAGCTGTCGGCGCTCGAGCGCCAGCGCATGGAGGCGTTGTCGGCCCGCCGCCGGGAGCGACAGCGCTCATCCCCCACGTCATCGCGGCGCCGTGTGGTGGCCGCCGCGGGGGTACTGGTCGCGCTCGTGGTGATCCTCGTGGTGGTGCTCGCGCTCGGCAGCGGCGGCTCCACGAAGCACAACACGACCAGCCCGCCGGAAACCGCCTCGCGCAAGTCGCATTCGCACAGGACGAGCACCAACCACGCCGCGCGTCTGCCCGCCGGCGCCGCCCCGCGCAGTGAAACGAGCGTCACCGTGCTCAACGGCACAGAAACAACTGGTCTTGCGCATCGCGTGTCCGGTCAGCTGCAGGGGGACGGGTACTCGCGGGCGACGGCGCTCACCGGCCAGCCTCCGGGCTCCAACCAGACCACGACCGTGGGGTACTCGAGCGGCCACCAGGCCGACGCCGAAGGCGTAGCGCAAGCACTCGGCGTGTCGCAGGCACAACCGCTTGAATCCGCTGTGGCCGCGCTGGCTCCGGCGGCGAGCGTGGTCGTGGTGGTGGGCCAGGACAAGGCCTCCACGAGCGGACCGTAGTCGAAGCTCCCACGCTCTCATAGCGGACTTTCTGGACATTCCCGAGCGCTCCGTAAAGCCGCGTGAGCGGGGGATCACGCACGTGATCGACCGCGGCCTGTCGGTTGCTGAAATAGACAGCCTGCTCGAGGTTGCGGGGCATTGCGTGGACGTGGTGAAGCTTGGTTGGGGCACCGCGCTGGTGAGCGCGAACCTCACCGAGAAGCTCGCCCGCTATGCCGCGCGCGACATCCCGGTGGTGCTGGGCGGAACGCTGACCGAGCTGGCCATCCGCCAGGGTCGCGTGGACGGGCTGATCGCGTGGCTGCGCGAGCTCGGCCTGCGCCACGTGGAGGTGTCAGACGGGACGGTCGCGATCGAGCCCGCCGTCAAGAGCGAGCTGATCGAACGCCTGGCGAAGGAGTTCACCGTGCTCGCGGAGGTGGGGAGCAAGGACGTGGACTTCATCATGGCCCCGTACGTGTGGGTGGAGCAGATCCAACGCGACCTGCAGTCAGGGGCGTGGAAGGTGATTGCGGAGGCGCGCGAGTCGGGCACCGCGGGGATCTATCGCGCCACCGGCGAGGTGCGTACCGGCCTGATCGACGAGATCGCGCACGCGGTGGACCCACAGCGGCTGATCTTCGAGGCCCCCCGCCGCGAGCAGCAGGTGTGGCTGCTCAAGCGCTTCGGCAGCGAGTGCAACCTGGGCAACATCGCACCGGAGGACGTGCTTTCACTCGAGACGCTGCGGCTCGGGCTTCGCTCCGACACCGTCGACGCGTTCGCGCTTGGAGACCGCTCATCGAGCGGGCCCTGACCAGCGCGGCCAAGCCCGAGACGGCTCCCGGCAGGCTGCCCGACGCGGTGTTCGCGCTGCTGGTGGTGGCGTGCTTCGCGGCGTTTTTTGTCACGCAGCGCCTCAAGCACACGCCCACCGTGGTGCAGCGCTTTGAGCTGACGCCGTTCTTCTCGCCCACGCCGCACGGACACGTCAGGCTCGAGGCGATCTCCTTCAAGCTGTCGCGCAGCGACCAGGTCACGGTGACGATCGTCGACTCCGCCGGCAACGACGTGGCGACGCTCGTGCACGACCACACGCTGGCGCGCTACAAACAGTTTTCGCTGCGCTGGAACGGCCGCCGCGGGAGCGCGTCTCGCTACGCGTTCGTGACGACCGAAAGCGGTCGGTCGGTCCTCTTGCCGCTCACCCGCGGCGCGCCGGCGCCGGGCGGCGAATACCGCGTGCGCGTGAGCCTGCGCGACGAGCAGCGCACGGTGCTTTCGCCCCGCACGTTCACGCTGGTAAGACAGTGAGCGCGGCGGCGTCGGCGACGCCAGTCGCGACCACGCTGGGCACGGGGCTTGCGCTCACCGCCGCGGCAGGGCTGCTGGCGCTCGCGCCGCTGGTGTGGGTGATGCGCCGCGACGCGCGGGCGTTCCCGCTGCTCGCGGTGTTCGCGCTGCCGTTCCGCCTGCCGGTGGCGGCCAACGGACGCACGGTGAACCTGCTCATCCCGCTCTACGTGGTCGTGGCCGCGGGCGTGCTCGCGCACCTGCCGGCGCTGCTGCGCGCGCGCCGCGCCCAAGCAGCCGATGGCGGACCGGGCGAGGGCGAGGACGCCGGCTGGCCGTGGGGCGGCTGGCCGCGGCTGCCCGGCAGGAGCTGGCGCGCGTGGCTTTCACCGGCCGGACTGCAGTGGTTGCTGGCTGCGTCCGTGGCGCTGTATGCGCTCCAGGCGCTGTACTCACCCGACCTGACCAAGGCGGCGGAGAACCTCGCCTTCTTCTACCTGCCGTTCCTGCTGCTGTTCGTGCTGCTGCGCGACGTGCGCTGGACGCCGCAGCTGCTGCTCGCGTGCCTGGGCGTGGCGGTGGCGGTGGGCGTGATCTTCGCGGGCATCGGCTTCGTGGAGTACGCGCGCAAGTCGCTGTTTTTGAACCCCAAGGTGGTGGCGGCCAACCAGTACGACAACTACTTCCGGGTCAACTCGCTGTTCTTTGACCCCAACATCTACGGCCGCTTCCTCGCGGTGGCGATGATCGCGCTCACGGTGGTGGTGCTATGGGGCCCGCGCCGGCGCGACGTGATCGCGAGCGCGTGCGTGCTCGCGTGGCTGCTGGCGGGACTGGTGACGAGCTTCTCGCAGTCCAGCATCGCGGCACTGCTGCTCGGCCTGGCGGTGCTGGCCGCGTGGCGCTGGAACCTGCGCGCCACGCTGTATGCGGCGGGCGCGCTGCTGGCAGTCGCGGCGGCGGCGCTGGTGGCGGCGCCGTCGAGCCTGCACTTCGGGCTCAAGGGCTCCAGCGGCTCGGCGAGCAACGCCACCAGCGGGCGCACGAAGCTGATCTCCGGGGGCCTTGAACTGTTTGCCGAAGACCCCGTGCAGGGGCACGGCTCGGGCTCCTTCGAGCACGTCTACCAGCAGCACAACCTCAGTGCCGGTGCCCAGAACGCGACGTCCGCCTCGCACACGATCCCCGTGACTGTGGCCGCCGAGCAGGGCATCGTCGGCCTGGCGCTGTACCTGGCGCTGCTGGTGAGCGCGTTCGCCGTGCTGTTCTCCGGTGCGGGCCGCTCGCCGCCGCGCATCGCGATCGCGGCGTGCTTTGCGGCGCTGGTGCTGCACACCTGGACGTACGCGGACTTCCTCGAGGACCCGCTGACGTGGACGCTGCTGGGCATCGGCGTCGCGCTCGCTGGGCGACCTGGCGCGCGGGGGCGCGACACGGCCGCACGGGGAGGTGATCGGTGCTTGGCTACCTCAAGCGCCTCCTGAGCACCGGCGCGGCCTACCAGGTCGGCGACATCCTCGCGAAGTCGATCGCGCTGGTGACGATCCCGCTGTACACGCGTCACGTGTCACGCGCGGGCTACGGCGCGGCCAACTCGCTGCTCACCGCGGTGATCCTCGCGAGCATCTTCCTGCGCGCGGGGGTGGGGGAGGCGTTCATCCGCTTCTACTTCGACGACGACGATGTGCAGCGCCGCCGACGCATCGCGCGCACGGCCACGACGCTGGTCGCGGCGAGCACCACGATTGCCTCGCTCGTCGCGCTCGCGCTGTCCGCGCCGCTGTCGCGGGCACTGCTGGGTTTCTCAGACCCGCCGCTGTTCGACTGCGCGGTGCTGGGCCTGTGGGCGTTCACCAACCTCGAGATGGCCTACGCGCAGCTGCGCGTGGACGAGCGCGTGCGCGCCTACATGGTGGCCTCGGCGGCCAACGTGGCGATGACGGTGCTGTTCACGGTGCTGCTGGTGGTCGTGGCACATCAAGGCGCGCGCGGTCTTCTGCTGGGCAACTTCGGCGCTTCGGCGCTGGTGGTGCTCGGGCTGTGGTGGGCGCTGCGCGGCCGGGTCGGGCTATTCGCGCGCGGCGGGCGCGCGTCGCCCGCCGAGCTGGCGGCGATGCTGCGCTTTGGCGCGCCCACCGTGCCGGCCGACGCGAGCGTATACGCGCTGCAGGTGGCCGATCGCTTCTACCTCTTTCGCGGCTATTCGCACTCGGCCGCGGGCGACTACTCGGTGGCGCTGCAGTTCGCCACCGTGGTGTTCGTGCTCGTACGCGGCTTTCAGTACGCGTGGCCGCCGCTGGCCTACTCCATCAGCTCCGACGCCGACGCGTCGCGGCTGTACTCGCTGGTGACCACCTACTTCGTGCTGGCGACCGGCGCCGTGGTGGCGGCGGTGGCGCTCGTGGGGCGCTGGATCGTGCGCTTGCTCGCGGCGCCGCCGTACTTCGGCGCGCACACCGCGCTGCCGTGGCTCGCGCTGGCGTGGGCGCTGTACGGCGTCTACCAGGTGATGATCGTGATCACCGGGCGCGTGCGCGCGACGCGGCGAAACCTTCCCGCCGCCGCGGCGGGCCTCGCCGTCAACGTGGCGCTTCTGTTCTTGCTCGTGCCGGCGGGCGGGCTCGGGCTCGGCATCGCCGGCGCGGGCATCGCGCTGTGCGGTGCCTACGTGGTGATGCTCACGGCGATGTACCTGCTGACGCGCAACCTGTTCACGGTGGAGTTCCAGTGGCGGCGCCTGGCCCAGCTGGTCGCGCTGTTGGCGGGCGTGGCGGTGTCGGGCGAGCTCCTGCTGCCCACCAGTGGCGCCGGGGGGCTGCTGCTGCGCGTCGCGTGGCTGGGCCTGATCCCCGCCGCGCTGGTGCTCATGCACTTCTTTGACCCCGACGAGCGCTCGCAGGCGCGCGCCCTGCTCGCCGACGTGCGCGCGCGGTTCTTGCAGTACCGCAACCGCCGCGTCGAGGCCCAGGTCTACGCCGAAGACCCGCTGCGCGACCTGTGAGCGCTCCCCGCGCGCGGCCGCAACAGCTCCGTCGGACTCGCCAACCTAGACCGGCCCGCTGGGCCGGCGCGGCGCGCCCGGTTCCTGGCCCGGGAGCGCCTGCGGGGTGGGCGGC
>DASZFR010000161.1:0-5085 GCA_035939635.1 Solirubrobacteraceae bacterium
GTCGAGCGCCGGCTTGATCGGCGTGTTCAAGCGCGTGCCGCCATCTACGTACCAGCCGCGCGCGGCGGCCGGCGACTCCACGCGCACGGGCGGGAAGAGGATCGGGATCGCGGCCGACGCGCGCACGTGCTCTTCGTGGAGCTGTGCGAGGACGTACTCGATCGCGTGCGAGCTGTGCGCCGAGATCTCGACCTCGCTCTCCACGAACGCAACGGTGCGGCCGCTGCGGGCCGCGGTGGCGACGACCGCGACCGCGTTCACGAGGCCTGTGGCCACGTTGTGGTGGAGGTCGGCCCACGACATCCAGCGCTCCAGGCTGCGGTGCAGCGGCTTCGGGTCGAGCAGGCTGGGCAGCCGCACCCCGGGCAGCGAGAGCAGCTCGCCGGCGTAGCGCAGCGCCGTCAGCGGCAGCTGCTGGAGCAAAATCGGCCGGATGACGTTGTCCTTCGTGGCCTGGCGCCAGCGGTCGAGCAGGCCGGCGGCCTGCTCGTCGCCGGCGAGGTGCTGGGTGCTCGCCAGGTACGCGGCGTTGATTGCGCCCACACTCGTACCCACGTACAGCGTCGGGCGCTCGCCGCGCGCTTCGAGCGCCGGGCCGAGGATCGAGATCGCGCCAGCCTCGTAGGCGCCACGGGCGCCGCCGCCGGAGAGAACGCTTCCGATTTGCACGCGCTCCCCGCCCCGCCCCGAGACCACGCTCACGCCAACGCCGAAGCCAAGTCAGGCGATGTAAACCGGCGTGCCAAGCGGCGTGCGGCTGTAGAGCGAGATGACGTCGGGGATGCGCATGCGCACGCAGCCGTGAGAGGCGTCGTGCCCGATCGTTTCGTACTCGCTGGGGTCGATCCCGTGAATGCCGGCTCCGCCGTCGAACGACATGAAGCGCGCCTTCAGCGGGTCGGCGGGGCCTGGCGGCACGACGGTGCCGGCCAATGCGCCGGCCCAGGCTTTATTGGGTACGTACCAGGGCGGGTTTTCCTGCTTCCATTCGATGTGGTGCAGGCCCGCGGGCGTTTCCAACCCTTCCATGCCCACCGCGATTTCGTAGGTGCTGGTGAGCTTGAGGTGCTGGTAGAGGCGCAGCCTGAAGTCGGCGCGGTCGATGACGATGTAAGCCGGGTACTGGGCCGCGAGCTGCCCGATCCCGATCTTGGGCTTGGTATGGGCGACCGTCACCGCAACGATGCGGCTTGATCCGTCGCCGCCCACCGCACTCGAGATCGAGCCCTTCAGGCGCGGGTAGTTGACCCTCAGTCCGTCCTGCGCGGGCACCTCGGCCAAACCCGTGGCGCTCGCCTGCACCGTCGCGTCGCGCGGCGGGCGATCGATGGCGGCGGTCACACGCGCCGCGAGCCCGCGCACGGTCGCGTGCGAGTAGCTGAAGGCGAGCGGAACGTCGCGGTGCAGGCTGCCGCCGAACAGCTCGCGCGCGGTACGCGAGAAAATCGAGCCTTCGCGACTGGCACTCAGAGCCTGGGTGACCATCGCGCGCGCGTCGAGCGCCAGCGCGGCTTCGCGCGCGCCCAACCTCCAGCTGCGCCCGCCCGCTCTGACGACCACCGGCCGCTCGAGCCTCACGGTCAGCGCGTGCTGCACCTTCGCGATCGCCGCCGCTTCGCCCAGCCCGCCGACGGGCACGCCGTCGATGTGTACGCCCTTGGCGATCGTCCCGCGCTGGCTGTGGTCGAACAGGTACAGGGCCAGCGCGAGCGCCGCGAGCAGCCCGGCGCCGCCCAGCAGCCACCAGCGCAGGCCGATGTGCCTGATCGCGGGGGTGCTGCGCCACGAAAGCGGGGATGCGCTCATGTCGACCGAACGGCTGTGCGGGCGGCGGAGGGTCGGATTCTACCCCGGCCCACCCGTGACAACCGATGCTTCGCTGGCAGGAGGATGATCGCAGCATGCAGTACCTCAACCGCGCCGATGCCGGCAGCCGCCTCGCGTGCGAGCTCGCGTTTCTCGCGCCGCGGCGGCCGGTGGTGGTTGCGCTGGCGCGCGGCGGGGTCCCCGTCGCGGTGGAGGTGGCGCGGGCGCTGCGCGCGCCGTTGGAGGCGATGGCGGTGCGCAAGGTGGGCGCCCCGGGCAACCCCGAGCTGGCAGTTGGCGCGGTCGCCGAGGAGGGCGGCGCGGTGCTCGACATGCACACGGCCGAGATGCTCGGGATGTCAAGCGAGGAGCTCGAGGAGAGCGTGGCGCAGGAGTCTGCGCGGCTGCGCGGCATGGCGGCGCGGCTGCACGCCGAGCGCGCTCGAGCATCGATTGCGGGCCAGACGGTGATCGCGATAGACGATGGCCTTGCGACCGGTATGACGATGCTCGCCGCGGTGCGGGCGCTGCGCGCGCGCAACGCCGCCAAGATCGTGGTGGCGGTCCCGGTGGGCTCGCACGAGGCGGCCTCGATTCTGCGCGACGAGGCCGATCAGGTGATCTGCCTGACCGTGCCGCGGCGCCTGTACGGCGTGGGGATGTGGTACCAGGACTTTCGTCCCGTGGACGAGGACGACGTGCTCGCGTTGCTCGCCGACCCGTACGGTTGCGAGCGCGAGCTCTCCCTGCAGCTCGACCACTGCCGTCTGGCGGCGAGCCTGGTCACCCCCGACGCCCCGCGGGGGCTGGTGCTGTTCGCACACGGCAGCGGCAGCAGCCGCCTCAGCGCTCGCAACCGCGCCGTCGCGGGGGCGCTGCGCGTGGCCGGGTTCGGCTCGCTGCTGTTCGACCTGCTGGGCGACGGCGACGCCTCCAGCGCGCAGCGCGTGTTCGACGTGGATCTGCTGTCGCGCCGTCTGCGCGAGGCGACCGGGCAGCTCGTGTGCGAGCAGGCGCTCGAGCCGCCCGCGGTCGGCTACTTCGGCGCCTCGACGGGAGCGGCCGCGGCGCTGGTTGCCGCCGCCGCGCTGGGTGGCCAGATCGCGGCCGTGGTGTCGCGGGGTGGGCGGCCGGATCTCGCGCAGCGCCGCCTCTCAGACGTCCTCTCCCCCACCCTGCTGATCGTGGGCGAGCGAGACGGCGAGGTGCTCGCGCTCAACCGATCCGCCGCAGAGCAACTGCGCTGCACGCACGAGCTCGTCGTGGTAAACGGCGCCGGCCACCTCTTCGAAGAGCCCGGCGCGCTGCAGCGCGTGAGCGAGCTTGCGATCTCGTGGTTTGACCGCCACATGCAGTAGCGGCGTGCCCGGCCACCGCCTTGCCCAGAGTGCGCTTTAGACGGGCGCCTTCTCGGCCGCGGCCATCTCGGCGGGCTGTTGTTCGGCGAGGGGCACGCCGGCGGCAGCATAGGCTTCGGGCGCATCCAGCGTCTCGGTCTTGAGCAGCGCCTGCGCGAGGCTCTCGAGCTGCGCGCGGTGGTCCGTAAGCAGGTGCGTGACCTCGTCGTGCGCCGACTCGACCACGCGGCGCACCTCCTCGTCGACGAGACGCTGCGTGAACTGCGAGGTGTCGCTGACGCCCGGCAACAGCGGCCCCTGGCCGTCGCTCGAGAGGACAGCCACCGGCCCGATCGCCTCGCTCATCCCCCAGCGGCCGACCATCTGGCGCGCGAGCGAGGTGAGCTGCTGGATATCTGACTCTGCCCCCGAGGTGATGTTGCCGTAGACGACCTCCTCGGCCACCCTGCCACCGAGCGCCACGCGGATCCTGGCTTCGGCTTCCGAGCGCGAGTAGCTCACGCGATCGGAATCGGGGGTGGACAGGGTCACACCCAGCGCCATCCCGCGAGGGATGATCGAAACCTTGCGAACCGGGTCGGCGCCCTCGGTGAGCATGCCCACGAGCGCGTGCCCGGACTCGTGGTAGGCGGTGCGCTCCTTGTCGGCCGGCGCGAGCACGATCCCCCGCGGCGAGCCGAGCAGGATTTTCTCGAGGGCGTCGGTGAAATCATTCATCTGCACTCGCTCGTGTCCCCGGCGCGCGGCGGTTAGCGCCGCCTCGTTTGCGAGGTTGGCGAGGTCGGCGCCGACCATCCCCGGGGTGCTCCGCGCGAGCTCTTCGAGATCGACGTCTTTGTCCAGCGGGATCGAGCGGGTGTGCACTTCCAGGATCTTGCGCCGGCCGCTCTGGTCGGGCGGCGACACCGACACGCGCCGGTCGAAGCGCCCTGGGCGAAGCAGCGCCGGGTCCAGCACGTCGGGGCGGTTGGTGGCCGCGAGCACCACCACGGCCTCGGTCGGTTCGAAGCCGTCGAGCTCGGTGAGGATCTGGTCCAGCGTCTGCTCGCGCTCGTCGTTTGCGCCGGTTACTGACACCGACCCCTGGCGCGAGCGGCCGATCGCGTCGAGCTCGTCGATGAAGACGATTGCGGGCGCCGCCTGCTTGGCCTGGGCGAACAGATCGCGGACGCGCGAGGCGCCCACGCCCACGATCGCCTCGATGAACTCCGAGGCGGAAATCGAGAAGAAGGCCGCGTGCGCCTCGCCGGCGACCGCGCGCGCGAGCAGAGTCTTGCCGGTGCCGGGGGGCCCGAACAGCAACACCCCGTGGGGCATGCGCCCGCCGAGGCGGCTGTAGCGATCGGGCGTGCGTAAGAAGTCCACGATCTCAGTGAGTTCCGCCTTGACCTCGTCGATCCCCGCGACGTCGGCAAACGTGACGCGGATGGACTGCTGATCCACGCGCCGCGCGCGCGATTTCCCGAAGTTTCCAAGCGCGCTCGCAGCTCCGCCGGCGGTGGCGCGTTTTGCGAGCAGCACAAAGAGGCCGACGATCAGCAGCGTGGGGCCGAATCCGAGCAGCAACTCCACCAGCAGCGGTGTGCTGCTGGTAATGGACTTGGCATTGATTTCCACGTGCTCTTCGGAGAGCAGCGTCGACAGCTGACTGCCGTTCCAGAACGACGGGATCTGCGTGGCGAACAGCGTCGTGGGCGTCGCCGTCGTGCTGCTCGTTGGGTAGCGAAGCTTGGTCTTGAAATCCCCTTCGACGGTGTCGCCCCTGGTCGAGATCGACTTCACCTGGCCCGCTTGCACCTGTTCAAGGAAGAACGGCTGGAAGGGCACCCTCACGCGCGGCTGTCCCGCGGGCTGAGTGAGCAGCACCGAGATCCAGTTCAGCGCGATCAGCGCGAGGACGAACCAGAGAAAGCCAATGCGG
>DASZFR010000162.1:0-2648 GCA_035939635.1 Solirubrobacteraceae bacterium
AGCAGCGGGTACAGAAACGCCGCAATCTGCGCGACGGAATTCTTGATCACGGAGATGGCAAGGTCGGCGCGCCCCTTATAGGCGAGCACGATCCCGGCCGTGTTCTCCGCGGCGTTGCCGGCAATTGCCACGATCACCAGACCCGTGAACGCCGTCGAGATGCCCAGTTGCGAGATCGCGGGCCGCAGCGCGGACACGAACCAATCGGACACGAACGCCGCTGCGGTGCCTGCGGCCAGCAGCAGCGCGACTGCCAGCCCGAGCGAGATCCGCGGCGCCGCGCGCTGCTGGCCGGGCGGCGTATCCGAGCGCAGGTAGGGGATGGCCCAGGCGAAGTACACGAACAGCATGCAGGCCGCCCCCACCACCGAGACCGTCTGCACGTGGTGGCTGGCGGGATCGTGTGCACCCAGGGAAAGCGCGAGCAGCACGATGATGAACACCGTCAGAAGCAGAAGCGTGGCCGTGTCATTCGGCAGGCGCTTGGAGAAGCGCATCACGCGATCGGGCGCCCTCTGGCTGCCGACCACGAGCGTGAGACCGAGCACCAGCAGCGCGTTGGCGAGGATCGAGCCCACGATCGCCGTCTGCGCCACCACCAGCTCGCCCTGTTTGAGCGCGAAGATCACCACGAACAGCTCGGGCAGGTTGCCGAGGCTGGACTGGAGCATGCCGGTGACAGCCGCTCCGAAGTGCTCGCCCAGCTGCTCGGTGGCGAACGAGACAACCCAGGCGAGACCCGCGAGGGCCGCGGTGGCCAGGACGAAGCTCGGTACGGATGCCCAGGAGGAGTAATGCGCCACGCCCGCGACGGCGGTGAGCAGCACAACGAGCACGAGCGCGGCGCGCTCCCATGGCGTGAGCGCGCTCATCGGGCCGGCGCTCAGTGCGAGTCGAGCACGCGGTCGATCAGGCCATACTCCACGGCCTGCTCGGACGGGAAGAAGCGGTCGCGCTCCATGTCCGCGCGCACCTCGTCCTTGGGGCGACCGGTGTGCTCGGCGTAGATCTCATCGATGCGGTTGCGCACGTTGAGTATCTCGCGCGCGTGTATCTCGATGTCGGTGGACTGACCTTCAAAGCCTGCGCTGGGCTGGTGGATTAGCAGGCGCGAATTGGGCAGCGCCGCGCGCTTGCCCTTCGCGCCGGCGCACACCAGCAATGACCCCATCGACATCGCGACGCCGACGCACATCGTGGCGATGTCGGGCTTGATGAATTGCATCGTGTCGTAGATCGCAAGACCCGAGTAGACGCTGCCACCGGGCGAGTTGATGTACAGCGAGATGTCCTTTTCGGGGTCCTCGCTCTCCAGATGCAGCAGCTGGGCCACGACCAGATTTGCGACCTGATCGTCGATCGGCGTGCCGAGGAAGATGATGCGCTCGTTGAGCAGCCGCGAGTAGATGTCAAATTCGCGCTCGCCGCGCGAGGTGCGCTCGATGACCATGGGGACTAGCGGCATCGCGACTGCACCCTACCGGTCGTCCTCGCCGCCACCGGCGCCGTCCGCGTGGGCCGGGGCGGCGAGCCAGCGCAGCAAGGCCTCGCGCGAGAAGCGCCACTGCCCCGCGAGCTTTCGCCCGGGCAGCTGTCCCTTTTCGGCCAGGCGCGTAAGCAGCGTGGGCTCGAGCTGCAGCAGCTGCGCCGCCTGCTCTGCGGTGAGCACCTCTGGCGCGTCCGCCGGCGGCTGCAGCGCGGGGCGAAACGAGTGGTGGCCGACCACGAGCGAATCTGGCTCGAGCGTCTCCACAGTTACTCGCCTGCGCGCGTGCGCGCGCGAGGGTGCGTAGCCCAGCGCGCTCGGATTGGGCGCGGAGCCGGCGAGCGCGGCCAGCGAAGCGGGCGAGTCGGGATCCACGTAGCGCTCCACGAGCTCTGACACCAGCGCCTGCTTTGGCCGGCGAAGCTCAAACGCCGCGCGGTCCAGTCGCCGCGCGTGCTCGGCGGGGATGCGCACGAACAGCGCCGCAGTGGGCGGCCGCTCGCCTCGTGGCGCTCGTTGCCTCACCGGTGTGCCCTCTTCGTTCACTGAGCGACCATCACTGATATCAATATATAAAAATATCAGGCTCGCGCGGGGTGGCGCGCCGCGAGGCGCGGGTGCGGGCGCGCTACCGGTCGATCGAGCGCATCACCGGCTCGGGGTAGCGGTCGCCGGCGGCGGCAGGAATCGCGGCGGCGATCCGCTGCACCTCGTCGTCTGAGAGCGTCACCTCGGCGGCGGCAAGGTTCTCCTCCAGGTACTTGGTGCGCTTGGTGCCGGGGATGGGCACGATGTGCTCGCCGCGGCGCAGCACCCATGCGAGCGCGAGCTGCGCGGGCGTGATGCCGTGCTCCAGGGCGAGCTCGCGCACGCGCTCGGCGAGCACGAGGTTGCGCTGCAGGTTCTCCCCCACGAAGCGCGGACCCACGCGGCGGTAGTCGTCTGCGGCCAGCTCGTCCGTGGAGGTGAAGCGTCCCGAGAGAAAACCGCGGCCGAGCGGCGAGTAGGCCACCAGCGCGATGCCCAGCTCCTGCAGCGTGGGCATGATCTCGGCCTCCACGTCGCGCGTCCACAGCGAGTACTCGCTCTGCACCGCGGTGATGGGGTGCACCGCGTGCGCGCGGCGGATCGTCTCCGGCCCGGCCTCGGAGAGCCCCAGGTG
>DASZFR010000163.1:0-11204 GCA_035939635.1 Solirubrobacteraceae bacterium
CAAGCAACATCGCCAGGGGATACACACGGTGCGGTAAGTGCCGCGCCCACACGAGCAGGGGCAGCGAGACCAGGGCCGTCGCGCCCGCCTCGATCCAGATCGCGGCGCCCTCGACTTTGGGGCTGTGCGGCAGGACCATCGCTACGACGCACAGCGCCGCGCCGGCGACAAACAACCAGCCGGCCACGTAGCCCATGACAGGGTCGCGCGCTGCGAGGGCAGGATAATCGTCGCCCACGCGCTCTTATCGGTGTGCAGCGGCGGCTGGTTGAGCGCAGGCGAGCGACCGAGCGCCATGTTGAGCGTCCACCGACGACAGGCGTCTACTTGCCGCGCCGTGTCACATGGCATTACTCGCGCGCTCGCTCGCGGCGCTGATGACATGGAAGACAGCGATCACCGGGATTCCGGGGGCTGAGGCGCTGCGGCCGACCGACTGCCCGATGGTCAGGCCGCAGGGCGCGGGCGATGCCGGCGCACGTAGCGCGTTGCGAACGCGACGTAGGCGGCAATCAGCACGACGCCGACAACCACGGCAGCAATCCCCGACCACCACACCTTGGCAGCGGCCACCGCCGGTGTGATCAACAGCCACGCGACGGACCCTCGAGTCAGCGCACCCTTGATGCTCGATTGCGCGAACGTATCTGCGAACGTCACTCACCTCACTGTACCGGGATGTGCTTGAAACCCAGTTCGGGCGGGTAACGATTTGGCGACGTCAACCCGGACAAGTCCTATAGGTTTGCCGCGCACAAATGTGACCTCAAAACATGGAGGGGCGGTGGACATGAGGGTCTGTCGAGGTCGAAGCGTGTTGGGGATTTCCGCGGTTGCCGCGGCAGCCGTGGTAATGGGGATCGCCGCTACGACGGCCTCGGCCGTCCTGCAGACGCTCCCGGACGGACAAACGGTGTCTTACCAGCCGCTGCGCGGTTCGCGGGCAGCGAGCCCGGCAGCCAGTGTGAGCCCCTTCGACAGCGTGTTTGGGAACGTGGATTACAACGGCGGCGCGGTGATGCCGTCGAACACCGACTACATGGTGTTGTGGAGCCCGAAGGGGGTTGGGGCGTACAGCGAAGAGCCGCGCCGTGACAACGCTTCTGAGCGTGAGCCGCAGTACGTCTCGGGAGTCGAGCGGTACTTCCGCGACCTGGCGCACGACAACGGTGGCAACCAGAACGTCGACTCCGTCTCGACCCAATACAACGACCTGACGGGCGCCGTTTCAAACTATGCGGTGACGTTCGGTGGCGCGTTGGTCGACACGGACCCGTACCCAAAGAGTGAATGTCCGGTGAGCAAGCCCGTGATCGAGTGCTTGACCGACGCCCAGATTCAGGCGGAGCTGGAGAAGTTCACGGCGGCCCGAGGGCTGGCCCACGACCTGACCCACGAGTACTTTCTGTTCACGCCTCCCCACGTCGAGGGGTGCTTCAGCAATAACCCCACCGAAGCTCCAGCGTTCGGCGGCTGCACGGCGGGCATCGTGCCGGAAGACCTCGCGTTCTACTGCGCCTACCACCAGCAAACGATCCTCGCGCCGATGCTCTTCTACGCCGATGATCCGTACGTGGTTGCCAACCCGGGCTGCGACGACGGCAACCACCCGAACGGCCCGTCAGACGGAGCGCTCCAGGGCGGACTGAGCCACGAGCACAACGAGTCGATCACCGACCCCATACCGAACGACGCATGGACCAACGGCGCCGGAGCCAACCACGGCTTTGAGATCGGCGACTTGTGCGTTGCTGAAAACGGAACGCCGCTGGGAACGGCGCCGAACGGAGCCGCGTACAACCAGGTGATCAACGGGCACTTCTACTGGTACCAAGAGGAGTGGAGCAACCAAGGCCACACCTGCCTGCAGCGCTACACGCGCTCGGGCGAGAGGCCGACAGCCAGGCTTGAGGCCACGGCCGCCAAGGGACTCACGATCACGTTCAACGCCGACGACTCACGCGCATCGGGCGGAGTCGCGGAGTACAGCTGGCAGTTCAATGACGCCTTCGGCGCCGAAACCGTCGCGACGACCACTCCCAAGATCACGCACACCTTCCCCGCCGCGGGGGCGTACTCAATCGGGCTGGCGGTCTTTGGCAGCGACGGCATCTCGGCGGGCACTGGGGGGATCGTGACGACCGGCCACAGCGGCTTCACGCCGGGGTTCACGTTCTCACCGACCAACCCGCAACCCGGTCAGACGGTGAGCTTCAGCGCGCTCACGAACGTGAGTCAAGACCCCGTTATCAACTATCTCTGGGAATTCGGCGACGGCACGACCGGGTCGGGCCAAGAGCCCACGCACACCTATCCGAGCGCGGGCACCTACACCGTGAAAGCGGTGCTGTTCAGCGGCGTCGGCTCCGCATTTCCTGGCGCCGGTGCAGGACCGGTCGTCGTGGAGAGGGTCAGCGTTGGACGTCGATGACGTGACCCCCCGCGCCTAGGCACAGCCGGCCGCCCGGGTCCTCCGCTCGACCACGGCGGAGGGGCGATCGCGCTGGGGGTTAGCCACCTGGCCTCCGCTGGCGAGGCACGCGACCTGTGGCACCGGCTGTGGCTGCTGTGTGACGGCGCCGACGCCGCGATGGGAACGCGGATGGCCTTCGCGCGCCAGCTGCGCGGACCGAGCGCGCGTGCGGCGCTGCTGACGACCGGCGGCGCGCTCGCGATCGACGTCGCCGCGCTCGCCGCCCCGCGACTAGCCGGCCCGCGACCCCCGGCGTCCTGCCGCCGCTTGAGCGGCGTGCAGGGCCCGCGGCTATGCGTGAGTCCCCGCGACGCGACAAACTTGCGCTTTTCGAGTAACATCAGTGATTCGATTGACTAAGTCAACTAAGGTCGGCCACGAGGTTCTCGATGGGATCGCAGCGCGTCGTTTGAGATGCACGTAAACGCCAAGGTCGATTACGCCGTGCGCGCCGTCGTCGAGCTCGCCGGCAGCAGCCGCGAGTCGCCGCGAAGGCTGCACGAAGTCGCAGCCGCTCAAGCGATTCCGTTGGCGTTTCTGACCGGCATCGTCACGCAGCTGCGCTCCGCCGGGGTTGTGCGCAGTCACCGGGGATCCGACGGCGGCTATTGGCTGGCGCGGCCGCCCGAGGAGGTCGATCTCGGTTGCATCATCCGCGCAGTAGAGGGCTCGCTTGTAGACGTGCGCGGACTGGCGCCAGACGAGGTCGAGTATGTGGGCTCGGCCGTGGCGCTGCAGCAGGTTTGGATTGCCCTGCGCAATCTGCTGGAGCTCGTCACTGTCGCCAACGTTGTCGCGGGGGAGCTGCCGCCGGACATGCTGGCGCTGACGCGCGGCGCCAAGATGGCTTAGCCGCGGCAGTCAAGCGATCAAATGGTGCCGGCGGCGCTCGAGCCCGGCAGGCGTCAGACGACCGTCGGGTCTGTGTTCAAACTGGGCCGGGGGCAAGCCGGATCGGCCGCGCCCACCGCCTGCAACGGGCGAAGCTCCTGCGAGTAGGACATCGACCGCCGGGCGAGCACGCCGTCCTCGCGCAAGGTGTAAGCGCCCATCCGCCGCCGCGGCGGCGAGTACGCGTGCAGCGTGACCGCGAGCTCGGAGCCAGCGTGGCGTACCCGGTGGATGTCCACGGGCGAGAAGTGGAACAGCTCACCGGCGGCGAAGAAGCGCGCTGCGGCGCGTGATCGCAACGCAGGAGCGACATCCCGCTCGATGTGTTGCCCGCGAGGAAGCAAGTTTGCAATTGCCGAGTTGGCGCGGCGGCGCGCGGCCGATCCCTTCGGTCCGTGCTGGAGTTAGCTTCACAAACTAGGTGCTTTTTATGTACATTATGCTCTACAGGCAACTTCCAAGGCAACGGGGGCAACATGCATCAGCTCGTTCACGCGCGCAGTCGACTCTCTGCGCGTCCACTCACGGACGCTTTTCGCGCCGCGACGGTTGTCCTCGTTAGCGCAACGATGCTCGCCGTCTGCGGGCTGTTGATCGCGTCAGGCTCGGCGCACGCCGCGTCAACCGGGCTGCAGTTCGAACCTCAGGTCGAATATCCGACGGGCAAGATGCCAGAAGGGATCGCAGCAGCAGATCTCACCGGAAATGGCAAGTCCGACCTGGTGACAGCGGACAAAGAAGCGAACAAGGTTTCGGTGCTGATCAACAACGGCAACGGGACTTTTGAGGCGCCGGCCGAATACTCGACCGGCGTAGGACCTGACGCGGTCGCGCTAGCCGACCTCACAGGCAATGGCAAGCTCGACATCGTGACCGCCGATGGCACCGGCAACACCGTCTCGGTACTGCTCGGCAATGGTGACGGCACCTTCCAGCCGCAAGTCGAATACCCGGCCGGCGCCGATCCGGTCGCGGTCGCGGTGGCCGATCTAGGCAACGGTCACCCCGACATTGTCGTGGCGGACAAGGAAGGCAACACCGTCGCGGTGCTCGTCGGCAAAGGCGACGGGACGTTCGAACCGCTCAAACAGTTCGCAACCGGCGGTGAAAAACCGGAAGGCGTAGCAGTGGCGAATTTGGGCAATGGCACCGCGGACATCGTCGCTACGAACGCGGCAACGAACAACGTGTCGGTGCTTCTTGGCAAAGGCGACGGGACGTTCGTCGAACCAGCGGCAACCTACTCGCTCGGCGTGGGCCCCTCTGGCACCGGCACCGGTCCTGTAGGGGTGGCGCTCGCCGACCTGAAGGGAAATGGCATTCAGGACATCGTCACGGCAAACGAAAAGGCCGGTACGGTCTCGGTGCTGCTCGGAAAAGGCGACGGGACGTTCGAAGAACCAAAAGAATTCAAGGCGGGCAAAAAATCGCGAGCGGTGGCAGTTACCGACCTCAGCGATGACGGCAAACCAGATATCGCCACCGCCAACTCCTCATCCGAAGCCAACAGCGTCTCCGTGCTGTTGGGCAAAGGCGACGGCACGTTCGCCAGCGGGCAAGAATTCCCGACCGGCAAGGAACCCAAAGCGATCGCGCTCGCCGACTTCAACGTCGACGGCAAACCAGACATCGTCACGGCGAACGCCGGCGCCAACAGCGCGTCGGTGCTGATCGACAACAACATCGGCGTGCTCTCCGCCAGCCCGAGCTCGCTGACCTTCGGGCCGCAGCTGTTCGGAACGAGCAGCGCGGCGCAAACCGTGACGGTCAAGAACACCGGTGCCGCACCGATGGCCATAAGCGCGGTCACGTTGGGAGGAAAGGCTCCCGCCTCGTTCGCGGCGTCTGGGTGCACCGGCGCGTCGCTTGCGGTGAACGCGAGCTGCTCGGTGACGGTCACCTTCAAGCCCACCGGGGAAAAGGGCTATGGCGAACTCAAGGCCGAAGCGACGGTCGCGAGCAGTGTGGGCACAAAGGTCCTCAAGCTCGTCGGAACCGGACTTCCGCCCGCCGCAATCGTGAAGACCGAACCAGTCAGTGAAATCGTGGGACCGTACGCCACCCTGTCCGGCCGGGTAATCTCACAGGGAGCCGGAGAATTTTGGTTCGAATACGGACCCACTACCGCGTACGGGAGCGTAACGCCGAAGCTGCCGCTGAGCTCGAGTTTCAACCCTCAGCTGCTTGGCACCACCCTACTGCTCGCGCCTGGTCGTTATCACTACAGAATCGTCGCCCAAAATCTGGCCGGCACGGTCGCCGGGGCGGATCAGAAGTTTGTAATCGCGCCCGAAGGTCCGCTGCTACGACTGCTCAAGCACGGCCATCTGGCGTCGGTGCTCGCGCACGGCCTGCGGTTGCGCTTGAGCGAGAGCTCGCCCGTCATCGTCACGGTCAAGTTGCAGATCGATGCGGCCGCTGCGCGGGCAGCGCACCTGGCTTCGACCAAGACCAAGCGCAACGCCAAGGTGACCGTAGGTAGCGCACGGGTGGTGCTCGGCACGGCGACCAAGACGATCGCCGTTCACTTCGCCGCCAACGCCAGACACAAGCTGGAGGGCCTGAAGCACCTCAAGCTGGCGATCGTCGCCACGCCCAGCACACGCGACGGAGTCGTGGGCGAAGTCGCTCGGATCACCGCCGCGCTCAACAGCTAGGCCGCGCGCCGCGGCGAGCCCCAGCGACAGCTGACCACGCGCGGCCGGGGCTCGCGCCGGGCGGGCGCTCGTGCGGACCTTGCGGGCGAGCGCGGCAACCTCGACGTCGCGCCCTCTGCCGGCCGCGCGGGGCGCGAGGCTTACAGGCGACGCCCGCGGCTCGCGTCGGTCACCGGCAGGCGCACCAAGCGCTGCGGCGACGGGGGTGAACGCAAAAGCTCGGTGCGCCGCGGTCTAAGCGCACTAATTCCACCAAGTGCACCGGAATAGTGCGCGGTGTGCTAACGTCTCGATTCAAGCCAAGATACCTGACTGTCTTTGTGGACATTTGGCCGGGTAGCTGCCGCCCGGCGGCGAAAGGGGACCCGTCGAAGATGCATTTGAAAAGGATCGGACTGTCAGCAGCGCTTGCTCTCGCTCTCGCGCTGCCCGCCTCGGCAAGCGCAACGACCCTGATCGGGTCGGGCTCGAGCGTCGCTCAGCCCTACTTGCAGGCGCTTTTCGCCGGCTACCACCGCGTCAACCCGAGCGTTTCGTTCCTCTACACCGCCGACGGCGGAAACGCCGGCGTCAAGGACGTGCAGGCCGGACGCAGCCAGTTCGCCGCGCAATCACGCCCGCCCCTGCCGAGCGATGCGGGCACAACCTACGTCAAGCTCTTCCTCGACGGGCTGTGCATCTACATCAACCCGCAGGACAAGCTCACCAACATCTCGATTCCCGAACTGTCGGACATCTTCACAGGCGTGCGCACGAGCTGGAGCCAGATCCCCGGCTCTGGTCTGAGCACCACGATCGACGCGGTGGGCCGCGACTCTACCGCGGGCAGCTTCACCTTCTTCACCGCCGCGGTGCTCAACGGCGCGACGCAGGGATCAAACGTCACCACGCAGGCGTCCGACGGGCTCGTCGCCAACGCGATCAAACAGGATCCCAACTCGATCGGCTACGCCGGCCTGGCGCGCGCCAAAGATCCGGGGCTTAAGAAGGTAAGCCTCAACGGCGTGGCGTGCGCAGCTGCCCAGGTAAAGACCCTCAAGTACCCCCTGTCGCGCTTCTTGTGGCTGGTTCTTCCGACCGCGAGTCCGAACGTCGCCGTCCAGAAGTTCGCTGACTGGGTGCGAACGAGCGTGCCGGCGGGAGAAATCATCATCAAAGCCGGCGGCGTTCCCGCCTTCAACAAAACCAAGAAGCACAAAAAACACTGATGCATCTGGTGGGGGACACGGATGATGCAGGACCCACTGCTCGTCGAGCAGAGACCTCACTGGTGGTCTGACAAACGCGCCGGGCTCACGCTCGGCGCAGTTGTCTGTGCAGCGGTCGCGGGCGTCGTTGCGATGCTCGTGTTCGTCGTGGTCCAGGGCTGGCCGTCGTTCGCGCACAACGGCCTGTCGTGGTTTGGGAGCGGCGGCAGCGTCGACCAACAGATCAAGGCGATGTTTCTGTCAGGCGAGCTCGGCGGGCACTACGTGTACACGTTTCACGCCTGGTCGCTGATCTGGAGCACGCTGCTGATCGTCGGCATCGCGGTCGCGCTCAGCCTGGGCTGCTCGCTGTTCATCGCCGTCTTCGTCGTGGAGTTTGCGCCCGACTCGATGAAGGAAGTGCTGCAGCCGGTCGTGCGGCTGCTCGCGAGTGTGCCATCTGTGATCTACGGGCTGATCGGCGTGCTGGTGATCGTGCCCTTCATCGGCAACCACCTGATCAGCCAGCAGCAGAAAGCTTCCGTGTCACACATCATCTCGCTCAGCGGCTACAGCCTGCTTGCAGCGGTCCTGATCCTCACGGTGATGATCGCGCCGCTGATGATCTCGATCTTCGCCGACGGGCTGCGCTCTGTGCCGCGTCACTGGCTGGAGGCATCGATGGCGCTCGGGATAAACCGCTGGCGCACGTTCTGGAAGGTGGGCGTGCGCGCAGCTCGTCCCGCGGTCGTCGCCGGCACCGTGCTGGCCACAGCACGCGCGCTGGGTGAGGCGGTGATGCTCGCGATGGTCTCGGGCTCGGTCGGCTTCGCGCCCAATCCCTTCGACGGCGCGATCTTCTTCTTCGAGCCGTCGCGACCGCTCGCGGCGACGATCATCCAGAACGTCGAAGGCCTCAGCTCGCCGCCGCTGAAGCACACGCTGTTCGCGATCGCGGCCGTGCTGCTCCTGTCCGCGATGCTGCTGTCGCTGGCCGGCTGGGCGGCCAAGCAGCCGCTGAAGCGATACGGAGCAGCGTGATGAACGGCAGCGCAGTGACCACTGCCGGCGCGGTGGTGCCCCGCAAGAAGGCGATCGAGTCGACAGCGACCTGGCGACGGTCTGATCGCCTGGGCCTCGCGCTGTGCTGGCTGCTCGGCATCTTGTTCTGCGCGATCGCCGCGGCGATCGTGATCTTCATGTTGGTGCAGGGAGTCCGGTACCTGCGACCGTCGCTGCTCGTCACCAGTCCCACAGCCGGATTTAGCGAGAGCCAGACGGGCGGCTTCCTGGACCCGATGATCGGCACGCTCGTGGTCGCCGTGCTCGGCCTCGCCATCGCGCTGCCGATCGGCGTCACGATCGCGGTATGGCTGAGCGAGTACGGCCGTCCGTTTTGGCTCGCGCGCGTAACGGAGTCGACGATCGAAATGCTCGCCGGGGTTCCCGACATCGTGCTCGCGCTGTTCGGCCTGCTGATCTTTTCCAGCCCAATCCTCGGCTTTCTCAGCCGCACCTCCGGGCACGTGGTGTTCGGTCGCTCGTTCTTGGCCGCCGGGGCGATGCTCTCGCTGGTGGCACTGCCCCTGATCGTCTCGAGCACGCGGGAGGGGCTGCAGGCGGTGCCGGCTCACGTGCGCGAGGCGTCGCTGGCGGTTGGCAAGACCCGCTTTGCCACCATCCGCCGCGTCCTGCTCCCGACTGCGCGTCCGTCTGTCGTCACCGGCAGCATGCTCGGACTCGGCCGCATCATCGGCGACACGGCGATCATCGTCGTGCTGCTGGGAGCCACGCTTACGCTCAATCAGGCGGACAACACACCGCTGCTCGGCCTGCTTAAGGGGACCGGCAGCACGCTCACCAGCTTCATCTACCAAAACTCGCCCACCGGCGAAGGCAATCAGCCGACCAAGGCCTACGCCGCCGCGTTCGTGCTGCTGCTGATCGTGCTCGCGCTGAACGCGGGCGTCGATCTCATCGCGCGGCGCAGAAAGCTGACGACATGGAGTTCCTGACACCTCCTCCCGTGCGCTGGCTCGCGCCCGACGCGGACGATCCCGGGCCCGCGCCACACACGAGCGAGCGCGAGCGGCTCCAACCGCCCGCGCCCGGCCAGAACGGCAACGGACACGCCCGTGGCTTCCTCAGCGCGCCGCGGCGGCGTGCCCGCAGCTCGGGGTTTGCGATCGAGCGCATGGAGCTCCAGGACGTCTCCGTCGCCTACAGCGGCAAGTCGGCAGTGAAGTCTGTTTCACTGCCGGTGCGCCAGGGTGAGGTGCTCGCCCTGATCGGCCCATCGGGCTGCGGCAAGACCACTCTGCTGCGCTCGCTCAACCGCCTGACCGAGCTAACGCGTGGCGCGACGCTGGAGGGCCGCATCGCGCTCGACGGGGTCGACATCACCACGATCGAGCCGACGCTGCTGAGACGGCGGGTGACGATGGTGTTTCAACAGCCCAACCCGTTCCCGATGAGCGTGTTCGACAACATCGCGTACGTGCTGCGCGAGATGGGCTCCCGGCGCCCGCGCAAGCGCGCGCTGGAAGGCCCCGTGCTCGACGCGCTCGAGCGCGCCGGGCTGCTGGAGGAGGTGCGGGGCGACCTCAGCCACCCCGCCCTGCGGCTGTCGGGCGGCCAGCAGCAGCGGCTGTGCATCGCGCGGGCACTCGCAGTGCAACCGGAGGTGCTGCTACTGGACGAGCCCTGCTCGGCGCTGGACCCGCAGTCGACGCAGGTGATCGAAGACCTGATCGTGCAGTTGCGCGACGAGGTGGCGGTGGTGATCGTCACGCACAACCTGCAGCAGGCCTACCGCATAGCGGACAACGTCGCGTTCATGTACCTGGGCGAGCTGGTCGAGTACGGAACCGCCGGTTCGATCTTCGGGTCCCCACACCAACAGCGGACCAAGGATTACGTCAGCGGTGCGTTTGGGTGATGTCAGGCGAGCTGCGACAGCGGCGACCATGCTGCTGCTCTCGGGCGCGATCGGCGGTTGCGTCGAAACCACCGAGCAGAAAAACGAACGTGCGGCAGTGCAGGACGACCGCCTGCTCGCGAGCCGAAGCGCTGTCGTCGTGACCCGGTCAGACCCCAACGTCACGGTGCTCGGCGTGAGCATGCTGCGCGGCGCCGCAGGAGCGGCCGTGGCAGTGAGCGTCCGAAACGACTCGCGAAATCCGGTGAGCGACTTGCCGATCAACGTCGGCGTCAAAACCGCCGCGGGCAAGGTCGTCTACCTCAACCGTGAAGCCGAACTCCCGTACTTCCAGACCCACATCGGCGGTCTCGGCGCAGAGTCGCAAGCGACGTGGGTGTTCTCGACGGCGCACCGCGCACCCGGCGGGCGGGCCTTTGCCCGCGTCGGCGCCGGCACGGTTCCGCTCGCTGCCGGCGTCAGGGGCGTTCCCGCGATCGCGTCGTCGGTCACGTCCAAGCGCCGCCGCGGCGATGGGGCCACACTGCTCGACCTACAGCTTGTGAATCGCTCGAGCGTCGGCCAGACCGGCCTCGAGCTCTACGCCTACGCCCTCTCGGGCGATCGCCTGACAGCGGCCGGCGCCGCGAGCGTGGGCAGTCTCGGCTCGCAAGCAAAACGTCCTGCACAGGTTCTGCTGCTGGGCGAACCGGGTGCCTCTGCTGTGCGCCTCGACATCCCGCCAACCAACCTGCAATAGGAGCTTCGATGAACCCCACCCAGATCGGCACCCAGCCCACCGGCGAGAGCGCGCCCGCGGCGGACGGGATCGAGCGCTCCGCGCAGACCAAGATTTCCGGCCGCGGTGGTGCGGCGCCCGCCTCACAGCCGCGATTTTTGCTGTGCGAGCACTGCCACGCGCCGGTCGAGCGCGACCAACGCTACTGCGTGCGCTGCGGCACTCGCCAAAGCCACGCCGCGAATCCCGCGACCAGCTACTTCGCCGCCGCCGCGAGGAGTCGGCGCACCGGTTCGCCGCAGCCTCGGCGGGGCGGTACCCTGCGCGGCCCGTGGGCCGC
>DASZFR010000164.1:0-15836 GCA_035939635.1 Solirubrobacteraceae bacterium
CGACTCGTGCCTGTGCTCACGGCCAGGGTTCCCTCTACGCGCCGCGCCCACTTGCATTGCACCCGAATCACCTCCGGGTCAAGATCGATCAGCAGGTCGTAGCGCGCTCCCTCGGATGTCGGGCGCAGGACCAAGAGTCCGAGCTTGATCGCGGCGGCGGTTAGCGCCGCCTCCGCGATCGCCCCCTTCTGGCTGGGAGTCAACTTCAAGCCAAACCAGCCTACGTTCGTCCTGCGACGGTTCTCTCGCCGCGATCCCGGGTAGCAGCCAGCCCGACCGCGGCACGGCAGACGCGCGGCGGCGTCGCCGAAACTGGACAAGAAGTCACAGAAGCCGGCTTACCCCCCGCCGCAACCGACGCGCCTGTCGACCACGCCGGCGACACGGGCGCCGGCGAGCACGAGATGGCAGAAAAAGCGCGAAATCTGTCCTTGCGGCCATCGACACGCTGAGTCATCCTGGGCCGCATGAACGGCCCCGACCCAGCGCCCCGCAACATCGTCATCGTCGCCTTCCCGGAAGTTCAGAGTCTCGACGTAACCGGACCGCTCGAGGTGTTCTCCGGCACGCAAACGCTGCTGCGCACCCGCAAAGACCCCAGGCGCGGCTACCGCATCACGCTCGTCAGCCGCGACGGCGAGCCGCTTCGCACCTCCAGCGGCATGACGATCGTCCCCGACAGCGATCTTGCGCACGCGCCGCGCGACATCGACACGCTCATCGTCGCCGGCGGTTCCGGCTCGCAGAAGGCGGCGACAGATGCCGCGCTCGTCGACTGGATCACTCACCGCGCCTGGCGCGCGCGGCGCACCGCTTCAGTGTGCACCGGCGCCTTCGTGCTGGCCGCGGCGGGCCTGCTCGACGGACGTCGCGCGACCACGCACTGGTTCTCGGCGGCAATGCTCGCGCGCAAGCACCCCGCCATCGACGTTGACCCCGACCCGATCTACGTGCGCGACGGCGACGTGTGGACGTCGGCGGGCGTGACCGCGGGAATGGACCTCGCGCTTGCGCTCGTGGAGGAGGACCTCGACCGCGAGGCGGCGCTCACGATCGCACGCCACCTGGTGCTGTTCCTGCGCCGCCCCGGCAACCAGTCGCAGTTCAGCGCCACGCTCGCCGCCCAAGAGCCCGCGCGCGAGCCGCTGCGCGAGGTCCAGCGCGCCGTGCTCGAGAACGTAGCCGCCGATCACTGCGTCGAGGCGATGGCCGCGCGAGCACACATGAGCCCGCGGCACTTCGCGCGCGCTTTTCGCGCAGAGACCGGTCTCACGCCCGCGCGCTACGTCGAGCGCGTGCGCCTCGAGGCGGCGAGGCGCCGGCTCGAGGACACCTCAGAGCCGCTCGGCTCGGTCGCCGCGGCGTGCGGCTTTGGCACCGGCGAGACGATGCGCCGCGCCTTTCTTCGCTCGCTCGGAATCGGCCCCGCGGAGTACCGCCGCCGCTTCCACGCGCCCGCCGGCGCACCCCATCTCACGACTGCGCCCGAGCCAAACAGCCGCTCTCGCAAAGCCGCGTAGCACGCCAATACCAACCCGGAAGGAGCAAGCATGAACATCGCGATCCTGCTCTACGACCGCCTCACGGCCCTGGACGCGATCGGGCCCTACGAGGTCCTCAGCCGCCTGCCGGGCGCAACGACCAAATTCGTCGCCGCGGAGCCGGGGGAAATCACCACCGACAACGGCGTGCTCACGATGGTTGCGAAGCACTCGCTGGACGAGCTGCCAGACCCCGACGTGGTTGTCGTGCCCGGCGGCCCCGGCGAGGTCGCCGCGCGCGCGGGCGAGCCCGTGCTCGAGTGGCTGCGCGACGCACACGAGCACACCACGTGGACCACGTCGGTGTGCACGGGATCGCTCATCCTCGCGGCCGCGGGCATCCTCGACGGCAAGCGCGCCACCAGCCACTGGCTCGCGCTCGACGCGCTGCGCGAGCTCGGCGCCGAGCCAGTGTCAGAGCGCGTGGTGTTCGACGGCAAGATCGTCACCGCGGCGGGTGTGTCCGCCGGGATCGACATGGGCCTGCAGCTCGCGGCCAAGATCGCGGGCGACACCGTCGCGCAGGCGATCCAGCTGGGAATCGAGTACGACCCCCAGCCGCCGTTTGACGCCGGCTCGCCGGCGAAGGCGCCGGCCGAGATCGTCGAGCTGCTCACGTCACGCAGCCGGTTTATCGCGGCGGAGGCCGCCCGCTAATGTCCCGTATCAATGGCAGAACGGCGCTATGACCCGCAGGAGATCGAGCCGCGCTGGCAAGCGGTGTGGGCCGATGAGCACACCTGGGAGGTCGCAAACCGCACGGCCGAGCAGCTGAAAGCGCTCGGCCGCGGACGCGGCACGGCGGGCGCTCCGGGCCGCCTCACTCCCGATACCGAGCCCGACACCTACGTGCTCGAGATGCTGCCGTACCCCAGCGGCGAGCCGCACGTTGGCCATCTGAAGAACTACGCGGTTGGGGATGCCGTCGCGCACTTTCGCCGCCGCTGCGGCGAGCGCGTGATGCACCCGATGGGCTACGACGCGTTCGGGCTGCCGGCGGAGAACAACGCGATCAAGACCGGCGTCCAGCCGCGCGTCGCCACGCAGGCGTCGATCGACTCATACCGCCGCCAGTTTCACCGCTGGGGCATCTCGATCGACTGGTCGCGTGAGTTCGGCACGCACGAACCGCGCTACTACCGCTGGACGCAGTGGATCTTTCTGCGCCTGTACGAGCGAGGCCTGGCCTACCGCAAGGAGGCCGCGGTGAAGTGGTGCCCAAAAGACCAGACCGTGCTCGCCAACGAGCAGGTCGACGCGGAAGGCCGCTGCGAGCGCTGCGGCTGTCGTGTGGAAATACGCCAGCTCGAGCAGTGGTTCTTTCGCATAACCGACTACGCCGAGCGGCTCCTCAACGACCTCGACAACATCGACTGGCCGGAGCACGTGAAGACCATGCAGCGCAACTGGATCGGTCGCTCCGAGGGCGCCGAGGTGACGTTTCGCTGCGAGGAACTCGCAATCGACTATCCCGTCTTCACCACGCGCCCCGACACGCTGTTCGGCGCCACGTTCTTCGTGATGGCGCCCGAGCACCCCGACGTGCTGCGCCTGGCGGCCGGCACCGACCACGAGCAGCAGGTGCATGAGTACGTAAACCACGCGATCACCGAGACCGGCGAGGAACGCGGCGACCTCGACAAGCCCAAGACCGGCGTGCCGCTCGGGCGCACGGTGGTCAACCCGGTCAACGGCGAGCGCATCCCGATGTACGTGGCCGACTACGTGCTGATGGAGTACGGCACCGGCGCGATCATGGCGGTGCCAGCGCACGACGAGCGCGACTACGCGTTCGCGCGCGCGTTCGGCGTGCCGATCCGGCGCGTTATCGCGGGCGAGAACCCGGACGGCGACGAGCAGGGCCTGCCCTACACCGGCGACGGGCCGCTGGTCAACTCAAACCCCGAGTTCGACGGTCTCGACAACCGCCGCGCCTACGCCGAGATCGTGGCCTGGCTCGACCGCCAGGGCCTCGGCCACGGCTCGATCAGCTATCGCCTGCGCGACTGGCTGGTGTCCCGCCAGCGCTACTGGGGCTGCCCGATCCCGATCGTGTACTGCGACCGCTGTGGCATCGTGCCGCTGTCCGAGGACGAGCTCCCGGTCGAACTCCCGGACATCGACGACTACACGCCCAAGGGGCGCTCGCCACTCGCCGCCGCGGAGGACTGGGTCCGCACCACATGTCCCGGCTGCGGCGAGCCCGCGCGGCGCGAGACAGACACGATGGACACCTTCGTGGACTCCTCCTGGTACTTCCTGCGCTATTGCGACGCCAGAAACGAACACGCCGCCTGGGACCGCGCAGCCGTGCGCGAGTGGATGCCGGTCAACCAGTACATCGGCGGCGTGGAGCACGCGATCCTGCATCTGATGTATGCGCGTTTTTTCACCAAGGCGCTCGCCGACATGGACCTGCTCGACGTCGAGGAGCCGTTCGCGTCGCTGTTCACGCAGGGAATGATCACGCGCGGCGGCGCGAAGATGTCGAGCTCGAAGGGCAACGCGGTGGCTCCCTCCTCGATCGTCGAGCGCTTCGGCGCGGACACCGCTCGCTGCTACGTGCTGTTCATCGGCCCGCCCGACCAGGACGCAGACTGGTCTGACGAGGGCGTCGAAGGCGTACACCGATTCCTCGGGCGGCTGTGGCGCCTGTCGGCCGAGGTGGCCGAACGCGCGCCCGCCAGCGAAGACGACCGGCCTCCGGGCGCCGACGAAGCGCATGGCCCCGACCTGGCGCTGCTGAGAAAGGCGCACTGGGCCATCGACAAGGTCGGCGGCGACCTGCGGCGCTTCGCGTTCAACACCGCGATCGCTGCGGTGATGGAGCTGCTCAACGAGTGCTACCGCGTGCGCGACCAGGCCGGCGACGCAACGCTCCGATTTGCCCTCTCCAGCGCCGCCTCGATCCTGTTTCCGTTCGCGCCGCACGTTTGCGCCGACGCCTATCAGCTGCTCAACGGCGAGCGCGTGTGGGAAGTGCCCTGGCCGCAAGCCGAGGAGGCGTTTCTGGAGAGCGACTTCTACGAGCTCGTGTGCCAGGTCAACGGCAAGCTGCGAGACCGCGTGCAGGTCGCCACCGACGCGTCGCTTGAGGAACTCAAGGAGAGTTGCCGCGTGGCCCCCAACGTGCGCGCGCACGTGGACGGGCGAGAGATCGTCAAGGAGATCGTCGTCCCGGGCAAGCTCGTCAACCTCGTGGTGCGCTGAGTGGCACAGCTCAAGGCCGCCTACCTGATACACGGCGACGATCACGGCGCGATCGCAGAGCGCCGTGCGGCGCTGCGAGCGCTCGCGGAGGCCGGCAGCGACGCGGGCGTGGAGCTCTTGGAAGGAGACGCTGCGGCTCCGGCGCGTGTGGCCAACGCGCTCGCGGCGATGACCCTCGCGATGGGGCGGCGCGTGATCATCGTCGAGGGCGTCGAGCGCTGGCGCCGGGCGGACTTCGACCGAGACCTCGCCGGCGCGCTCGAGTCGATTCCCGCCGACACCACCCTCGCGCTTTTCGCGCGCGAGGACGCACGCACCAAGGCACCCGACTCCGTGGCAAAGGCGGTTCGCGCCGCGGGTGGGCAGGTGGTGGCGCAGATGGAGGTAAAGCCCTGGGAGCTGCCCGAATGGGTGCGTGAGCGGGCGGCGAAGCTCGGCGTGTCGCTGGACAAGCCCGCTTCCCATGCGCTCATACGCCAGGTCGGCGATCGCCCCCAGCGCCTCGCGCGCGAGCTCGAGAAGCTCGCTCTGGAAGCCGACGCGCCCCAGCCGGGCGCGGCCGTCGCCGGCGACGGTGCCGCCGACGCCGCGCCGGTCGCGATCACGGCCGAGGACATCGAGGAGCGGGCAGCGAACTCGGCGGAGTGGCGCGCGTTCTCGCTCGCCGACGCACTCGTGGCGGGCGACGTCGAGCGAGCGACCGCGTGCTATATCGCCGTGCGCGAGCAGGGCGAGAACCTGTCCGGCTTGATCTACCTGATGGCCAAACGCATGCGCGAGGCGCTAGCCGTCTCGCTGCGCCTGTCCGCGGGCGAGTCCGCCGCGCAGATCAAGCGCTCGCTGCGCATGCCCCAGCGCGCCGCCGAGCGGTTCATCGCCGACGTGTCGCGCAGCGACCCCGAACGCCTGCAGCACGCGCTCGTGCAGCTCGCCGACCTCGAGCTGGACTCGCGCGGTGGGGCCGTGCTGGTCGCCGAGCGCTCAAAGCTCGCGCCGCTGGACGAGGACACGATCGCGCTGCAGCGCATAGCCGCGATCGCGGCTTAGGTCGTCGCGTGCACGCCTCACCGCGCGTGGTATGGATGCCCGGCGCGGTGCGCACTGAGGTCCACCTGCAGAGCGCCGACACCGCCGGCGCGTTCTGCCTGCTCGTCGACCATCCGCCCGCGGGCTGGTGGCTGCCGCTGCATCTGCACCGCGGCGTCGCCGAGACGATCCACATCGTCGAGGGGGAGTTTGAGATGGAAGTCGCCGGCCGGCACACCCGGCTCGGTCCCGGAGACACGCTGCACGTGGCGCCGGACACGATGCACGCTGGGTGCAACGTCGGCGACGCGAAGGGACGACGCGTGCTGATCTTCTCGCCTGCCGGAATGGAGCGCTTCTTCCTCGAGGCCGGCGCGGCGTCTGACAGCGACGCCGTCGACCCGCAGGACGTGCTATCCGCGGCGAACCGACACGGCTGGGAATTCGCCCCGGGCGGCGCGCAAGCCGGCGGCCGGCCCGACGCGCGCTGAATGCCCGCGAAGTCCCAAGCCAACGCAGCGAGCGAGAAGCCCGGGCGCCGCGCGCTCCGGGCGCAGCTCACGCCCGGCAGGGCGCAGGCCGACCCCAGCGAGCTGCTCCGCGACCGCGCGCGCGAGCTCGGCCTCCACGGCTGGGTGCGCGAGGACGACGGCACCGTCGAAGTGCACGCCGAGGGGTCCGCGGACGCACTGGAAGCGCTGACGTCTGTGCTGCACGAGCTCTCCCAAGGCGCCCCGGCGAACATGGCAGACGCGCGCGTGGAAGGCCACGAGCAGTTCGCGATCCGCGGCGTGCCCGCGGGCGTGTTCGTGGTGCAGGAGCATCAGGCCACGGCGCACCACTTCGACATGCGCCTGGAGGTCGACGGCGTGATGCGCTCGTGGGCGGTCCCCAAAGGGCCGTCGATGGACCCCTCCGTGAAGCGCCTGGCGGTGCAGGTCGAGGACCACGATCTTCAGCACAACGAGTTCGAAGGCGCCACCGACCACGGCGGAGTGATCGTGTGGGACCGCGGCACCTACGAGCACGGCGGCAGGGTTCCGTGGCCAGCGGCGCTGGATCGCGGGCACGCGGTATTCGTGCTGCACGGCTCCAAGCTGCGCGGTGGGTTCGCGCTGCAGCGCACGCGTCCGGGCGCCAAGCCCCAGTGGCTGCTGATCAAGCGGCGCGACGACGACGCCCTACCGGGCTCTGACGTGGTCGCGCAAAGCCCCGAGTCGGTGCTCAGCGGGCTGACATTGGACGACGTAGTTCGTAGCGCTTGAGCGCCTGAGACCGGGGGATAGGCCGGTCTAGGACTGCGAGGAGCCCGCGCGGATACGCGCGGCTCGCGACTTCTTGTGCGCACCCGAGTTGCGATGCAGTGCGCCGCGCTTTATCGCCTTGTCGATCGTGCTCTGTAGGCGCACGTGCTCGGCCTCGGCGGCCTGCTCGTCGCCGTTTACGACAGCGTCCTGCAGGTGGCGGAAGTAGGTCTTGATCGCGGAGGTGTAGTTGCGGTTCTCCAGCCGCTCGCGCTCGGTGCGCAGGATGCGCTTCTTCTGTGAGTGGATGTTGGCCATACGAGTGCGCTCAGCGCGCGCGGAAAAGGTGGCGGGGCGCGCCGCGGAGCGCCGTACTATAGCGGCCTTGGCCGCAGCCACCGAAGCCTTTGCGGAGGAGCCAGCAGAGCGGCCACCGCCGGGCGGTGGCGGACGCATCGCGCGCAACGCGGCCATCTTCTCGATCGCCACCGGCGTGTCGCGTGTGGCCGGCCTGGCGCGCGAAATCGTGGCCGCGAGCTTCTTCGGCACGCGCGGCCCCGCGTCGGCCTACACGCTTGCGTTTCAAATCCCGAACCTCGTCAGCAACCTGTTTGCCAACGCCGCGCTGTCGGCGGCGTTCGTGCCGGTGTTCACAGAACTGCTGCAGAAGGGCCGCCGCAAAGAGGCAGTTCGGCTCGCCTCGACGCTGTTCTGGATCATGCTGATCGCCCTGGGCGCGATCACCGCGCTGTTCATCCTGCTGGCGGGGGTGATCATGCCGCTGTTCACCGGGCCGACCTTCAACGGCGCGCTCGACGCGCTCACCGTGGGCCTGTCGCGTGTGCTGTTCCCTGTCGTGCTGCTGCTGGGGTTGAACGGGCTGCTCGTGGGCATCCTGCAGTCGTACGACCACTTCACGATCCCCGCCATCTCTCCGGCGGTGTGGAACGTGGTGATCATCGTGCTGCTGGTGGTGCTGAAGCCGCACTTTCACGGCGGCTTTGAAAACGGCAACGAGCTGTACGCGCTTGCGATCGCGGTGCTGGTGGCGACGTTCGTGCAAATGGCGCTGGCGTTCGCAGCGCTGGGGCGCATCGACTTCCGCCTTCAGGTCCACATCGACTGGCACGATCCGCGCATCAGACAGGTGTTCATCCTGATGCTGCCCGTGACGATCGGCCTTGGCATCGTCAACCTCGACCAGATAATCAACTCGGTGTTCGGAACGCTCGTCAACCGGCAGGCGCCGCGGGCGATCGACAACGCGTTTCGTATCTACATGCTCCCGCAGGGCCTGTTCAGCGTGGCGGTGGCGACGGTGCTGTTTCCCACGCTGAGTCGTATGGCCGCCCAGCGCGACGCCGATTCGATGCGCCGCGCGGTCGGCATCGGCATGCGCCAGATCAACCTTCTGTTGATCCCGGCGGCGGCGTTTATCATCGCGCTGCCCACGCCGATCGTGCGCCTGGTGTTCCAGCGCGGAGCGTTCGGACTCGAGTCAACGCATCTGGTCTCGATCGCGCTGTTCTGGTTTGCGTTCAGCCTGCCCTTCGGGGGGCTGAACCTGTTGCTCACGCGCGCCTTCTTCGCGGTGCAGCGCCCGTGGATCCCCACACGCCTTGCAGCGATCAACATCGTCGTGGACATCATCGTGAGCGTCGCGCTGTACAAGCCGCTCGGCATCGCCGGACTGATCATCGGCACCGTGGTCGCCAACGTGGTGATGACAGCCCTGCAGCTGGTGCGCCTGAGAGCCGGCTTCAACGGACGCATCGAAGGAGCGCAGACGACGATGATCACCGCACGCATCGCCGTCGCGTCGGCGCTTCTCGCAGGCCTGGCGTGGGGGGTGTGGTACGCGCTCGACCGCTTGCTCGGGCGCTCGCTCCCGGCGCAGATCGCCTCCGTCGGTGGCGCCGCCCTCGCCGGCCTGTGGCTCTACACGCGCGCGGTGCTCGCGATGCACGTGCCCGAGGCCCACCAGGTCATGCGCCTGCTGCGCTCGCGCCTCGGCCAGACCTGACGCGGGGGCTGCGCGCGCACCCCAGCCAGAGCTGGGAGCGCGGTTGCTGACAAGCGCGCGACCCGCGGGTACGATTTGAACGTCGTTGTATCCACGGATGGATCGGGGGAAATGAATGTCTGATCGTGTCGCACGCCTCGCGCCGCTCACGGGCGTGCTGTTTGCGTTGCTGGTGGTGGTTGGCACCGTCGTCGGCAGCGAATCGCCGGGAACGGAAAAGCCGGCTAGCAAGATCGTCGCGTACTATGAAACTCACAGCTCGGAAGTGAAGGCGAGCGCAGTGCTGTTCGCGCTGGCGTTCCTCGCCTTGATCGGGTTCGGGGCCGCGCTGCGCTCCTACGCGCGGCGCAGCCCGTCCGCGGAGGGCGTGAGCGTTTTGATGGTCGCGGGCTCGGTGCTGGTCGCCGCGGGCGCGCTGACCGCCAGCGGGGTCGAATTCGGACTCGCGAAAGAAATCCACCACCTGGGGCCCGAAGCCGTCAAGACGCTGAACTTCATCACCGAAGAAGTGGCATTCCTGCCGATCATTGGTGGCGCGTTCGTGTTTGCGATCGGGGCAGGTCTGACGATTCTGCGCGGGGCGCCCCTGCCGCGATGGCTCGGGTGGGTGGCGATCGTGCTCGGCATCGCCGCGCTGATTCCGCCCGCGTCGTTCCCGTCGCTGCTGGGCTTCGCGATCTGGTCGGTGATAGTCAGCGTGCTCGTCTACAAACGCACCGCGCCGGACGCCGCCCAGGTCACAGCGGGCGTCGGTTCGAGCCCGGGGCTGTCGTCCGCCAGCGCGTAAACGGACCGCGGCAACCAGGCACGTTGGCTGCGGTGCAGCAAGCGCGTCGCGACACAGAAAATCGGGACCGCTCCTGCCGGGTCGTAGACCTCGGGGCCAGGAGCGGTCCCCTCTCCTCCGCGTCGGGACTTCCCGCCGGGAAGCTCTCTCCGCGCCGAAGCCTACTGGACGGGTAGCGCAGCCGCGGCACACGGCGCGGACATGCGCTGCAACGCGAGCGCAGTGCCGATCGCCGGACTGACGGGACCTCGAAGCCCAGCTGAGCGAGGGCCGGGCCGCCGAGCGACCCGGCCTCGCGCGTACAGCTACAGAAGCGAGATGCCGCTGCTCATTTCTTGGCGCGCTTGTACTTGAACTTCGCGTGCTTCGCCGCCTTGCCGTGCGTGGCGCTGGTGCCACCCGGGGTGCTGACGGTGACAACGACGGCGCCCGTGCCCGGTGGTGATTCGACCGTGACGGACGTGTCTGATGTGGCTTTGACATGCATTGCTTCTGCTGCTCCGAACTTCACGGCCGATACGCCGAGAAAGCCGGTGCCGGTGATCGTGACCGCGCTGCCGCCGGTCGACGGCCCCGACTTCAGCGACAGTCCGGTTACCGCCGGAGCCGCCTGATGCACGGGAACGATCGGATCCTGGATCGCGCCTAGTGTCGGGTTTTCATCCCAGGGGCCGTTGTCGGTTATTTCAAGCGTGATTTCTTCGCCGTTGACTTTTGTTTTGCTCGCCGGATACGGGTCCAGCCCGCCGGCTGTGCGCTTGTAGAAACCCGTGGGCTGGCTTCCTGCGGGCAGCTTGAAGCTCACGTCGATCGTGGCGCCGGGCGTGACTTCCGTGATGCCGTAGGACAGTTCGCCCACGGGGGCAGTCACTTCCCCGCCGGGCAGCCCGGTGCTCGGTTGCGCCGAGAGGCTGGTCGCGCTGGTGTTCGATGGATTGACGAGCACCACGTTGCCGGGCTGCGATCCCACCGACTGCACGGTCGCATAGAAGGTCGCAGACCAGACGCCTTCTTCGCTGTTGCCCCCGGCTTCGGTTCGGTAGGTGCCCGACGCTTCGGTGTAGTTGGCGTTTCCGACGTATTGGGTTTTGAATGGGATCGGCGAGCTCCCGTTGATTGACAGGGTGCCTTCCGCGGAAAAAGACTCCGCGCCCGCACAGGTGACCGTGCCGTTGTAGGAGCCGCTCAGCGTCATTGGGTATGGGTGTCCTGAGACGGTGTAGGTGCCCGACGCAGCGGTTTTCCCCCCGAGTTCTGCGGTTTCACTGCCCGGGAAGGTTTCCGCGGACACCGTGACGGACGATTCAAAGCTCAACGACGTCTGCGGTCCGCCCGCAGTGCCCGTCCAGATCGAGTCGGCGGGCCTGGAGCAGGCCGACGCAGACGCTGCGGCCACCGCGCCAGCTACGAGCGCAACTACGCAGCAGAGCCCAAATCTGCGGATGAGCCGAGCCGCTCCTACTCGGTGTGCTCCGCGCTCTTCGCTGGCTTCGGCCCGCTCGTCGAGCGCGGGCGCAGGCAGGCCCGACCTTTCCTTGGCTGTGGACACGAGACACCTCCCAGGCTTCGTCGTATCGCGGCGCACCATTGGCCGGAATCCCCCCGTCACATTGAGCGCACCGCGCTGTTGACCAGGCACCTTAGTTGCCCGTCTGGCTTCGCGCAGTCCAATCTTGGACAGTTGCGGCAGGTCTCGAGCTCGCACTGCGAAAGCTCCGTCAACTGCTCGCCGCACGCACGCCGCCCGAGCGTTTCGTGCGGATCCGCCGCTTGATTTCTGAGGGCGCCCGCGGGCGAGACGTGGGGCACAAACAAGCCGGGCGAGCCCTTGGGCCCGCCCGGCGCCGGCTGCGATCGCCGCTGAACTACTACGTCCCAGGACTTAGTGTCTTGCCTGGGTGGCGTGACACTCCCGGCCACCTGGACAGGCCGCCAGGGCAAGCCCCGGCGCGTAGCCACGGTCGGCCCACGAGGGGCCTGAAGCCGAGTTGGCGATCCGCCGTGCCGATAACGCTAGCGGTTCCCGGCTCGACTGCCTCCGTGAGGGTTCGTCATGGTTGCGACGTGGACCACGACGCCGAACTGATCCTCGTGGCCGGTGCCCTGTTGGCCGCGGGCGTGGCGGCCTCGCTGGCCGCAACGCGCATCCGCGTGCCGGCCCTCGTCCTGTTTCTGGGCGTCGGGATGGCCATCGGCACCGACGGGCTCGGCTGGATCGACTTCGCCGACTACAGGGTCGCGCGTCTCCTCGGCAGTATCGGTCTCGTCCTGATCCTTTACGAGGGAGGGCTGGCGACCGGGTTCGGCGAGATGCGCCCGGTTCTGGGCACCGCTGCTTCGCTGGCGGTCGTAGCGACGATTGTCACCGCGCTGCTCACGGGGCTTGCGGCGGCCCTGCTCTTCGATTTCTCGACAAAGGAGGGCCTGCTGCTGGGCGCGATCCTCTCGGCGACCGACGGAGCGGCGGTGTTTGCGCTCTTGCGCGAGTCGAAGATGCCCACGCGACTTGCGCGCGTGCTCGAGGGAGAGGCGGGGTTCAACGACCCGGTCGCAGTGTTGCTGGTGCTGCTGATGATCAAACTCATCCAACACGCGAGCTACGGAGTCGGCCAGGCGATTCTGTTTTTCGCAGGCCAGATCGTCGTGGGGGCTGCCGTCGGCGTTGCACTAGGCCTGCTCGCCTCGTCGCTGCTGCGCCGCATGGGCTCGGCCGCGGCTGCGCTGTCGCTGGTCGCCTCGCTCGCCGCCGCAGCGATCGCATTCGGCGCGGCCGCGCTGCTGCACGGGTCGGGCTTCCTGGCCGTCTACGTGGCCGGCTTGACCCTGGGAACAGTGAAGCTCGACCAGAGCCCCGCGCTTCTGGCCTTTCACGATGGTCTGTCCTCGGTGGCCGAGATAGGGCTGTTCCTTGCGCTCGGTCTGCTCGTGTTCCCGAGCCAGCTCGGCGACGTCGCGGCGAAGGGTGTGCTGCTGGCGCTGATCGGCGCGGCCGTGGCGCGCCCGACGGGGGTGGCGCTCGCCACGTTCGCCAGCGGGTTCGGTGGAAGGGAACGCGTCGTATTGGTGTGGGCGGGTCTTCGCGGCGCCGTTCCGGTCGTGCTGGCCACGTTCGCGGTGATCGCCAACGTCCCGCGCAGTCTGCACTTCTTCAACATCGTGTTCTTCGCGGTTGTGATCTCGGCGCTGTTGCAAGGCAGCACCGTCGAGTGGCTGACGCGACGCTTGGGAGTAGCTACACGTTGACGGTGCGCCGCGATTCGCCACCCGCATGCTCGACGTGCCACCGGCACGTCTGCGCTCGCGTGCGGCGCCTGTCATCCGCGGCCCGGCCACATCAACCCACCATCTATCGTGACGCGAGCCCGTGCACCAGTCGCACATCCGCAACTTCTCGATCATCGCCCACATCGATCACGGCAAGTCCACGCTGGCCGATCGCATCCTCGAGCTCACGCACACCGTGGCGCCGCGCCAGATGCGTGCGCAGGTGCTCGACTCGATGGAGCTCGAGCGCGAGCGCGGCATCACGATCAAGGCGCAGGCGGTGCGCGTGTTCTACGAGGCCCAGGACGGCGAGACCTACCAGCTGCACCTCATCGACACGCCCGGGCACGTGGACTTCACCTACGAGGTGTCGCGCTCGCTCGCCGCGTGCGAGGGGGCGCTGCTCGTCGTCGACGCCTCGCAGGGCGTGGAGGCGCAGACCGTGGCCAACACCTACCTCGCAGTGGAGTCCGGCCTGGAGCTGATCCCGTGCCTGAACAAGATCGACCTGCCGGGCGCCGAGCCCGAGCGGGTGGCCGGCGAAGTGGCGGAGCTGATCGGCGAGGCGCCGGAGTCGATCATGCGCATCAGCGCCAAGACCGGCGCGGGCGTGAAGGAGGTGCTCGAGCAGCTCGTCGCGCGCGTGCCGCCGCCCTCGGGTGACCCCAACGCGCCGCCGCGCGCGCTGATCTTCGACTCCGAGTTCGACCAGTACCGCGGCGTGATCGCGTACGTGCGCGTGGTCGACGGCACCTTCAAAAAGGGCGAGCCGATCCGCGCGATGGCCACCGACACGCACGCCGAGATCGACGACATCGGCTTCTTCTCGCCGCAGATGATGCCCACCGACCAGCTCGCCGCCGGCGAGGTGGGCTACCTGATCACCGGCATCAAGGAGGTGACGATGCTGCGCGTCGGCGACACGCTCACCACGCGCGCGCGCGCTGGCGCGCCGCGGAGCACACACCCCGAAGCCTCAGAGGCGCTGCCGGGCTATCGCGAAGTCAAGCCGATGGTGTTCTGCGGGCTGTTTCCGATCGACTCAGACGACTACCCCGACCTGCGCGACGCGCTGGAGAAGCTCACGCTCAACGACGCCGCGCTGTCGTGGGAGCCCGAGACCTCGGACGCGCTCGGGTTCGGTTTTCGCTGCGGCTTTCTCGGCCTGCTGCACATGGACATCGTGCGCGAGCGCCTGGAGCGCGAGTACGACCTCGAGCTGCTCGCCACAATGCCCTCGGTGGAGTTCGCGGTCACCACCACCGCGGGCACCGACCTCGTCGTGCACAACCCGTCCGACATGCCCGACCCCGGCACGATCGCCGAGATCCGCGAGCCGCTCATCGACGCGTCGGTGATCTGCCCCAAAGAGTTCGTGGGCGCGGTGATGGAGCTCTGCCAGGAGCGCCGCGGCGAGAGCACCGGCATGCACTACCTCTCGCCCGAGCGCGTGCAGCTCACATACCGGCTGCCGCTCGCGGAAATCGTGCTGGACTTCTTCGACCAGCTGAAGTCGCGCACGCGCGGCTATGCGTCGCTGGACTACGAGCTCGACGGCATGAAGGCGGCGGACCTCGTCAAGCTCGACGTGCTGCTCGCGGGTGACCCCGTGGACGCGCTGTCGATGGTGGTGCACCGCGACAAGGCCTACGAGGTAGGCCGCGCGCTGGCCTCCAAGCTGCGCAAGCGCATCCCGCGCCAGCAGTACGACGTTCCCATCCAGGCCGCGATCGGCTCGCACATCATCGCGCGCGAGACCGTGAAGGCCTACCGCAAGGACGTGATCGCCAAGTGCTACGGCGGCGACATCACACGCAAGAAAAAGCTGCTGGAGAAGCAGAAGGAAGGCAAGAAACGCATGAAGCAGCTCGGCCGCGTGGAGGTGCCCCAGGAGGCGTTTCTCGCGGTGCTCGAGCTCGAGGGCGAGGAGCGCTAGGCGCGCGCGCCGGCTCAGCTCATGGTCCGCTCCCAGATCTCGATCTCACTCGACGGCTTCGCCGCCGGCCCCAACCAGAGTCACGAGCACCCGCTCGGCGAAGGCGCCATGCGCCTGCACGAGTGGGTGTTCGCCACGCAGGCGTGGAACGAGCAGCACGGCAGAGAGGGCGGCGAGCGCAACGCCGACTCCGACGTGATCGAAAAGGCCAGCGCCGGTGTGGGCGCGCACATCATGGGGCGGCACATGTTCGGCGGCTGGGACGGCCCCTGGGACGAGCAGTGGCGCGGCTGGTGGGGCGAGGACCCGCCGTTTCACGCGCCGGTGTTCGTGCTCACGCACCACCCGCGCGATCCGCTGGAGATGGAGGGCGGCACCACGTTCACCTTCGTCACGGAGGGCATCGAGGCCGCGCTCGGGCAAGCGCTCGCAGTCGCGCGAGGCGACGACGTCGCGATCGCCGGCGGCGCGAGCGCGATCCGCCAGTTCCTGGCGGCCGGGTTCCTCGACCAGCTGCAGCTGCACATCGTGCCGATCCTGCTCGGCTCGGGTGAGCGGCTGCTTCAGGACGCAGGAGACCCGCTGCTCGAGCCGGTGGAGGTCGTGGGCTCGCCCGCGGTCACCCACGTCACCTACCGGATCGGGCGCTGAGCGCGGTGCGCATCCTGTTCGTGTGCATGGGCAACATCTGCCGCTCGCCGACCGCGGAGGCGAGCATGCGCGCGCTGGTGCGCCAGGCGGGGCTCGAGCGCGAGATCGAACTCGACTCCGCGGGCACGGGCAGCTGGCACGTGGGCGAGCCGCC
>DASZFR010000165.1:0-9854 GCA_035939635.1 Solirubrobacteraceae bacterium
TCGTCGGTGATCTCGATCTGGTCCTTTGAGATGTCCTGGAAGTTGGGCAGCGCCTCGCGGTCCTCGAGCACCGCCAGCAGCTCGTCGCGGATCACCGTCCAGTTGCGCTCAACCTCCGCCACCCAGGGGAAGCGCTCCACCGGGAAGAACGTCGCCTCGCCCACCAGCGAGCGCCGGCCGATCCAGCGCTCCACCGGCGCCAGCAGCCGTTCGCCGACCGAGATCGTCAAGTCCACCGTGCGCTCCCATAGCGTCTTTGACACGTTGCCTCCTGTGGCTGTAGCCGGGCCGGATCCGCGCGCGGCCGCTGGTGCGTGTGAGCCTAGCGGACGCCCCACACGGGCTCGTGTGCCCGGCGCGGGCGGCGCTTCGCGCGCGATCGCGTGGGTGTATAACCAGCGCCGGCGATGCTCCAGCGCCCCGCACGCAGCCGGCAAACGATCACGGCGCCCGCCGCCTGAGCCGTGGCCGGGCGCGTGGCGCTGATAACGGGGGGCGCGCGCGGGATCGGGCGCGCGACCGCGCTCGCGCTCGCCGCGCAGGGCTGCTCGGTGGCGATCGCGGATCTGCGCGAGGATCTCGCGCTGGAACTCGCGCGCGACATCCAGGACGGGGGGGAGAGCGCGCTGGAGGTGGAGATGGACGTCACCGACGCGGACGCGGTGCGCGAGGGCGTGGAGCGCGTCCGTACGCAGCTGGGGCCCGTGGAGGTGCTGGTCAATTGCGCCGGCTGGGATGAGTTCCGGCCGTTTCTGGAGACCGACGAGGGCTTCTGGCGGCGCGTGATCGCGCTCAACTACGAAGGCTGCCTGCGCACGTGCGCCGCGGTGCTCGGCGACATGGCGCGGGGCGGGTGGGGGAGGGTGGTGAACGTGAGCTCGGACGCGGCGCGCGTGGGCTCGGCGCAAGAGGCGGTGTACGCCGGCGCGAAGGCGGGCATGATCGCGTTTACCAAGACGATCGCGCGCGAATTCGCCCGCTCGGGAGTCACCGCGAACGTGGTGTGCCCGGGGCCGACGGACACCGACATGCTTGCCGACATGACCAGCGCCGCGCCCGACTCCGGCGAGCGGCTGCTGGAGGCGCTCACGCGCGCGGTGCCGATGCGCAGGCTGGGCACGCCGGATGACGTGGCGGCGGCCATCGCTTTCCTGGCCTCCGAGCAGGCGGGCTACATAACAGGGCAGACGCTGTCGGTGAGCGGCGGGCTCACGATGGCGTGAGACGCCGGGGCCGCCGCGCGCGAGCACGACCACGCCAGGCGCGATGACGGGCGAGCAGCTCACAGACGTGCGCTACGAGGTGCAGGACGGGCTGTGCTGGATCACGATCGACCGACCCGAGCGCGCGAACTCGTTCACCGCGCACACGGTGGACGAGCTGATCGACTGCTTCAAGCGCGCGTGGGCGGAGGGAAGCGTGGGCGTGGTGGCGCTCACGGGCGCGGGCGAGAAGGCGTTCTGCACCGGCGGCGACCAGAAGCAGCGCGCGCAGAGCGGCGACTACGGCCCCTCGCGCAGCGGCCTGTTCGAGATCGAGGCGCTGCACCGCGTGATCCGCGACATCCCCAAGCCGGTGATCGCGGCCGTGAACGGCCTGGCGATCGGCGGTGGCCACGTGCTGCACGTGATCTGCGACCTCTCGATCGCCGCCGAGCACGCGCGCTTCGGCCAGGCGGGGCCGCGCGTGGGCTCCTTCGACGCCGGCTTCGGCACCGGCTACCTCGCGCGCGTGGTGGGCGAGAAGCGCGCACGCGAGATCTGGTTTCTGTGCCGCCAGTACGACGCGCACGACGCCGAGCGCTGGGGCTTGGTCAACCGCGTGGTGGCGCTCGGCGAGCTGCGCGCGGAGGTGCGCCGCTACGCCGACGAGATCCTCGCGCTGTCGCCCACAGCGCTGCGCTTTCTCAAGCAGTCGTTCAACGCCGACTCAGAGCAGCTCGCCGGCCAGGCCGCGCTGGCGTTCAGCGGCCTACACGAGTTCGTTGCCTCCGACGAGGCGCGCGAGGGAGTGCGGGCGTTCGACGAGAAGCGCGCGCCGGACTTTTCGCGCTTCCGCGCGCGCGCGTCGAAGCCGCTGTAGGGCGCGCCTACAGGCTGCCGCCCATCCGATCACGCAGCGCGTCGATCGAGATCCCGAGCTTGAAGAGCGTCTCGGCTTCCCGCTCACCGTCGATCGGATCGGGAAGGTCGCGCAGCATGTCTTCGATCTGCTCCTGGGAATAACCCATCCTCCGCAGCACCGGTTCGGCTTCGGCGTGTGAGAACAGATGGCGCGCCTGACCTTTCTCCATCAGCTGGTGCTACCCGGCGACACTACGCCGCAACCCGCCACTTGCGGTTCCTCGGCGCGACTCGATCGCCCGCCGGCGCGTCGTCGCGCCGCTCCGCCCACGCGCCCACCTCGCGGGGTGAAAATCAATCGAGCACCGGGCCGCACATGTGCGGCCCGGCCGGACCGTGCATGCACGGTCCGGCGACCGGCGCATGCGCCGGTCGCTTTCCCGTAGATCCAGCTGAGAGGGCTGCAGCTGCGCCGCGCGCTAGCGGCTTATGCAGCCTCGCGCAGCGCCGCGAGCTCCGGCGACTCCGCGAGCTTCTTCAACGCACGCTGCTCGAGCTGGGACGCGCGCTCGGCCGAGAAGCCGAGCCTTTTGCCGATTGCGGTGAGCGTCTGGGGCTCCTCGCGGCCCGTGCCGAAGCGCAGAGTGAGCACAGTGCGCTCCGTTTCGGGCAGCTGCGAGATCGCCTCGTGCACGATCCGCTCGCGCTCGTTGTCCCACGCCGTGTCCTCGGGCGCCTCGGTGTCAGAGGGCAGCAGGTCGCCCAGGGCGGTGTCGCCGTCTTCGCCGACCTGCTGGTCGAGGCTGACGAGCGCCGCACGCTGGTGGCGCACCTCCTCGACCTGCTCGATCGTCAGACCGGTCTCTTCGGCGAGCTCGGCGATCGTGGGCTCGCGGCCCAGCCGCACCGACAGCTCGCGCTCGACACGGCCGACCTTGCGGGAACGCTGCGCGACGTGCACCGGCAGGCGGATCGTGCGGCCCGAGTTCTCCAGGCCGCGCTGGATCGCCTGGCGGATCCACAGCGTCGCGTAGGTCGAGAAGCGAAAGCCCTTGCGCCAGTCGAACTTCTCGCTCGCGCGTATCAGGCCGAGCATGCCCTCCTGCACCAGGTCCGCCAGCGGCAGCCCCTGATTCTGGTAGCGGCGAGCGTTGGACGCCACCAGGCGCAGGTTTGAGTTCACGAGCAGTTCCTTGGCGTGCAGATCGCCGCGCTCGATGCGCTGCGCCAGTTCGATCTCCTGTGCCGGCGTGAGCAGCGGGTAGCGCCGCGAGTGCGCCAGCAGCTGGTCGACCGACTCGGGGATGAACGTGTCGGGCACGCTCAGGTCCGCCCGCTCGATTGGGTTGTCCAGGCGCGCGGTGCCCGCCGCCTGGGTGGTTACCTCAGCCGCCTCCGTCGCCGTCTGCTCGACGGCGTCGATGCCCTCGGGCTCGAGGGTGGCGGTGCGGTTATCTGCTGAAAAGTCTGCCATTCCGTTCCTTCTATAATCCGATGCCTACAGTCGGAATTATACGCCGCGATAGTTGCGTTGTCAATTATCCGTCGCGGCGTGCTCGTGGGCGTCTGCTTCGACACCGCGCAGTGCCTTACCTGCCCAGCGACGGGCAAAGTATCCGGTTCCTGGCTAAGGCTGGCCTAATGAATAACCCGCCAGGCGCCTAAAAGGCACGCTCCGCCGCGCCCATGCATCGGTGGGTGAGCAGGCGCTGCTGAACGTCCTCATTATAAGCTCGGCAAATGGCTGGTGACCTCTCCCAGCAGGTGGTGGCGATCACCGGCGCGTCCTCGGGCATCGGCGAGGCGATCGCGCTGGCCTGCGCCCGCGACGGCGCCGCCGTGGCGCTCGCCGCGCGGCGTGCCGACCGCATCCAGGGGCTCGCCGAGCGCATCGCGGGCGAAGGCGGCCACGCGCTGGCCATCACCACCGACGTGGGGGACGAGCAGCAGGCGCGGGCGTTCATCCAGAGCGCCCACGACGAGCTGGGGCGCCTGGACGTGCTCGTCAACAACGCGGGCGTGATGCTGCTGGGGCCCATCGCCGGCGCGCCCACAGAGGAGTGGCGCCAGATGGTCAACGCCAACGTCTTCGGCGTGCTCTACTGCACCCACGCCGCGCTGCCGCTGATGGCAGAGCAGGGCTCGGGGCACATCATCAACGTGTCCTCCGTCGCCGGCCGCTTCGCGCGCGCTGGATCCGGCGTGTACAACCTCACGAAGTTCGGCGTGGGCGCCTTCTCGGAGGCGCTGCGCCAGGAGGCCGTGCCGATCGGCGTGCGCGTCACCGTCATCGAGCCCGGCGCCGTCGCCACCGAGCTGCCCATGCACAACCGGCCCGAGGTGCTCGAGCAGATGGCAAAAGCCTTTCAGGGCATCACGCCGCTTGCCTCCGACGACATCGCGCGCGCGGTGGTCTACGCGATCCGCCAGCCCGCCAACGTGAGCATCAACGAGATGCTCGTGCGCCCCAGCGGGCAGGTGCGCTAGGCGGCGCTCGCTCGAAGGGGCGGCTCTTCGCCGCCAGCTCTTCGTCGACGTCGTTGCGCTTGCCGGCGCGCTGGGGGCGGTTCAGTCGATCGGGCGGCCGTTCGCGGTGACCACCACGTCGATGTTGTTGCGCGTCGCGTTGGAGTAGGGACACACCCGGTGCGCCGCGCGCACCAGCTCCACGGCCTGCTCCGGGTCATCCACCGACGGCAGGGTCACGTCGAGCTCCACCGCGAGCTTGAAGCCGCGCTCCTCCGTCGGCAGCAGCGACACCTTGGAGTCGATCGCCACGTCGCCGGTCTCGGTCTTGGCGCGCCGCGCCACCACGCCGAGCGCGCTCTCGAAGCACGATGCAAAGCCCACCGCGAACAGCTCCTCGGGGTTGGTGCCGTCGCCCTCGCCGCCCAGCTCGCGCGGCAGGCGCAGATCGACCTCGAGGTTTCCGTCCGCGCTGCGCCCGTGCCCGTTGGCGCGCCCGCCGGTCACGTGCGCTCCGGCGGTGTAGATGGGTTTGCTGGGCATCGTTATCGCTCCTTTCGGTGGGTGCGCTGCGCGGGCGCCAGGGCCGGCGCGCGGGCAGCTGCCGGCAGCCTAGTGGGGATCGGCCGTGCGCCCGGCCCGCGTCGCAGCCGGCTCGATCGCGAGCAGCTCGCCTTGCGCGTGGTCGACCTGCAGCGTGGTGTGGTCAAGCGCGAAACGCTCGTGCAGCATCGCCTCCATCGCACGCCGCGCCGCGTGGCAGTCGTCGTCCTTGGCCACGAGCACGTGCGCCGACAGCGCGGGAAAGCCGCTGGTGACCTCCCACACGTGCAGGTCGTGCACCTCCACCACGCCCGGCTGTGCCACCAGCGCGCGGCCGACCGCCTCGGGGTCGAGGCCCTCCGGCGCCGCCTCCAGGAACACGCGTCCGGAGGCCTTCAGCAGTCCGTAACCGGAGCGCGCCATCACCGCGGCTATGCACAGCGACGCCACCGGGTCCGCGCGCTGAAAGCCGGTGGCGAGGATCACCGTCGCGGCGATCGCGGTGCCGATGAAGCCGAACAGGTCGGTGAGCACGTGCTGGTAGCTCCCCTGCACGCCGAGACTGGTGCGATCCGCCGCCGCCAGCGTGCGCACCGCGGCCACGTTCACCACGATCCCTGCGAGCGCCACCGCGAGCACCAGCCCTGCGCGCACGTGCGGCGGCGTCACCAGGCGGCGGATCGCCTCGTAGGTGATGAAGCCCGCGAGGATCACGAGCGTGACACCGTTGGCCTGCGCGGAGAGCACCTCCAAGCGCTTGTAGCCGAACGTCAGCGCGCCGCGCGCGGGACGCGCGGCCAGCGTGAGCGCGGCCAGCGAGAACGCGATCGCGGCGGCGTCCGCGAGCATGTGCGCGGCGTCTGAGAGCAGCGCGAGCGAATGCGCGATCACTCCCGTGACGACCTCCGCCGCGATGAACGCCACTAGCAGCGCGAGCGCGCGCCTGAGGCTCGCGCGGTCATCGCCGCCGTGGCGGTGGTCGTGATGGTGGGCGTGCTGGGGCACGGCGGCCACAGCGCAACCATAAACCGCCGCCGCGGCCGCGCAGCGCGGGCGCCCGTGCACGGGCCGCTTACGTACGGGACCCGGCTTACGCTCTAGGAGCGCATGGCCGCCAACTCACACAGCGAGCCGTCGCTCACGCAGCAGCGCGTCGCGATCGTGTCGATCGCGGCTGCCACGCTGCTCGTGGCGCTCAAGCTCGGCGTTGGCGTAGCCACCGCCAGCCTGGGACTGATCTCGGCGGGAGTGGAGTCAAGCGGCGACGTGGTGGCCGCGGTGCTCACCTTCTTCGCCGTGCGCCTCGGCGGCCGTCCCGCCGACCGCGAGCACCCCTACGGTCACCGCCGCGCGGAGAACCTCGGCGCGCTGGGGGAGTCCACGATCCTCTTCGCCGGTGCGGCGGTTGTGACCACCGAAGCGGTGCGACACCTCGTCAACGACAGCGCGCCGCCGCGCGTGCACTGGTTCCAGTTCGCGGTCCTCGGCGCCGCCATCGCGGTGGACGTCGGGCGTGTGACCGTCTCCGGCCGCAGCGCGCGCCGCTACTCGAGTCCCGCGCTGCGCTCCAACGCATTTCACTTCGCCGCCGACATGGTCGGCTCGCTGGCCGTGATCGCGGGTCTTCTGTTCGTGCGCGCGGGCGTGCGCCAGGCCGACGCGCTCGCCGCGCTGCTTGTGGCGGCGATCGTGTGCGCGGCGGCCGTGCGGCTCGTGATCGAGAACGCCAACGTGCTGATGGACCGCACTCCCGCGCAGGCGCGCCGCGCCGCCGAACTGGCGATCGCGCGCCTGGGCGCAGACGTGGAGCTCAGCCGGCTGCGGCTGCGCGAGTCCGCCGGGCGCTACTTCGCAGACGTCGTCGTCACCGTCCCGCCCGGGCAGGCCGTGGTGGAGGGCCACGAGGCGGCCAACGAGGTCGAGGCGGCGCTCGAGCACGCGCTGCCCGGAAGCGACGTGGTGGTGCACGTCGAGCCCAGGCGCCGCGGCCTGGACCTGCGCGACCGGGTGCTCGCGATCGCGCTCGCCGAGCCGCTGGTGCTCGAAGCACACGACATCACGATCTTCGAGCAGGACCGCGCCACCAGCGTGTCGCTGCATCTCAAGTTCCCCGCCGACCTGCCGCTTCGCGCGGCCGCCGAGGTGGCGCGCAGGGTCGAGCAGACGATCGCCACCACACTCGGGGTGGCCGCCGTGCAGACGCATCTGGAGCCGCTCGAGCGCACGCTGGCCGCGCACCCGCCCGACGCGGCGCAGCTTGGCGACGCCAAAGAGCAGATCGAGCGGCTCGTGCGCCGCCAGACCGGCGCTGACCCGAGCTCGGTCGAGCTTCTGAGCACCGAAGCGGGGCAGGTGGTGTTCCTCACGCTGGGCGTGGCGCGCGAGGAGTCGCTCGCCGACGCGCACCGGCTGGCGGGGGAGCTGGAGGACGAGCTGCGCCAGTGCATCCCCGGCATAGCCGACGTCGTGATCCACACCCAGCCCTGACATCCATATGCTCTACCGCGCAGGAGCGACGCGCGCGTGCCGGCAGCTATGGGCGCGCCGCCGCGGTGATCTCACCAGCGAGCGACGACCGATGGAGGATTGACTGTGAATCTCCCCAACCAAGCCCCCCCGCGCAAGCGCCTCGTCCGCAGCGCACCGATGCTCCTGTTGACCGGCGCGCTCGCAGTCGCCGGATGCGGCAGCTCATCCAAAACCCCCAGCACGCCCAGCACGAGCTCCGTTCCCGCGTCGTCCGCGCCGTCGGTCGGCGCCACCCTGAGCGTGTCCGCCAACCCCGAAGGGCTGCTCAAATTCGACACGTCCTCGCTCACCGCAAAAGCCGGCTCGGTGTCGATCGCGTTCACCAACATGTCGTCGCTGTCGCACAACCTCACCGTCGAATCGTCGGCGCACAAGATCGTGGGGGCCACAGCCACCTTCGCGGGCGGAGCGCACGTCCTGCCCCTGAACCTCAAACCCGGCACCTACAAGTTCTTCTGCTCGGTGCCCGGTCACCGCGCAGCCGGCATGGAAGGCACGCTCACGGTGCAGTAGCCGCCGCGGCGCGGTCGGCGCCGGAGGTGGACGAGGCGCCGCGCTACCCGCGCGGCGGGCGCATTGCCGGGAACGCGCGCGCCCGCCGCGCGGGTGGGGTGACGGAAAGCTCAGCTACGCAACCGCTGCGGGCTCGCGCGCAAACGCCGCGATCAGCGCCGCCGTGCGCTGGGGCTGGTCGATGGGCACAAACGTGTAGCTGTCCTCGATCAGCTCCAGGCGGGCGTCGGGGAACGCCTGCGCCAGCCGTTCTGCGTAGCGAAGCTTGAAGAAGCGGTCTTCTGGGGCCCACGCGAGCAGCACCGGCTTCGTGAACTCGCCGAATCGCTCCGCGGCCTGCAGCGTGTAGCGCTGGTCGATCGCGGTGAGCACGGCGGACAGCTGCGCGCGGATCGTCTTGTCGTTGAGCGCCGGCTCGATCCACGAAAGCGTGAGATCGTCGTCTGCGCGCTTGCTGAGCCAGCCGTATGCCAGCGGCGCTTTGCGAGCGCTCGCCAGGCGCATCGACTGCAAGATCGCGGCGGTCGCCGTGGCGCTGCGCGCCAGCTTCTGCAGCGGTCTGAACGCGGGAGGAAGAAAGTTCTCGTATGCGTCGCACGGCGTGAGCACGAGGCGTGCCAGGCGCTGCGGGTGGTTCACCGCCACGAGCTGGCAGATCGCGCCGCCGGTGTCGTTGCCCACCAGCGTCACGCGATCCAGCTCCAGCGCTTCGAGGAAGTCGGCGATGATCTTCGCCAGGCCCAGGGGGGAGAGGTCCGTGGTGGGCGACATCGCGATCCGGTGCGAGCCGAGGGGCCAGTCCGGTGCGATCACGCGGTACTCGCGCGCGAGCAGGGGCACCACCTCGCGCCACAGTTGGCTGTCCGCGAGCAGCCCGTGCACCAGAACGATCGGCTCGCCGCTGCCCGCTTCGCGGTAGTGGATGGTGCCCTCCTGAAGCTGGATCTCCTGCGCCGCTGTCTCGGTCATGTCCTTTCTCCTTTCTGGCCGCGCCCGGCCAGGCCAATGCGGGGGATGGAGCGAAATGAAGCCGGCACCGCGTGCGATCCCCGACGGACGTGACGCCTGGCGCCTGACTCGTGCGCAATCACCGTCCTCGCTCGCATACATGCAAGCAGTATGTATGTATCATACAGACAGTATGCATGTCAAACGTGGCGAGACAGAGACGGCCGACGCGCCCTTGCGGCCAGGGGGTCGCAGCCTGAAGGCGCAGCAATCCTTTGTGACGCGCACCGCGCTGCTGACCGTTGCACGCGAACTGTTCGCAGAGCGCGGCTATGCGCAGGTGGGCACGGAGGAGATCGTACGGGCGGCAGGCGTGACGCGCGGGGCGCTGTATCACCACTTCAAAGACAAGGCCGACCTGTTCGCGGCGGTATACGAAGACGTGGAGGGCGCGCTGATGGAGCGCATAGCGGCCTCGGCCATGGCCGCCGCGCGGGACCCGCTCGAGCTGCTGCGAGCGGGGGCGAGCGGCTTTCTGGACGCGTGCGAGGACCCGGCGGTGCAGCAGATCGCGCTGCTGGACGCGCCCTCGGTGCTCGGCTGGGAGCGCTGGCGCGAGATCGGTATGCGCTACGGGTTCGGGCTCGTTCGCGGTGGCCTGCAAGAGGCGATGGACGCCGGTGTGATCGAGCGTCAGCCCCTCGACGCGCTCGCGCATCTGCTGCTCGGCGCGATCGACGAGGGCGCGATGCTGATCGCGCGCGCCGAGAACCCCGCGGAGGTGCGCGCCGA
>DASZFR010000166.1:0-14920 GCA_035939635.1 Solirubrobacteraceae bacterium
GGGGTGCAAAACGTGCATGTGGGGCGCCTCGTCGAGCTCGAGCTCGACGAGCCCGAGCAGCTGCGCGAGATGTGCGAGAAGCTGCTCGCCAACCCGCTCGTCGAGGACTACGAGGTGCAGCTGCTCGACGGTCCGCACGGCGCCAACGGCGCGAGCGGCTGAGCCCGGGTGCCCGTTCGATGAAGTTCGGCGTGGTGCGCTTCCCGGGCTCGTGCGACGAGCTCGACGCGCTCGCTGCGGCCGGGCTGGTCGGCGAGGCGCAGCTTTTGTGGCACGGCGAGCGCGACCTCCACGGCGTGGACGCGGTGGTGGTACCCGGCGGCTTCTCCTACGGCGACTACCTGCGCGCGGGCGCGATCGCGCGCTTCTCGCTCGTGATGGAGTCGGTGGTCCAGTTCGCGCGCGAAGGCGGGCTCGTGCTCGGCATCTGCAACGGCTTTCAGGTGCTGTGCGAGGCAAAGCTGCTTCCGGGCGCCCTGTTGGTCAACCGCGACCGGCGCTTTGTCTGTCGCCAGGTCGACCTCGAGGTGGCAAACGCCGCCACCCCGTTCACGTCCGCGTGCTCGCCGGGCGAGCTGTTGAGCATCCCCGCCAAGCACTCGTGGGGGCGCTTCTACGCCGACGATTCCACGCTGGACGCGCTCGAGCGGTCCGGCCAGGTCGTGCTGCGCTACGCCGCCGGGGAGAACGTCAACGGCTCCGCGCGGGATATCGCCGGCGTGTGCAACGAGCGCGCCAACGTGTTCGGCCTGATGCCCCACCCCGAGCATGCGGTGGATGAGCTCAGCGGCGGCTCGCTCGACGGCTTGAAGGTCTTTCAGTCGATGCACCTCGCGCTCGAGGGGGCGCTCGCGTGATCGCCGCGTCGCCCGCCGCGCGCGAGCAGTCCGCGCTGCCCGACGTGCAGGACGCGATCGCGCTCGGTCTCACCGCGGCGGAGTACGAGCTGGTGTGCGCCAAGCAGGGCCGGCGCCCGAACGTGCTCGAGCTGGCGATGTACTCGCTGCTGTGGAGCGAGCACTGCGCCTACAAGCACTCAAAGCGCCTGCTGCGCACGCTGCCCACGCAGGGCGCCCAGGTGGTCATGGGGCCGGGCGAGAACGCCGGCGCCGTGGAGCTGTCGGGCGGGCTCGTGTGCGCCTTCAAGGTCGAGTCGCACAACCACCCCAGCGCGGTTGAGCCCTTTCAGGGCGCGGCCACCGGCGTGGGCGGGATCGTCCGCGACATCTTTGCGATCGGCGCGCGGCCGATCGCGGTGCTCGATTCGCTGCGCTTCGGCGAGCCGACCTCCGCGCGCTCGCGCTACCTGCTCGACGAAGCGGTCGCGGGGATAGCCCACTACGGCAACTCGATCGGCGTGCCCACGGTCGGCGGCGAGGTCTACTTCGAGGATCCCTACGAGCAGAGCTGCCTGATCAACGTGATGGCCGTCGGCCTCGCGCGCCGCGAGCAGCTTGTGCGAAGCGCCGCCTCGGGCGAGGGCAACGTGCTCGTGCTGCTCGGCGCCACGACGGGCCGCGACGGGATCGGCGGCGCGTCTGTGCTCGCCTCGAGCGAGCTGGGCGGCGCGGGCGAGGACGGCGAGGGGGACTCAGACGATCGGGACATGCGTCCCACCGTCCAGGTCGGCGATCCCTTCGCCGAGAAGAAGGTTCTGGAGTGCACGCTGGAGCTGCTCGACGCCGGCGTGCTGGTCTCGCTGCAGGACCTGGGCGCCGCGGGGCTCACGTCGGCGGTCGCGGAGATGGCGGCGAAGGGCTCCGTGGGCGTCGAGCTCGACGTCGCCAAGGTGCCGCTGCGCGAGCCGGGAATGGCGCCGTGGGAGGTGATGGTGAGCGAGTCCCAGGAGCGCATGCTGTGCGTGGTCGCACCCGCGGACGTCCCGCGCGTCCTCGATTGCGCGGCCAAGTGGGAGATCGGCGGCGCCGCCATCGGGCGCGTCACCGCGGATGCCAGCGTGCGCGTGCTCGCCGGCGGACAGCTCGCGGGCGAGATGCCCGTGGCGGCGCTGGTGGACGAGTGCCCGCTGTATGACCTCGCACCCCAGCGCCCGACCGCGCCGCTGTATCGCCCCGCCCCCGCGCAGCTGGCGGCAGACTGCGACCCGCGCGAGGCGTTGCTCGCACTGCTCAAAAGCCCCAACCTCTCCTCGCGGCGGGCGCTTTTTGAGCAGTACGACTGCATCGTGCAGTCGCGCACCGTGCGCCGCCCAGAGCAGGCCGACGCGGCGGTGCTCGCGCTCCCCGACGGCAGCGCGCTCGCGTTGAGCATCGACTGCAACGGGCGCCGCGTGGCCGCCGATCCGCGCCGGGGTACCGTCGAGGCGGTGCTGGAGTGCGCCGCCAACCTCGCCTGCGCCGGTGCCCTGCCGCTGGGCGTGACGAACAACCTCAACTTCGCAAACCCCGAGAAGCCCCACGTGGCGTGGCAGCTCTCAGAATCGGTGCGCGGCCTCGCCGAGGCGTGCACGGCGCTGTCGCTGCCCGTGGTTGGCGGCAACGTCTCTCTGTACAACGAGTCCGCGGCGGGGCCGATCTACCCCACGCCCGTGATCGGCATGGCGGGCGAGCTCCCGGACGCCCGGCACGCGGGGCGTGCCGGCTTCTGGCGCGCGGGCGATCAGATTGCGCTCGTCGGCCCGTTTGCGCCATCGCTGGCCGCAAGCGAGCTGGCAAAGCTGCAGGGCCTCGCGCTGCCCGACGGCCTGCCCGCCTTCGAGCTCGACACCGTGATCGGCGCCCAAGCCGCCGTGCGCGAGGCCGTACGCGCTGGTGGCCTGCTGAGCAGCGCGCACGACATCGCCGAGGGCGGCCTGGCGGTGGCCGTGGCCGAGTGCTGCCTGGCCGGCGGCCTCGGCGCGAGCGTCGAGCTGCCCGCCGTGCTGCTCGCCGGCGAGCGCTCTGCCGGCGCCCTGCAGGCGCTGTTCGGCGAGGGCCCCGGTGGCTTTGTGGTCAGCGGCGAGGCGCAGGCGCTGCAGCGGCTCGCCGGCCACGCGCGCGTGCTCGCGCTCGGGACCGTCGGCGGCGAGGAGCTCTCGCTCGCGGCCGGCCCCACCGAGCTGCGCCTGTCGCTGCAAGAGCTGGGCGTGGCACACGGCGCGCTGGCGGAGCTGTTTTGGTGAGCGCCGCGCCCAACAACCCACGAGGCGGCCGTGCTAGCGTGAGCCAGGCGATGGCTGGAGCAAGGGCCGCTGGACCCGGCTTTTCCGACCGCGAGGGGCCGCGCGACGAGTGCGGAGTGTTCGGGCTATACGCGCCGGGGCACGAGGTGTCGCGGCTTTCCTATTTCGCGCTGTATGCGCTGCAGCACCGCGGTCAGGAGTCGGCCGGGATCGCGGCGGCAGACCGCGGCGGGCACATCATCACGCGGCGCGAGCTCGGGCTGGTCAGCCAGGTGTTCAGCGAGAACGACCTGCGCACGCTGGCGGGCGAGCTCGCGATCGGGCACGTGCGCTACTCCACCACGGGCTCAAACGCCTGGGAGAACTCGCAGCCGGTGCAGCGCTCGGAGGGCACGAACGGCTCGCGCCGTGAGGTGGCGCTCGCCCACAACGGCAACCTCATCAACGCGCTCGAGCTGCATGACGAGCTGCTCGCGCGCGGCGTCACGTTCAGCTCGACCTCGGACTCGGAGATCATCGCGGCGCTGATCGCCACGCACCCCGCGGAGCGCGTCGAGGACGCGATCGCCGACGTGCTCCCGCGCCTGCGCGGAGCGTTCTCCGCAGTGGTAATGACCAAGGACCGCGTGGTCGCCTTCCGCGATCCGCACGGGCTGCGCCCGCTGGCGCTCGGCGCGCTCGAGCCCCAGCCGGGCGAAGACGACGGCATGCTTCGCTACTGCGTGGCCAGCGAGTCGTGCGCGTTTGACATCATCGGCGCGAAGCTGCTGCGCGACGTCGAGCCCGGCGAGGTGGTGACGCTCGGCGAGGAGGGCCTGCAGAGCCGCGTGGTCGCGCAGGAGCGCCGCGCGTTCTGCGTGTTCGAGTACATCTACTTCGCGCGCCCGGACTCGCGCATGAACGGGCACGCGCTGCAGGTGGCGCGGGCGCGCATGGGCGAGATTCTGTGGCACGAGGCGCCCGTCGATGCAGACCTCGTGATCGCGGTGCCCGACTCCGGCAACGCCGCCGCGCGCGGGCTCGCTCGCGCGGCCGGGCTGCCCCAAGACGACGGCTTTGTGAAGAACCGCTACGTGGCGCGCACGTTCATCCAACCGGGGCAGGAGCTGCGCAAGCACGGGCTGCGACTGAAGTTCAACCCGCTGCCCGACGTGATCGCCGGCAAGCGCCTGGTGGTCGTCGACGACTCGATCGTGCGCGGCAACACCACACGCCAGATCGTGCAGATGCTGCGCGACGCCGGCGCGGCCGAGGTCCACATGCGCATCTCCGCGCCGCCGATCAAGCACCCGTGCCACTACGGCATCGACATGTCAACGCGCGAGGAGATGATCGCCTACGGGCGTTCCACCGCCGAGATCGCCGACGAGCTCGGCTGCGACTCGCTGCACTACCTGTCGCTGGAGGGCGTGTACGAGGCCGTGGGCGCGACGCGCGCCACCCACTGTGACGCGTGCTTCACCGGCGACTACCCGCTCGAGGGCACCGAACGCGCCGCCGGCAAGTACTCGCTCGAGCGTGACGAGCACCACCGCCGCGGCGCGCCACCCCTCGTGCGCGCGTAGCTACTCCGCGTCGAGCAGCGCGTCGTCGCGCGCGCCGGACGCGTCGTTGTAGCGGTTGTTGTACGGGCGGCGACGGATCGTGACTCCGCCGCGGTCGCCTTTGAACGCGTACGCGAGGGAAAAGATGATGCAGATCGTGACGATGATTGCTGAGAGCATTTCCTCTGTTCCTGCCTTTCGGGGTGGGTGCTCTCCTCCGCTGCACCCATTCGAGCAGCGGCTCTTGGCGGCCTCTGTGAGCTTGCTCACAGCGCGCCGCTTGCACTGCTGTCATGGCGCCTCCGCGCCTTGCGCGGATATCTTCCGGGGCGGTGTCCGACCGACTTGCGACCGCTGTGCTCGTGTCGGGGGCGGGCACCAACCTGCAGGCGCTGCTCGAGCGCGTGCACGGGCGCGAGGCGGACATCGTGGCAGTTGCCTCCAGCGTCGATGATGCGCCCGCGCTGGCGCGCGCGCACGCAAGGGGGATCCCGCGGTCGGTGTTTGCCCGCTCTCAGTTTCCCGACCGCGGCGCCCGCGACGAGGCGCTGGCCGGCTGGCTGGCCGAGCACGGGGTGGGACTCGTCGTCTTGGCGGGCTACATGGAGCTGCTCACGCCCGCGTTTCTCGCGCGCTACCCGCGCGCGGTGATCAACGTGCATCCCTCGCTTTTGCCCGCCTTCCCGGGCTTGCGTGCGATCGAGCAGGCGCTCGCGTACGGCGTGAAGGTGTTCGGCGTCACCGTGCACTTCGTCGACGAGGGCGTGGACTCGGGGCCGGTGATCCTGCAGGGTGCCGTCGAGCTACCCGACGCCGGCACTCCTGCCGAGGTGCTCGCGGCGCTGCGCCCGCTCGAGCACTCGCTGCTGTCGCGGGCCGTGCGCCTGTTCGCGGCCGGAGCGTTGCGCGCGGATCCGGAAAATCCGCGGCGCACGATCATCGACGCCCCCGTGGCGGGCGCGAGCGAGGGATAGATTGGGCGTATGAGCGCAGACGCTGCCGCGCCCACCGGACACGCCCCCGGCATCGAGCCCGCGGCGGCGGGAGAGGTGCGCGTGCGCCGGGCGCTTCTGTCGGTCTCGGACAAGCACGGGATCGCCGAGTTCGCGCGTGGGCTGTCAGAGCTCGGCGTCGAGCTGCTTTCCACCGGAGGCACCGCGGGGGAGCTCGCGCGCGCCGGAGTCGAGTCGCGCCCGATCGAGGACTTCAGCGGCTTTCCCGAGATCATGGACGGGCGCGTGAAGACGCTGGTGCCGCAGCTGTACGCCGCGCTGCTCGCGCGCCGCGACGAGCCCGACCACCTGCGCGACGCAGGCGAGCAGGGGATCGAGCAGGTCGACCTCGTGTGCGTGAACCTGTATCCGTTCGAGCAGACCGTCGCCAGCGAGAGCGCGTCCGACGCAGAGATCGTGGAGAACATCGACATCGGCGGTCCCACGATGATCAGGGCGGCGGCGAAGAACAGCGACTTCGCGGCCGTCGTGGTCGACCCCGACGACTACGCGCACGTGCTCGACGAGCTGCGCAACTCCGACTGCCGCCTGTCGCTCGCCACGCGCACGGCGCTCGCCGCCAAGGCCTTTGCGCGCACCGCGCGCTATGACGCGGCGATCGCCAACTGGTACGCCACGCGCGTGCACGGCGAGAGCTTCGCGCCGACGCGGGCCGACGCCTACGAAAAGGTCACGGACCTTCGGTACGGCGAGAACCCGCACCAGCAAGCGGCCTTCTACGCGCGCGTCGGCGCGGACACGCACCTTCTCGACGGCGTGGCGCAGCTGCAGGGAAAGGAGCTGTCGTTCAACAACCTGCTCGACCTCGACTCCGCACGCCGCCTGGTGGAGGCCTTCAGCGCGCCCGCGTGCGCGATCCTCAAGCACAACAACCCCTGCGGCGCCGCGGTCGCCCCCGACGCGCGCGAGGCCTACGTGCGCGCCTTTGCGTGTGACCCGGTGAGCGCGTACGGCGGCGTGATCGCGCTCAACCGCGCCGTCGACGAGCCCCTCGCGCAGGAGCTCGCCAAACAGTTCATCGAGGTGCTGCTCGCGCCGCAGTTCGACGAGCCCGCGCTGGCGGTGCTTTCAGCGAAAAAAAACCTGCGGCTGCTCGAGCTGCGCCACTGGCCGCCGCCCGCTCTCGAGGTCGAATACAAGCCGGTCATCGGCGGCCAGCTCGCACAGACCGCCGACGCGGTGAGCGAGAGGCGCGAGGACATGCAAGTGCTCACGCGCGCCCAGCCGAGCGAGGAGCAGTGGGACGCGCTGCTGTTCGCCTGGGAGGTGTGCCGCCACGTGCGCTCCAACGCGATCGTGCTCGCGGCGGGTTCGGCCACGATCGGCATCGGAGCCGGTCAGATGAGTCGGGTGGATGCCGTGCGCATCGCGATCGAGAAGGCGCGTGCCGCGCAGCCGCAGCTGCTGGCCGGCAGCGTGCTCGCCTCCGACGCCTTCTTTCCGTTCGCCGACGGGCCGCAGCTGGCGATCGCGGCGGGCGTGCAGGCGATCATCCAGCCCGGCGGCTCTGTGCGCGATGAGGAGGTGATCGCCGCCGCCGACGAGCAAGGCGTAGCGATGGTGGCCACCGGCGTGCGCCACTTCAGGCACTGACAGCGCCCCGCTCATTCCACCCGACCGCCCCAAGGCCGGGATGGCATGCGAAGTCCAACAGCGCCTTCGGGCCGGCACTTGAAAGGCAGGGGAGATTACGATATATCGTGAGCGAACTAGATATCTCACGATAGGAGAACAACATGTCTTCCCAAGCATTCGAACACGCCGCCTGGCGCGGCGGCCCGCCGCGCGACCGGCGCGACCTGGCAAAGATGTGGCGCGCCATGGCGGGCGAGCACGGACACGGCCGCGGACGCGGCCGCGGTCGCGGACGCGACTACGGCTGGCGCTGGGGCGGCGGCGACTTTCCCTTTGGCGAGTTCGGCCCCGGTGGGCCGCCGTTCGGCCGTGGGCGCAAGGCGCGCCGCGGCGACATCCGTACGGCCGCGCTGCTGCTCCTCGCCGAGGAGCCGCGCAACGGCTACCAGATCATGCAAGAGGTGCAGGATCGCAGCGAGGGCGTGTGGCGCCCGAGCCCCGGCTCGGTCTACCCGGCGCTCGCGCAGCTCGAGGACGAGGGCCTGATCCGCTCGGAGGAGTTCGACGGGCGCAAGCTGTTTGCGATCACCGACGACGGCCGCGCGCAGCTCGCGCAGCGCGATAGCGACGCGCCGGCGCCGTGGGAGCAGTTCAGCGGCGGCGTCAGCGACGAGGCGTTCAACGCCAGGCACCAGATCCGCGACGTGGCGCTCGCGTTCATGCAGGTGATCCACACCGGCAGCGACGCGCAGATCACCAAGGCGCGCGAGATTCTCGACAGCGCGCGGCGTGACCTGTATCGGGTCCTCGCCGACGGCGACGACGACTCTACGGCGGACCCGCAGAGCTGACCATCGCCGGGCGGCGCCGCGGGCAGTCGAGCGCCGGTGCAGCGACTGGACCGCCGCGAAGCTAGCGGAGAGCTTTCGCGGCCACGCCGAGGAGCGGGTCCTGCTCGCCCGCGCCGGCGTCTGCGAGCTCCAACGCCCGCGCGAGTCGCGCCGGGTCTCGCAGCGCCGCGCGTTCGGCCAGTGGCTGGATCAGCGGGCGCAGCGCGAGCACGACGCCCACCCAGCGCGGCGCCCATACGCGCGCCGCGCGGCGTTCCACGCCGCGCTCGATCGCGTCGACCGCGCGCGCGAGCGGGATCGGGTTGCTCAGGAATGCGGGCAGCTGGCCGCGCATCGTGTCCGCCGCCGGTTCGTCGAAGCTCGCGCGCACGAGGTCGGTGTCGATGAAGCCGAAATACGCACAGCCGACGCGCGCGCCGCTGGGCGCCAGCTCCACGCGCAGCGAGTCGCTCAACGCCTCCACGCCCGCCTTCGCGGCGGCGTAGGGCCCGATCAGCGCGCCGTGCACGACCGCGGCAAGCGACGCCACGTTGAGCAGGTAGCCGCGGCGCGCGACGATCTGCTCGACCACGGCGCGATTGGTGCGCCACACGCCGAGCAGGTTCACCGACAGCGTGCGCTCCACGTGCTCGACCGGCGAGGTGGCCAACGAGCCGCTGAACGCGATGCCGGCGTTGGCGATCGCGACGTCGATGCCGCCGAAGCGCCGCGCGGCGTCGGCGACCACGCGCCGCAACGCGTCGAAGTCGGTCACGTCGGCCTCAAACCACGCGGCGCGATCGCCGAGACGCACGGCGTTCTCCTCCAGCCGCTCGGGCTCGAGACCCACCAGCGCGACGTTCGCGCCTTTCGCGTGCAGCCGCTCGGCGGCGCCGGCGCCGATGCCGCGCGCCGCGCCCGTTATCAACACGGTGCGACCGCTGACGTCGAAGTGAGCTGCGGCGGACGTCACGGAGGCGGCATCTTAGGCCAGCGCCCCGAGCGCCGCCCGACGGCCCGCCCGCGTCGCGCGTCGGCCCCCGCCGGTCTCAGCGAAACGTCGAGCCGGTGAGCTTGGACGTGACTTCTGTGGGGGTGCCTTGCGACTCGGCCTGGGGTGGCTGCGCGAGCGGCGCGTGCGAGCGGGCCTCGTACAGGACGTAGCGGTTCTTGCCCTGCGACTTTGCGTCATACAGGGCCAGGTCGGCGTCGCGCAGCAGGTCGTGGGGTCGCTTGTAGTGGCCGGCCGCGACGCCGATGCTGACGCTGGGGAAGACAAAGCCCTGCGGCAACTTCACCGGCGAGTGCAGCGCGGCGATCATGCGCCGCGCCATCTCGTCGGTCTGCGACTCGCGCATCAGAGTGTCGGCCAGCACCACGAACTCGTCGCCGCCGAGGCGACCGGCGAGATCGGCGTCGCGCGCCGTCGCGCGCAGCCTGCTCGCGGTTACCTTCAGCAGCTCGTCGCCGGCTGCGTGTCCGAGTGTGTCGTTGATGCGCTTGAAGTTGTCGAGGTCGATGAACATCGCCACCACGATCCCGTCGGCCATGCGCCGGCTGCGCGCGAGCATGCGTTCTGCGCTCTCGAGCACCAGCGCGCGGTTGGCCAGGCCGGTGAGCGGGTCGTGGCTGGCCTGGTGTGAAAGCTCAGCCGTCTTCTCGCGCACGAGTGCCAGCGCGCGCCTGCGTGCGGTCGCGAGCGTCAGCACCAGCAGCCCGACCAGCAGGCTCAGCAATGTGCCGCCGGCGAACAAGGCCCACGCGTGCGAGGTCCCGAAGATGCCCCCGCCGACCGGCGCGCCGAGCGCAACGACACTCCAGCCGTTGTGCAGGTCGATCGTCGCGCTCTGCGCGCGTGCGGGGATGCTGCCGCTGCTGAACGACACTTCGTAGCCGTGGCGGTGGTATCTGAACACGACGCCCAGGCCCTTGTAGCCTTCGCGCGCCCGCCCCAAAACGATTTCGGGCTCGACCAGCACGCCCAGCCAGCCGACGAACGCGCGGCGCCGCCCCGCCAGCGTGGAGGGCGCGGTCCCGGCGGCGTAGATCGGCGTCGCGATCCCCAGCGCGCGCGTGCGGCCGAGCAAAAACGGCGCGTAGTTGGCCATGCCGGAGTCGCGCGTGGGCAGCAGCGTGGGCGCGAGCGCGCAGTAGTCGACCGACTGCGGCAGAAACGCGGGCAGGCTGCGAGCAAGCCCTGCGGTCGCGAAGCAGTACTGGCCGCGCCGGCCGGCAGGGAAGACTTCAAACGGTGTGCTCGGCGCGACCGTCGCCTGTCCAAACGGGCGCAGCGGATAGGCGCGCACGTAGCTTTCGAACGCGCGCAGCTGCGTGCCGGGGACGAGGCTCACCAGGCCGATGTTTTGCAGCTCCGGGAAGCGTTGGAGAGCTTTGATCGATTCCACCCAGCGATCGAACTTACGCGGCGTGACGGTGTCCGCTCCGCTCACGAACGCGCTCGAGCTGACGATCAAATCTTCCTCGCGCTGGATCGCAAGCTTCAGCGTCGAGGCCACCTCGGCGGACGCAAAATGGAACGCGTCGCGCTTTTTCTGCGCTTCCGAGTGGGCCACCGACAGCGCGCCGAACACCGCCGCGGCGACGCCCATGGCGACCAGCAGCACCGCGCTTGGCCAGGGGCGCGCGACGAACAGCGCACGCAACGCCTCGAGCGCACGGGCGGGCAGGCGTTTTTGCAAAACCGTTGTGTTCACGCCGGCTCCGTTTGAGTTGCGACCGGCGACCGGCCCTCGTGCTGGCGGCCGTCCGTGGAGCGGCCGCGCGCTGTCGCTTGGCTTTGCATCTAAGTCATCTGTCAGCTGCTGAGCTCTTAATCGGCCGCGCGCGCGTTTTGGCGCACTTTGGCTATCGACGTTCATACGGGTGTGCATGAGCGATGGGATCTGAGCCGCACAGCGACGGCCGCGGGCGGCGGGCGTGCAAACGCCGGCGTCGGATCGAGCCCGGCGGTCGAAGCTGTGTGTGACGCAGCCTCGCGCCGGGCTCAGCCCCGCGGCGATTAGCATGCCCCTCACATGGCCGCTACGCGCGAGTTCGACGTGGTGCTGTACGGGGCGACCGGCTTCGTCGGGAAGCTGACCGCGGAGTACCTCGCGTCGGCCGCCGACGACGGCGTGCGCATCGCATTGGCGGGTCGCTCACGGGACAAGCTCGAGCGCGTGCGCACGCAGCTCGGACAGCCCGCGGCGGCTTGGCCGCTGATGGTCGCGGAGTCCCACGATCAAACCGCCCTGGCCGATATGGCCCGCAGGTCCACGGTGATCGCCACCACCGTGGGCCCCTACCGCAAGTACGGTATTCCGCTGGTGGAGGCGTGCGCCGGGGCGGGCACGCACTACGCCGACCTCACAGGCGAGCCGTTGTTCATGCGCGACACGATCGACCGCTTCGACGCGGCCGCGCGCGAGAGCGGCGCGCGGATCGTGCACAACTGCGGCTTTGACTCGGTGCCCTCCGACATCGGCGTGCTGCTTTTGCACGAAGCGGCGGGGGAGCTCGAGGACACCACGTATGTGGTGCGGCGCATGAAGGGCGGCGTGAGCGGCGGCACGCTGGATTCGCTGCGCGGACAGGTCGACGAGGTGCGCCACGACCGCTCATTGCTGAAGACGCTCGGCGATCCCTACGCGCTTTCACCCGACCGCGCCGGCGAGCCCAAGCTCGGATCCGAGCAGGATCTGCGCGGCGCCGAATACAGCGACGAGCTCCACACGTGGCTCGGGCCGTTTGTGATGGCGTCCGTCAACACGCGGGTCGTGCGCCGCTCAAACGCGCTGCAACAGTGGGCGTACGGACGGCGCTTTCGCTACCGCGAGGTGATGGCGCTCGGCGACGGCAGCGCTGGTCGCGTGCGCGCCCTCGGTCTGGCGGCCGGGCTGGGCGCGCTCGTGGCGGGCATGGCGCTTCCGCCGGCGCGGTTGGTGCTCGACCGCGTACTGCCCAAGCCGGGCGAGGGTCCCAAGGAAGAACTCGTGCGACACGGCTCCTACGACATCGAGATTCACGCGCGTACGCCGTCGGGCGAACGCTGGGTGTCCCACGTGGCCGCCCAGGGAGACCCCGGCTACGGCGCTACGTCTGTGATCCTCGGCGAGAGCGCGCTGTGTCTGGCGCTCGACGGGGAGCGCCTCCCACAGCGCGCCGGAGTGCTCACGCCGGCGACCGCCATGGGCTCGGTCCTGGCAGAGCGCCTGCGCGCGGCCGGACAGACGTTCGACGTCGCCCCCGCTTAGTCGAGCTCGGCACGGGAGGTCGGGCTCGCACGAGTGGCCAGGCTCCGCCGCGCGTGGCGGCCCGCCGCGATCACACCGCGGCGGCCATTAGCTGACTATTATCAGACAATGACGCCGACACGCGTCGAGCGAGTTCGCCGCTTCAACAGGACGGTGACTCAACGCGTGGGAGCCCTCAACGATCGCTTCCTCGCGCGCGGGCGACCGCTCGGGGAGGCCCGGGTTCTGTGGGAGATCGGAAGCGACGGCTGTGAAGTGCGCACGCTGCGCATGCGCCTGGAGCTGGACTCAGGTCAGGCCAGCCGGCTGCTGCGCTCACTCGAAGCGGCGGGCCTCGTGCGCGTGGCGTCCAGCTCGGCGGACCGCAGGGTCCGCGTCGCGCGCCTCACGCGCGCCGGGCGTGCGGAGCGGGCGCTGCTCGACAAGCGCAGCGACGAGCTCGCGGCTTCCCTGCTTGACCCGCTCGACGACGACCAGCGCGACCAGCTTCTCGGTGCCATGCGCGTCGTGGAGCGGTTGCTCACGGCCGCCGCGATCGAGATTCGCCAGGTCGACGCCAACCACCCTGATGCAAGGCAGTGCTTGCGTGCCTACTTCGCCGAGCTGGACCAACGCTCCGATTCGGGCTTTGACCCCGCTGCAGGTGTCTCGGCCGAGCCGCACGAGCTGACGCCTCCCGCCGGCTGCTTCTTGATCGCCTACCTGCGCTCGGAGCCGGTCGGCTGCGGAGCCGTCAAGCACCATACGCGCTCGCCGTCGCACATCAAGCGCATGTGGGTGTCGCAGTCGGCCCGCGGTCTTGGCATTGGCCGCCGCGTGCTCAGTGAGCTAGAGGCGCAGGTGCTGCTCAGCGGCGCTACGAGCGCGCGTCTGGACACCAACCGCGCGCTCGTCGAGGCGATCGCGATGTACCGGTCGGCCGGATATCGCGAGGTTGCGCCCTTCAACGACGAGCCGTTCGCTCACCACTGGTTTGAGAAGCGCCTGCGCGTCCGCGGCGCCCCTCTCTGACTTGCCCGCGGGGAATCGAGCCCGGCCCCACCGGCGAGCTTCGCGGCTTGTGTCATCGGGCGGGCCGCAGGGCGGGGCGCAATGCGCTTGCCGCGCCCCGCAGAGTGAGCCTCCTCGCCGGCGCCGGTGATCTCGACCTCGTCAGGTCCCGTTGCAGGCCGGCGCTTGATGCCCCGTGCGGGACTCGAACCCGCCCCACCGGATTAAAAGTCCGGGGCTCTACCAGATGAGCTAACGGGGCTTTGCAGGCTTTTTCGCTCGATGGCGCTTCGGTGGTAACACGCGGTGGTAACAGGCCACCCGGTCCACCCGTCAAGGAGCGACGATGCCAGCAGAGACGATCCTACCCGCGCCGTATTCCATCCACGCTCGCGGGACCCGAGGCCAGTCGCAGATGGGTGGTCTACTTCCGCCACGACGGGAACAGATCAAACGGACGATCGGCCGGCGACGAAGCGGGTGCCCGACGGCGCCGCCCCCAGCGCGGCAGCCCTCGTGCCATTGACGTCAGAATGCGGTTTGTGTAGGTTTGCGCGCAAATAGGCGAGTGTGCCCCGCGCCGGATAGACGGCATCTCGGGAGCGCGTACGTCAACGAGGAAGAGGGGGGATCGCGATGCGCCTGAAGAGGCTCCTGCTAGCGCTGTGCGCGACTGGCGCCGTGATTGTCTTGGGTGTGTCTTCGACGCCGGCCACGGCTGCCACGTGCGACGACGAATACACCGGCCAGGAAGAGATCATGCACCCCGGTCGCTTTGGATGGGCCTACCAAGAAAACTGGTCCAACAAAGAAATTCCGCTGGCGGGTCAGGTCGGGTGTATCCCCGAAAGCTGGGGCCTTCCGGTCAACATCAATCTTTCGCTCCTCCCGCATCCCTACGAAATTGGGGGCGTTAAAGATCAGAGCCCGGCCCCGCTGGAAATTACGGCCAACACCACGGTCCTCACCGACGCAGCTAGACCGTCCGCGATCAAGAACCTCGACCTGTCAGGCGACGGGTTTCTGCAGGTCGGCTCCGGGAACGAACTCACGCTCGCGACAGCGACCGCCGGTGGCTCGGCGACGGGTCTGCTCGGTCCGGGCACGATCCGAATTCCCACTGGGGCGACGCTCAATCTGATCGAACGCGGGCCGAGCTTCGGTGATGCGCTTCAGCTCCTGAACAGCGGCACGATCAACGTTGGTCATGAAGGCGGACCCACTTTGGAATCCGCCAGCGGCACGCCCGCCAGACTTGTCAATACTGGCACGGTCGCCATCACCGGGCGAGCGTCGATTGGTCGCGGGGCAGAAGAACCGGGTCCTGAACTGATCAACGACGGAAACATGCTCGTCAACGAAACCCTCGCGGACGGTGTGGCGTTTGTGAACCACGGCACCGTGGCCATCGCTCCGGGCAAGCTATTCGAAGTCCCGTCAATCACGGGTGGTGGAACTGTCGCCGTCGGCACAGGGGCGTTCAGCGTGCAGAGCGCCTACGAACCCGTGGGCAACCCCGTGATCAGTCTGGAAATCGTCATCGTCAAGAAAAAAGGAAAGAAGCACCCCGAAGAACACCATGTCGGCTCGATCC
>DASZFR010000167.1:0-29125 GCA_035939635.1 Solirubrobacteraceae bacterium
GATCGAGCGTGTGTGGGATCCCATGGAAGAGGAGGAGATGTCGGCGAAGGGACCGCTCTCCAAGCGGATCCTCACCGAGAACGAGCGCTTCTCAGGCGTTGTGTGGGAGCACTCCCATACGGTCATGGATGACGAGGGACAGCTGAAGTCTTTCTGCGTGTACTCCTCGCCTAACCCCGATCTCATCCGTGAGCACGCACGCTTGCTCGGCGGACACAGCATCAATCAGATCTATGAGATCGGCGGCGACATCTCCCCGGAGGACTTCGACTGATCTCCGGGTGTGATGTCGCCTTCAGCGTGGAGCCTCGCCTGCAGCGCCACTGCCCTGCGTAGCCGCACCCGGCGCCGGCGAGCCTCGTCGCCGTGGGGGACCAGTTCGAGCGCCTGATTGCATAGATCGACCGCCTCGTGCTGCGCCCATCCGCGCCCCGCCTGGTCTGCCGCCGTGAGCAGGTAGTCTGCGGCTCGCGCGCCATCTCCCGCGCACCGCCAGTGGTGCGCGAGGGACGCCGCGTACGCTGAGCGATCCCCCGCGGCACCCTCGACGAAGCGCGCAACGGCAGCATGGCGCTCGCGTCGGGCGCTCATCGGCAGCGTCGAGTAGGCGACCTCGCGGATCAACCCATGCTTGAAGCTGAGCTCCTGATCGCCCTCGATTCGGGACTCGGGCATACGGCGGATCAGATCGCGCAGTTCCAGCGAATGCAAAAGCTCGGAGAGCGGGCCCGGCACTTCGAGCGCCTCCAGGCTTCCCCTCCAAAAGACGTCACCGATGACTGAGGCGCTGAGGATCAGCTGCCGCTCAGGTCCCGGAAGTCGGTCCAGACGCGCCGCGATCATCGTCTTGACGTTGGTCGGAAGCTCAGCGGCCTCTGATGCCCCGTCCTCCGAGAGCCATGCGGTCAGCTCCTCGATGAGCAGAGGGTTGCCACCCGCAGCGCGCTCGACCCGGCGCACAATCGACTCCTCTTCTGAGGCGCGCGGAAGCAGCAGCCGCACGAGATCATCGACATGGGCGCTGCCGAGGGCGTCAAGCTGCACGGTGAGGTTGCCTGGAAGGCGCGCCCAATTCGGCTGGTCGTCCAGGAACTCACTTCTGGCCAGGGCAAGGATGAGCAGCGGTGCATCGGCGAGCCGGAGCACAAGCGAGCTGACGAGCTCGAGCAGGCTCTGATCGGCCCAGTGCAGGTCCTCCAGGACGAGCAGCGTTGGCTGCTGCTGCGCGACCGCGTCGAGGAAGCGTCGCACCGAGTCGAACAGGTCGTCTCGCTCCTCGACCTCAGCCTCGGTGAGCCGGGACACGATCGCGAGATGAGTAGCGACGTTCGCAGCCTCCTCGCCGGCGAGCAGGTGCCCCACGGTGTGAGCAAGCTTCCCCTGCGCCGCGCCGGACGGATCGCTCGCAAAGATGCCGCACATCTCCTTGACGATCTGGGCGAATGCGCCGTAGGCGTCCCGCTCGCCGTACGGAAGCGAGCGGCCGCGCAGAGTACGTCCGCCGTCCTCCTGGATCCGACCCGCGAGCTCCAGCGCCAGGCGCGTCTTGCCGATCCCCGGAGCGCCCACCACCGTTACGAGCTGTGGATGATGCTCCGAGGACGTACGCGCCCACGCTCGTGCGATGAGTTCAAGCTCGGTGTCCCGCCCCACGAAGGGTGTGCTCGAGACACGGCGTTCGCGCGGCGCGGCCGCGGCCGAGCGCGCGAGCCAGGCCTGCAGGGGGACCGCCTTGCCCTTGGCGTGCACTGGCGCCAGCGCTTCGTACTGGATGTCATCCGCGGTGGCGGCGTGCGTCTCCTCGCCGACGAGGACCCCTTCGGCAGGCGCGGCCGCCTGCAGCCGCGCCGCGGTGTTGACCGCATCTCCCATCACAGTCAGCTCTCGTCGCGCCTCGGGGCCGACGCGCGCAAAGATCACTTCCCCGCTGTTCACACCGACGCGCACGCACAAGCCGCAAAACTCCTCGGCGTTCTCGGACGCTCGCCGCTGAATCTCAAGGGCGGCCCTCACAGCGCGCTTCGGGTCATCCTCGTGGGCAACGGGCGCCCCGAACACCGCCATCAGCGCATCGCCGATGACCTTGTCAACTGCACCCCCGAACCGCTCCACGACCTCGCCCATAGCGCACATACAGCGGTCGACCATCGAGCGGATCTCCTCGGGATCGGTTCGCTCCGACAAGGCGGTAAAGCCGGACAGATCGGCGAACAGCACCGTCGCCCAGCGCCGCTCCTCGTCGGCGTCTGAGGCGGGCGCGGTGGCCGGCTCTTCAGCCCCAAGCACCGCCCCACAAGCCCCGCAGAACTGAAAGCCCTGCGGGTTCTCCTGCCCACACGCCGGGCAAGCTCGCTGCAAAGCGCGACCGCAGCCGCCGCAGAACCGCTGGGCCGCGTCGGTCTGCGCGCCGCAGGCGGGGCAGCTGGCTGTCTCGGACAAAGCTAAACCTCGCGCTGCCAGGATGCCCTGGCTTCGCGTACGCCCGTGCTCTCCGTTTCTGCGGCATCAGAGGCCGGCCCGCCTCGCGGCGCGTGCCAAGCCGTCCCACGGACGGCGAAATCGCCAGCCCGGTGTGCCATTGCGCCAGCATAGATCTTCGAGTGCGGCTGAACCCTCCCACCCGCTCTTGTGCGAAGCGAACTCGACTCCCTGGAGTGCCCGAAAATACGAAGGATTTGGTCAAGCCGGCGATCCGTTCGGGTGCGCCTCCTAAGCGGTAAATTCAGGTTCGACTCCTGGCCGGGGCATGCACGCGATGAAGCTCGGACGGCACCTCAAGACACGACCGTCACGGCGGCGATCGATCACGGACGCGACGGCCGCGATCGAGGCGTAGTCTGGAGCGCTCGCCCCGGCGCCCGGCGCTCGCCCCCCCGCCCGTGTCCGCGGGCGTGGCAGTGGGTTCCGGTGAGGGTAACGGCGAGGTCCCAGTTCGGAGGAGGCGTGACGTGAGTAGGAAGGCAAAACTGATCGCAGGTGCATCACTGTGTCTGGCGGCGATGATCGCTGGCTCGGCAAACGCGCAGGCGGCGCCCCTATGGGAAGTGTGGCCGCCGTGGCACGTGTTGCCGGTCAACCAAGTTGAAACCCTGTCGAGCAAAGGGATGCTGATGCTCTGGGAAGTGGGAAAAACCACGAGCGCTAAATGCAAAATCACTGACACCGAGGTGATCGAGAACGTCGCGGGTAGCGGCGGTGCAGTCGAAGCGATCGACTCCATGACGGCGTTCAACGGGACCTGCGTTGGGGCCGCGACGTACCCATGCGTGGCCGGCGAACACTTCACCGTCAACGGCGGCAAATGGCCTTCGCGGCTTATCGGCGCGGTCGAAGACGAATTCTTTGGCGCCGAACTTGAAGTCAACTGTCCGGTGCTCGGACTCAAAGAATTCTACGTGGGCACACTGCACCCGGTGCTGACCGTAAACAAACTCACGTTTAACGGCCCTGCGTCTGGCGTGCTCAAAGCCGGCATCCACGAAATCTATTTCACAGGCGTTGACAAACTCAAACCGACCGGCGTCTGGAAAAGAGTGCGTTAGAGGGTCGCGGGCGTCTCACGCGGGCGCGTAGAGTTGACCTCGTCGGGGATGCCCTTGAGGTTGTGGGTGGCGCGGTCCGTGAATCGCAGACCGGACCCGGCGGTCAAGTCGCGCATCGTGCGCGACACGAGGACCTCGTCGGCCTCTGCCATTCCCATAATGCGCGCCGATATGTGGACGGCAAGCCCTGCGATGTCGTCGCCCTGGAGCTCGATCTCGCCGATATGGACGCCCGCACGAGCGTGGAGGTCCTCGCCGGGTAGCGCCGCGAGGACCCAGCGCGCAGCCCCAGTTGCCCGCGCGGGACCAAGACGGGCTCTCTAGACTGCGCTCCGCTCGGTTGCGGCGAGCGTCGTCATCTCCCCGATCAGGTCCTCTTCGAGAGCGACCGAGTCGGCCATGTTCTCGCTGACCCAGTCGGCGCTCGTGGCGGCGGCCGCCTCGGCCTGCTCACGTGTCTGCCACGTGCTGACCGAGACGAAGCGCCCGCCGCCCACGTCGGTCGTCGAATAGAACACGAAGCCCGGGCTCTCGCGCAGAATAGGCGCCAGGCCAAGTCGCGCCTGCTCGATGAGCTCGTCGTAGGTCCCCTTCGTGATCGCGTAGATGCCCATACGGACGTGGTTGGTCATCGCTCCTCCTTCGATGGGTACTTCGTCAAGTTGGGGCGACACTACTCGGAATCACGCGCGCTTGGTAGGAGATCCCCAACCAGGTTCGGCTCTCGCTCGTGTCGAACGAGAAGAAGGCGTCGGTTGGGGTGCTTTTGGCGCTCTCTCTCGCGTGGAGCGAGCGTCCCGGTGACGAGGTTGAAGACGATCGCAATGGACGAGCCGGCGGGGGCATGATTGCCGGGGCGGGCCACGCGTTTGCTCGCCGCGACTTCAAGAACGAGCCAGCCCGGGCGCCTTCATCGCTTGGGCGCCTTGCCGGCGCGGCGTCCGGTCCGTTCGGGCGAGCGGCGAGCGGCGTGGTCACCCCTGTGGTCTGCCGGGGCGCCCAGATGATGGCTGAGGCCCAGGCGCCCGGCGAGCTGGCGGACCTCGTGCTGCTGTCCGGCGCCAACGAAGGTCACACCGACGCCGCGATTGCCCGCACGTCCGGTCCGGCCGACCCGGTGGATGTACGCCTCGTGGTCGCCGGGGGGGTCGAAGTTGATCACGTGGGAGATGCCCGCGACGTCGATGCCTCGCGCCGCCACGTCAGTTGCCACGAGCGTGTCCACCCGCCCCGAGTGAAAGCCGGACAGCGCCCGCTCGCGCTGGGCCTGCGACTTGTTGGCATGGATCGCGAGTGCCTTCAGTCCATGGGCGTCGAGGCGCTTGACCAGACGGTCGGCGCCGCGCTTGGTGCGGACGAACACCAGCGCTTTGTCTCGCTCGCGGCTCAACTCCTCGACCAGGGCTTGCACTCGATGCTCGTCGCGCACCGGGACAAAGCGATGCTCGACCTGCGCCGTCTGGTACCCGCCGGGCTCGCCGTGCTCGTGAGAGATCGCGCGAGTGGTGTAGCGCCGCGCCAGGTGACCGGCTACGCCGTCTAGCGTCGCCGAGAAGAAGAGCGTCTGGCGCTTGGCTGGGCACGCGCCGACGATCCGATCGATCGCCGGGCGGAATCCCATGTCGAGCATCCGGTCGGCCTCGTCGAGCACCAGAATTCGGATTCTCTGGAGGGTGAACGCGCGTCGCTCCAGCAGGTCCTCGAGGCGACCCGGGGTGGCAACGAGGATGTGCGCGCGCGACGCACGCGACGCCTGCGCCGCCACTCCGACACCGCCGTAGACGGCGGCCACGCGAAGGCCCTTGGCGGAAGCGACGTCGCGCAGCTCGGCAACGATCTGGTTCGCGAGCTCGCGAGTGGGAGCCAGCACCAGCGCAGCAGGCGTAGGCCCACGGGGGTCCACGCGCTCTGCCAGCGGGATGCCGAACGCGAGCGTCTTGCCAGATCCGGTCGGTGACTTGACGAGAACATCGCGTCCGGCGAGCACGTCCTCAAGGACGAGGCGCTGGATCGCGAACGGCGACGATATGCCACGGCGCACGAGGGCGCCGCAGACGGCGCTTGAGACGCCGAGATCGGCGAACGACTGATTGGACATCGACTACTCCTGACGGCGCTCGCTGGCGCCTGCGGTTTCGGAGGCTACGGCTGACCCGAAACCGCTCTCAGCGGTGACTCAAGCGAGCTGCCCCGCGGTCGAAAGCTTCGACCGCTGCCGTCGAACGTAGCAGACGCTCACCATGCCACTGGGACGGTTACCGGGCGCGGATGCAGGGGAACGTCGCGTGTTGATCCGAATCGAGGTCCAGCGCGCCGCCCCTGATTGCCAGGGCCGAGCGCCCAAGACTCCGTGCGGCTGGACTGGACGCACAGATGCGGTCCCCTCACGCCGAATCGTCCGAACGCAACGTCATCCGAAAGGATGAGTCGCCTGCTTGATTCGCACCGTTAGCGCATCGCGGGTTCGCTCGCTCGCCCGAAGCGGGGACCTTGTCTCGGACGTAGGGTCAGCGCATGACCCTGGCCTCAAAGACCGGCGATCAGACACTCGCCGATCGCACGGCCGGGCGGATGCGAGGCGACCCGCTTCCTAAGCGGTAAATCCAGGTTCGACTCGCAGCGAATCCGCGTGCACGGAACTGACGGGTACGTCGAGATCCTGCGCTAGCCGGACCGCAGGCTCCGGCAGCTGCGGACGTCAGGCGCGTGCTGTATGAGCCAGCGGCGCGCGCGTGACCGCGCTCAACCGCTCGTCCACGTCGTAATAGCGGACGTCGATATCACTGATGCCCGGATGGCTGCCGAGTGCCGCCTTCATCGGCCCGTCGCCCCAGGCTCGCGCCTGCTCATCGGTCTCGAAGAGGTAGATGCTCTCTGCGACGTGCTCGGCGTCGTCGTAACCCCAGAGCTTCCAGAGGAGACCAGGAAGGCCGGCGATCTTTTCGGCCGCCGCGAGGAATCCGCGCGCTTGATCGGGGTCGTCCTTGCCAAGTTGCCGCCCGTACCGCACCACGAGAAGCTTCATAGTCGCACCTTTCCAGCTCGCCTTTCGGGGGCGGCAACTCTAGCGGGCACACCGCGAGCGCGGCTCTCCAGGTCCTGGGCTTCACGACAAAACGACGGTCGCACTCCGACACATCGGCAGGTCACCGGCTTCGGCGAAAATCTCGTCCGTGCTGCCTGAATTGGATCTGCTCGCACCTGAGGTTGTGGCGGACCCACATCCAACGTTTGCGCGTATGCGTGAGCAGGATCCCGTGCACTGGAGCGAGCGCCACCGTGCGTGGGTGCTGACCCGGTACGACGACGTAAGCGCTGCGTTTCGCGACCTGCGGCTGTCGTCTGACCGGGCCTCGCCAATGGCGCGCGCGGACAAGGCCGAGCTTGTAGGTCGGGACCCTGTCGTATCGGTGCTCGCGCGCTGGATGGTCTTCCGCGACCCGCCCGATCACACGCGTATGCGGCGTGCGCTGCGGCCCTCGTTTACCCCGCCGGCGATTGAGGCGCTGCGCCCGACGGTCGAACGGGTGGTCGATCAGCTCATCGACGGGCTGGCCAAAGAGCTCGACTTCCTTGCTGACTTCGCGGTCCCGCTGCCTGCGATCGTGATCGCGGAGCTGCTCGGGATCCCGCCAGAGGACCATGCCCGCTTCCGGGCGTGGTCGCAGGATCTGGCCACTCTGGTATTCGCCAGCGGGCTGCGCGACCGCCACCGGCGCGGCCGCGAGGCGCTGATCGCGCTCGCCGGCTACCTCGGCGAGCAGCTGGAGCGCCGCCGGGCCCAGCCCGCCGACGACCTGCTGGGGACGCTTGCCGCGATGCACACGGCCGCCGAGCTGACTTCAGAGGAGGCGACGGCCAACGCGGTGCTGCTTCTGTTCGCCGGCCACGAGACCACGACCGGGCTGCTCGCCAACGGGCTCGCGGTGTTGCTCGCCCATCCTGACGAGCTGGAACGCCTGCGCACCGACCCCTCGCTGATCGCCTCCGCGGTCGAGGAGCTATTGCGCTTCGAGGGCCCCTCCAAGCTGATGGTCCGGTGGGCGTCGGAAGAGCTGGACCTGCGCGGTCGCCGGATCGCGCCCGGGGACCTCGTCTTCCTGGTCCAGGCCGCCGCCAACCGCGACCCCGAGCAGTTCGAGGAGCCCCATCGCCTCGACCTCGCGCGCGACCCCAATTCCCACCTCGGCTTCGGCTACGGCCTGCACTACTGTCTCGGTGCTCCCCTGGCTCGACTCGAGACGTCGATCGCGCTCTCGCGGCTGCTAGACCGCCGGTCCCGGATCGAGTTGATGTCCGATCAGCCGCGCTGGCGACCCAACCTCATGGGGCGAGCCGTCGAGAGCCTCCAGGTGCGACTCGCGTAAGGCGGCTCGCGTCGAGCGCAAAGCAGCGCGACGGTCTGCGCCCGAGACCCGAATCTGGCCTACCCCGCCGCGTAGCTGACACAATCGCGCCATGGCCATTGCAACCGCCCCACCGACGTTTCAAACGCGGAGCTGCTCCGCTGGGCGTTTGAGATCCTCAACCGACACGACGCCGCCTCGCTCAGACAGCTCTACACGGCCGAGACCGTCGAGCGGTTCCCCGACCGAACCTGCCGCGGCGGCGAGCAGATCGTCGCCTACTTCGAGGACGTGTTTGCGGCCATCCCCGACTGGAACATTCAGATCGTCGGACTCGCCGAGCAGGGCGAGGACGTGTTCGTGCAGTGGCACATGACGGGCACGCACTCGGGCCCGCTGCTCGGCGTCGCGCCAACCGGCAAGGCGCTGGCGATCGACGGAATTGACCACTTCGTCGTGCGCGACGGCAAGGTCGTCTCGAACTTCGTCGTCGTCGATCAACTGCAGTACGCGCGCCAGATCGGCATGATGCCGCCCGACGGGTCGGCCCCCGACAGGGCGATGAAGGGCGTCTTCAACGCCAGGACGAAGCTGGCACAGCGGCTGAAGCGACGTTGAGCAGCGGCGGCGTCAGCGTCGTTCAGAAACGCAAGCGCCGATACGGGCCGCTGACTCGTGCTCTCAAGGCAAGCAGGACGATCGCCACGGGTGATGGATTCCCGCCGCCGGAGAAGCGAGCTGCGCCTCATGCTGGCGCGGCGGGCGACCTGTTCTTGCTCGGATGCAGAAGCGATCCGGTCAGTTTGCGCGCGCGTCCGGCTCAGCGGGCCTTTGATCTAATCGCGTGGTCCACGTAGGTCGCCAACCGAGGGAGAGGCATGGGCGCTCAATGGAATGATGGGCGGCGGTTCGAGGGAAGGCTGGCATCACCGACCCTCCTTTGTCCCGCCCATTTGAAGGACATGCGGGAGTAGCCGTTCGCAGTGTCAAACGACGTGGCCTGCGGCCAGTCAGCGCGATCGCCTCGCGCGCGCACCGATGCACGAAACCCCTGTCGCGAACCTGTCGTCTGACGGCTCGCCGCCGGCGGCCGCAATCCAACGAGGTGGCGCGCAGGCGTCACGAAAAAGCGCGTCGCGGCAATCTAGGAGTGATGGCTGATTCCGAGACCTTCGTGACGTTCTACAGAGAGGAGGCCGAGGCGCTGTTGTTGTTCCTCGCTCGAAGAACGCTCGATCCGGAGGTCGCTGTGGAACTGACGGCGGAGACCTTCGCGCAGGCCTGGCGCGCGTGGCCGCGCGTGCGCAGCGACAGTCGCGAGGAGATGCGCGCATGGCTGTTCACGATCGGGCGCCGCCAGCTCGGCCACTACTTGCGACGGGGTAAAACGCGCCGTGCTGCTCTCGACCGCCTCGGGATGACGATGCCACGTGCGCACGAGGACGACCTCGCTGCGATAGAGAGCGCGGCCGAACTCCCGAGCACACGGGCGAGGTTGGGTGCGGCACTCCAGACGCTGAGTCGTCATCAACGGGACGCGGTTCGCATGCGTGTGGTCGACGAGCTGCCCTATGGCGAGCTCGCGCGACGGCTGGGCGTGTCCGAGCCCACGGCCCGCGCTCGCGTCTCTAGAGGAATCAGGGCCCTCCAGCACGCGCTGCGCGCGTGTCCGGTTCAACAGGAGGCTGCGCAATGACCCACTCCTTCCAAGTGCTCGATCAGCTCGAGGCGGAGCTCGTGCGGGTCGCCCGACACCCGCGTTCGCTACGCCGCGCGCCCGCGCGGCGGCTTATCCCAGGCCGCGGGCGCCGCCTTGCGCTGATCTTGGCGGTCGTGTTGCTGTTGCTCGCCGGCGCGACGCTGGCGCTCGCGACAAGCGGCGTGATTCTTACGGGCGCTTCTGTTCCGCCCACACCCTCCGCGACCCCGAGCGCCGGCGCGGGACTGCCGCTCCCGGGGCAGTCGCGTCTTCTGTCCGTGCGTGTGCCGGACCCGGTCGGTGGCCTGCCGTGGGGGATGCGCGTGGTGCAGACGACCCGCGGGCTCGCGTGCGTGCAGATCGGGCGCGTCAGCGAAGGACAGCTCGGGGAGCTCGGGCTGGATGGCGCGTACGGAGATGACGGTCGGTTTCACCCGGTCGGACCGGGCGTGCTTCCGAGCTACGCGGGCGCGGCGGCTGAGGGCGGGGTGACGAGCGAACGCGGAAGCTGCGTGCTCGCGTACGGAGACGTGACCGGTGGGGGACAAGCATGGGGTAGCGCCGTCGTCGCAGAATTCCAGGGCGCCGACGAAAACGCGGCCTTCGCGAGGCGCAACCTCCGAGGCGGCCGCCGGCAGTTCGCGAGGCGCACCGGGCGCGTTCTCCAAGGCCGCCGCAGGCAGATCCTCTACGGCATTCTCGGGCCCAGGGCAGTCAGCGTGACCTATCGCGCCGGTAGCGAGCTCCGAGTCGTGCCGGTCGTCCCGGGCGTCGGCGCGTATCTCATCGTGCTGCCCGAAAAAACTCCCAGCGAACGAGAAAGCCAAGGAGAGGCGCCCGGAACCGACGTGCCCGGCGAAGGCCCGGGCACGGCCGGACCGCTCGTCGCGATCACGTATTCGACGCAGGGGCACACGTGCGAAAACGGCTCCGACGCCGAAACCGGTTCGTCGGTCGCGGTCAAGCACGCGTGCCCGCCTCCAAACCCGTATCCGGCGTCGCTGCGCGTGACGCCGCCGGGCAGCTTCGTGCGCACCCCGAGCGCAACGTTCCAAACGCGCGGCAACCAGGTCACCGCAGCGATCATCTCGATCCCCGACGCTCCCTTCGCTGTGACGAGCGCAGCGGAGGGGTACGCGGTCTCCACGAGCGCCTGCGGGCCACGCGCCGAAGGCGTGCGCAGCGCGGTCCTGGACGAAAACATCGCGGCCTCCGCGCGGGTGAGCATCAGGCTCGAATATCCGTTCGCCGACGCTTGTACTCGTAACGGCCTGCGGGCTGAGGTCATCTACCAGGCAGCGGGGCCCGACGCGAAACGCTCGTACGGCCGCGCGCCCGGGGAACTGGTGATCGGGGCCGTCACGCTTCGGCTTCCTCCGAGGGAGGTCGGCGCTCAACCGCCACACGCGCGCCAGAGCCGGTTGACGACATCGCGCTGAGCTCGCCAACACGCGATCGCATCTGGCGTTGGGGCGGGTTGTCTGTAATGCAGCGACCGTTGCCGGCCATAGTGCAGGTGTGGGCGGGGCGGAACGTCGTCTGATCGAGGAGCTCTACGAGCGCCACGCCGGCGCGGTTTTCCGCTACGCGCTTCGCCGCTCCGACCGGGAGACGGCCGAGGAGGTCACGGCACAGGTCTTCCTCGTCGCGTGGCGCCGCCGCGGCGCGCTGCCCGAAGACCCGCTGCCGTGGCTCTACGGCGTTGCGCGCCGGGCGTTGGCCGACGAGCGTCGGGGCGCGTCGCGACGCCTGCGGCTGGGCATGCGGCTGCGGAGCACGGCGGTCGCGCCCGATCCGACTCACGCGCTGCCGGACCGCGGGTTGGCGGAGGCTCTTGGCCGCCTGTCCGAGCGGGACCGCGAGGTGCTGCTGCTCCGCTATTGGGAGGAGCTCGAGCCGGCGCAGATCGCGGGCGTGACGGGACGCTCGAAAACAGCGACGGCCGTGCGCCTGCACAGGGCTCGCAACCGCCTCAGAAGGGAGCTGGATGCCGAGGGCGGCGAGGACCTGAAGGGCCGAGAAGGCGCACGATCGTGCGCGGTGAAAGCGGAGTCGTGACGAGCACGAGCGCGCACGAGATCGAGGAGCGCCTGCGCGCATCGCGACCCGAGCCCGCGGCGTCGCCGCCGTCGCTGAGCTGGCTGCGGGCGTTGATCGACCGCGCCGAGAGCGGCGCGACTCCCTCGCACCCCGAGCCGCGACATCGGTGGCGAGGGCGTCGCGCCGTCGCGCCGGCGATCGTGGCGGTGATGGTGCTGGGAGGGGCGGCGAGCGGGGCGCTGCTGATCGCCACGGGAAGGCCGCTTCCACCGGCATCGGTGCTGCCCGCGAATCCCGAAACGGGACTCGGGCAGCCGCTCGCGGACAGCGTCGCGCCCGTTCCGATCCGCGCGCCCGACCCCGAAGGCGGGCCGGCTTGGGGGATGCGCGTGCTGCGCACGACGCGCGGGCTTGTGTGCCTGCAGGGCGGACGCATAGTGAACGGGCAGCTGGGCGGGCTGGGAACCGGCTACGCGTTCGGCGCAGACGGCCGCTTCCATCCGTTCCTCCCGGCCGACGCGATCGCCACGGACGCTTGCCCCGCGGTGGGTAGCCGCGCGCCAGCGTTCCTCCCGGGGCCACCGGTTATCGTCACCGCAAACGCGCTCCCGCTCGCGGGCGAAAACGTTGCTCCAGGCGACCAGGTCCACTGCGACCTGCCTGGCCAGAGCGACTGGGGCGTTCGTTGCCCGCAGTCGGAATTGCGCGAGGTCGCGATGGGCCTGTTGGGCCCGGCCGTGGCGGCCATCGAGGTGAGCGCGCCGAGCGGGAGCTTCACGGTGCGTCCGTACGGTCCTGACGGTGCGTACCTGATCGTGCTTCCCCCGCCGCGGGACGCCAACGCAAGCATGAGCGCGGGCGCGTGGCAGTCGCCGTTTGGGTACGCAAGCAACGCCCCCGGTGGAGCGGTGCTCGAGGTGGTCTACGGGGACGGGTCGCACTGCCAGATCCCGCCCAGCACACCGCAGCTGCAATGTCGCGCGCGCTCCAGCCGTGAAGTCCCGCTCCCGAGCTTCGCGGGCCTGAGCGCGGATGTGCAGGTGAGCTACGTGCCGCGTTCGAGCCACCCAGTCTGGCCGCTGTTGGCGTGGGCTCGCAGCAGCACTCCCACCACTCAGAAGGCGTTTGAACCGAGCGGTGGTCAAGAAGGGGCCGGTCCTGCGCTGTCGGTGAGCTTCCGTGCGCCGGTCGCGGCGCCGAACGCCTCCACGGCGTACGCCGTGGAGTTGCACCCGAAGGAAGTAGCGGGCTGTGCGACTCCTGCTGTGATCGTCTCGCAGCCCTCACAACGGACGATCGCGGCGGGCGAACGCGTGCAGATGATGGTCCCGCTCGAGGATCGCTGTGCGACGAGCTACTCGGGCCGCGTCTTTTTCGCGAAGTCAGCGGGCATCGGTGGCGAAAGCGGCGGCGAAGGCCCCCTGTACGAGGCGATCGCGGCACAGTTCGGCGGGGGTGCACAGGCCAACCCGATGAAGTTTCCGACCGTCGGGCGCTTCCAGCTTGCCGTTCCCTAGCGCCAGGGCGCCGCGGCGCGCTCGATGTTCAGCTGGCGATGATTGCGCTGGTCTTCGCCAGCGGCCGGCGTCCGCGCCACCACGCCAGAAACCACCCGTTGGCAATTCGAGCCGCGACGTGGCCGCCATCGAGGAAGCGAATGGTCACGCGCTTCACATCCGCTCCGCTCCGAGCGGCGATCCAGGAGATCTGTTCAAAGCCTTCCTCGGACAGAGTCCGGGCGCCGCCGGAAATAGGGTCCGCCACCGAGTGCGCCGCGAGCGGTGCGGGAGGCCGCAAGCTGTCGCTGCCACCCCCCGTCGCGCTCTTGGGCTCGCGACCGACGAAGCAGTCTCGCGTGGCGAGGTGGTTGGCGGATTCAAACAGCATCATCGTGCCGGGCCCGGTCCGGGTGACAACAATCGTGCGCCAGAAGGCGTAGCTGAGTTTCGGATCCCGAAATTGGCCTCGCTGCCCTCCCGGCGCGAGTTGCGTGGCGGTCGGCAGCAGCGAGCGGCAGACCCCTTCGGCGCTTAGGCGGTGCCGAGCGGCGAACGGTTCAAACCCATCGCCTGCGGCTCGGTTGGACTGACCCGAGCTCGAAATGCGGGCCGTCCCTCCGGCGATCGCACCGGCCAGCGCCACGCCGAGCAGCCCAGCGGCGATGGCTCGCCGGTGCCGGCGCTTTTGGCGATCGCGAGCGTCACGGAGCACGCCCGCGTCCCGCCGGCGAGCAGGCGGATCCTCGACTACGAGAGACATAGAAGCTAGTATGACTAGCACCATGCTCCGCGTCAACATCGATCGGGCGAACCCCGCGGCGCTGCACGAACAGGTCGCCGCTCAAATCCGGCGCTCGATCGCCGAAGGGGACGCGAAGCCGGGCGAGCGTCTGCCTCCGGCGCGGGATCTGGCGGCGGTGATGCAGGTGAACACGAACACGGTCCTGCGGGCGCTTCGCGACCTGCGCGACGAGGGTCTGCTCGAGTTCCGCCGCGGCCACGCGATCCGCGTGGCGGGCACGCCAGAGCGCGGCCTCGTGCTGGCGAAGGCGCGCGAGCTGGTGCAGCTGGCGCGCCGCAACGGCTACGAACGCGACGACCTGGTGCGGATCATCCGGCACCTGAGCTGAGGGCGCTCCGAGCCCCTTGGGCAGTACCCAGGGTTCGATTCCTGGCGGGGCATCGACAGAGAGGGCGTGGGCCGTCGGGATCTCGAGGTCGTGATTGGGGCCCCGAGAGACGATCGGGCCCCCACGCGGGTGGATCACGGCTCAACAATCAGGATCTCAGCGCCGCGGTCCTCCGGAGTAGGTAGGAGTTCACAGCGCCGGCCCGGGCGACCCAGCCAAGAACACGTACCAGGTCGCGAACACGATCATCGCGATGTACACGTTGGCGATGACGATTCGCTCAAGCAGCGTGATCCCCACACGCTGGCTCACGTGTCCCTCGTCCTCGGCGCGCATGCTGCGCAGCCAGGTCGCCCGCCGTTCGGCGGGGGGCCGTCCAGTGAGCTCGTCGTAGACGTTGTTGAGCCACGTGAGCGCCACTGCGAACACGAACACCAGCACCGCGAGCACCGTCACGGTCAGCCCCACTGCCGCCATGCTCAAACGGCGTTCGCCCACGAACTGTGAGCCGACCCACAGCGCGAGCAGCGGGCAGCCGGTCCAGATGTTCACGGTTACAAAGGCGGTCAAGGCTGCCATCGTCGTTCGCTTCAACAGCAAGAAGCGCGGCGGCCGGCGCGAGCCGTCAGATTCGTCCGCAGAGAAGCCCGACCCGGCGCTCATGCGGTGCGGCGCCGCCGCCGCGCCGGAGCCAGCTCTGGATCGTTGAGGACCTGCGCGGCCATCGCCATCAGGTGCGAGCGGGTGGCGGGCCAGAGCTTGTCTGGGTCGGATTCGCCCTCGAGCCCCAGGAGAGCGAGACCGCGCAGCGCTGCCTGCCCGGTCACGATCAGCGGGATGAGTTCGGGCCCGGCGTGCTCCGGATACAGAATCGGGGCGGCGATCTCGTTCCAGCGAACCATTTCACCGTGGCCTCCGACGATGTGTTTGCGCAGCTCGGGGTCGGTGCGCGCACCCATGCCCAGCTCTAGCAAGGTGCGGAACAGCGGCCCCCTGTACATGCGCCACATGCGGTCGAGCAGCAATTCGTGGCGCTTGCGGACCGAGCGAGTCTGCGGGACTCCCTGCGCGAACATCTCGCTCGCCCATTTGGCTCTGACGTAGGCGACGAGCTCCCCGAGCAGCTCGGCCTTCGACGCGAAGTGGTGCTGTAGCGCGCCGGGAGTCACGCCGGCGCGCTGAGCTATGCGCCGAGTCGTCGTGTTGGCATAGCCATCCTCGAGGAGGCACTCGATCGCGGCGTCGAGCAGCGACGTGCGCGTCGTCGCCCTGCGCTCGGCCTGGCTGCGGCGCTTGCTGTTCTTGGAGGCCGCAGCGGACGCCATCGCTTGCGAAGTATCTCGCGCCCACAGACGGCGAGGTCCGGATCACCGCAGAAACATACCATACAGCTGGCATGTAAGATAGGTCGATGATCAGGGAGGAGCTGCGCGGGATGGGCCGCGAATGGCTCGCGTCGACGGGGGAGATCGGCCGCTTCACGGGCCTGATCGTGCGCGACGTGTGGGGCCTGCGCGTGCTGCGCTTCTTCGGCGAGTCGCTACGCCAGGCGGGCATTCTGATCGTGGGCTCGACGGTGATCATCTGGACGTTGATGTTCATCCTCGGCCTGCAGTGCGGGATCGAGGGCGCGTACTTCACCGAGGCCTCGGGAGCGCCGGCGTACTCCGGCGTCTTCAGCGCGTGGTGTGACCTGCGCGAGATCACTCCGTATGCGTTCGGCTACATGATGGCCGCGAAGGTCGGCACGGGGATCGTGGCCGAGCTGGGCGCAATGCGCATCTCCGAGGAGATCGACGCGCTCGAGGTGATGGGGATCGACTCCATAACGTTCCTCTGCGCGACCCGGCTGCTGGCCGCCTGGCTGGTGCTGCCGTTCATGTATATGGCCGGAATCGGCGCGGCGTTCGTCGCCTCATACCTCGCCGTGGTGCATCAGATCGGCTACGTCTCCTCCGGCGGCTACCTGCTTGTCTTCTGGCAGTTTCAGAACCCGCCCGACTTCGTCTACAGCCTCACGAAGGCCATGTTCATGGCCACCGCCATCGTGCTCGTCGCCTGCTACTACGGCTACACCGCGAGCGGTGGACCGGTCGGCGTGGGCAAGGCGACCGCGAAGTCCATGGTGTTGAACCTCGTGCTCGTCCACATCATCGGCGCGCTAGGCACGCAGATCTTCTGGGGCGCCAACCCGCGCGCGCCAATCGGGGGCTGACCCGGCAATGTGTCGGCGCGACACTTCGCTCACTTGATGACGAGGATGTTGGGGTGCGTCGCCAGCAGCGTCTGGGTGAAGACGTAGTCGAAGCAGAAGATGCCGGTGATCGCAATGACGACCGCCTCGTTGACCGCTCGCCCCACGCCCTCGGCGCCGCCCGACGCGGCCATGCCCTTGTAGCAACACACAATCGCGATGATCGCGCCGTAGAGCGTGCACTTCAGCACCGATCCCCACAGGTCGGTGGTGGAGGCGTTGGCGAACAGCGTCGCCCAGAACGGGCCCAGCGGTTGGCCGTTGACGAGCTCGGCGAGGATGCCGCCGAAGATGCCGAAGAGGACGGCGTAGATGTCGAACAGCCCCGTGACCACCATCAGCGCGAGAAAGCGCGGCACGACCAGGTTCTTGACGGGGTCCACGCCGAGCACCTGCAGCGCGTCGAGCTCCTCGCGCACCTTGCGCGCGCCGAGGTCGGCGGTGATCGCCGTGCCCGCCACGCCGGCCACGACGATCGCCGTCACTGTCGGTCCGATCTCGCGAACGGCCCCGAGGACGAAGAACCCGCCGAGGCGGTCCAGTGCGCCGAACAGCGTGAGGAAGTTCGCTGCCTGCAGGCCGGGCGCCGCGTAGCAGAGGCACACCGTGGAGATCAGCAGCGGAAACCAGATCAGGCGCAGCGCGAACAGAAACTGCGACACCAGCTCGCCGCCGTAAGGGTAGGGCGGCCGCAGCGCCGAGACGATCGTCTTGCCCGCGAGGATCATCATGTCGCCGAGTTCCTCGAGCAGGTGCCGCGCCGGGATCACTGCTCGCTGCGCAACGCTGCGCACGATCAGCGCCTCCGTGCGCAGATCGCAACCGCTGGCACGGCGCGTCGCGGTCGTGCGCGAGGCTCAGCGCGGGTACACGCGGCTGTGGCCATCTTCGGCGAGAGTACTAGATCACTAGCGCACTAGTCGGCTGGCCAACCGGTTATCTTGGTGTTGTGAGCGAGCCACCCGAGCGACAACAGCGGGGCGAGATCGGACCTGCGGATCTCGAGGTGGCAATCGATCGCGACGCCGAGGTCCCTATCGGCGTGCAGCTCGCATGGGCCTTGCGCGCGCGCATCGGTGCGGGCGAGCTCAAGCCCGGTGAGCGCCTGCCGGCGCTTCGCGATCTTGCGCAGGCAACCGGCGTCAACGTCAACACCGCGCGTGTCGTCTACCAGCGTTTGGAGCAGGAGGGGCTGATCGAAACGCGCAAGGGCAGCGGCACTTTCGTCGCACCTACCTTCCGGCAAGCGTCGGGTGTGAGCAAGATCGCAGCGAGCGCGGCTCGTAAGGCTCACCAGATCGGCGTCGATCCGCGCGAGGTCGCGGCCGCGCTTTACGTCTCTGCGGAACCCTCGGACGGAGTCGGCGAGGCGCAGGCCGAAAGACGCGCGCAGCTGCGCGCCCAGATAGGTGCGCTGGAGCAGGCGCTCGGGGACATCGAAGCTGAGCACCCCGGCGCGGGCGCGGTCGCAAGCAGCGCCCGCACGAGTGGTGGTCCGGCTTTGCTCGGCGTCGGCGAGCTCGAGCAGGTGCGCGCTCGCCTCGTGCAGCGCTTGAGCGCCGTCCAAGCTGCGATCGACGCGCAGGTCGCCGAGGGTAGGCCGCAGGCCGCACGCACGTCAAAGGGCCGCAACTCCGAGCGCGCGCCGGCTACCGACCCGAAGCCGGCGCCACGCCGGCGAGGTGCTTTGCGGGGCGCAGCAGCCGAGGGTATAGGCGCCGTGAGCAACCTCCTCGTCGCGCTGATCTGGCTCGTGCTGACGGTGAGCTGGGTGCAGCTGTGAGACAGCTCGGCGTCGTTTTGCACCAGCACCGAGCGCGGCGATAGCGTCCAGCGACCGTGGCGGTCGATGTCCTTACGGAGATCGAGATCCAGCGTCCGCGCCAGGAGGTTGCGGCTTTCGCTGCGGATCCCGGCAATGCAACAGCGTGGTACAAGAACATCCAGTCCGTCGAGTGGGAGACGCCGCCGCCGGCCGTCGTCGGGTCGCGCGTACGCTTCGTGGCCAGGTTCCTCGGCAGGAGCCTCGAGTACACCTACGAAGTTCGTGAGGACGAGCCCGGCCGGCGCTTTGTGATAGCCACCGCCGAGGGTCCGTTTGCGATGGAGACGACCTACGCGTGGGAGGACGCTGCGGAGTCGGCCACGAGGATGACGCTTCGCAACCGCGGCGAGCCTTCGGGCTTCGCGGCGGCGACCGCGCCTCTCATGGCGCGCGCGATGCGGCGCGCCAACGAAGCCGACCTACGGCGTCTCAAGCAGCTGCTCGAGGCCTGAAGCGCGGCGCAGCCAACGGCGCGGGGCAAGGATTGGCGCCTGCGAGGATCACCTGATGCGGTCCTCGGAAATGGCAAGGCTGTTGCGTCGGCCCGGCTTCGCGCGCTACTCCGCCACTGTCGCCGCGGTCCGCGCGACGGGCACAATGTTCGAGGTCGCGGCCGTGCTCCTCGTGCTGGAGCGTACCCACAGCCTGGCGCTCGCGGGCATCGTGGCAGCCGCGGCGTCATTGCCCGGCGCGATCACGGGCCCGTTCCTCGGAGGCTGGCTCGACGTGACGACGAGCCGGCGGCGACTGCTCGTGCTCGACCGCCTCCTCACGGCGCTCGCTGTGGCAGCGGTGCTCTTGCTCGCCGGGCACGCGCCGAACTGGGTGTTGCCGATCGCCGCGATGCTCTACGGCATCGCGTCCCCGTTGTCCGCGGGAGCGTTCTCGGCGGCGCTGCCTGAGGTGGCCGGCCCGGAGCTGCTCGGCGCAGCCAACGCCTTCGAAGCTGCGAGCTTCAACCTCGCATTCATCGTCGGACCGGCGCTCGCGGGGGTGATCGCCGGCGCTGCGGGACCAGCAACGGCGGTCGAGGTGCCACTCATCGGCGGCTTGCTTCTCGCGGCCGCGATCGCGCGCGACAAGACCTTCGAGCTGCGGCCCGTCCATCCGGAGGCGCGTCCGCAAAGCGTGCTGCACGCGGTGCGCGAGGGTCTTGCCGCGAGCTGGCTGATCGCCCCGCTGCGATGGAACCTGGTTATCGATTGCGTCTATGTGCTCGCGTGGGGGGCGCTCATCATCGCCTTCCCCGCGTACGCCGTCAGCATCGGTGCCGGCGCGCACAGCTCCGGATACATGTGGGCCTTTATCTCGCTCGGTTCGATGATCGGCGCGCTGGGGTTGCGCCGAGCCGGGCGCTCGCCGGTCTTGATGGGCTGGTGCTTTGTCGCGATGGCCATCTCAGCCGCGGCATGGCCTCTGGCCACGAGCCTGCTTGTGGCGTTCCCGCTGATCTTGCTCACGGGCCTGTTTGATGGTCCCGGGTTCGTCGGGCTGATCTCGATCCGCCAGCGCGTGGCACCGCCCCAGGTGCGCGCACAGATCTTTACGACTGCCAGCAGCATCCACGCGGCGGTGTTCGCCGCGGGCCAGGCCGGGGCGGGTGTCTTTTACCAGGCGTTCGGCACCACCGCGACGCTGTTTGCCGTGGCTGGTCTGTTCGCCGTCGTGGCGGCGGTCGCGTTCGCGGCTCAAACGAACCTGGCGGGATCCGCCGCCACAAGCGCGCAGCCGGCACCGCCCTGATCGGGGTCGTGGACGCGCACGGCCTGGGGGAGATACTCAACGGCGAGACGTGCGCGCCCTGCGAAGACAGTCGATCGAGACCGGTCAACGCGAGCGACGAGCGGTGCCGCTGTGCCTTAGCTCGATGCCACGGCAGCGGCGCCCGCGGCGTACTGGCGCACCACGGCGACCAGCTCAAGCGTGCGGTGAAAGGGGTCGGCGATCGCTTTGCGTCCATCGGTGGAGACAGCAACGCGCACCTCGCCCGCCACTTCGGCCAGTGCGAGCGGGCCGCGTGGCACCGGCGCGCTGTCGAGCGCTGCCAGCCGTCTGATTGCCGGCTCGTCCTCGGGATAGGCGGGACGAATGGTGACCGGGATGGTTTGGAGGGAAAGCATGTGCCAAGCATCGCTCTCGCGACCTATAAACTCAAATAGAGTTGTGTCGGATGGGGTATAACTCTGCGTCATGCTCGACGTCAAACGTCTGATCGTGTTGCGTGAGGTCGCGCGGCAGGGTTCGTTCTCCCGCGCGGCCGACGCGCTGGCCTACACACAGCCGGCCGTGTCGCGGCAGATCGCGCTGTTGGAGCGCGAAGCCGGCACGACACTCGTGACCCGCGGGCCGGGCGGAGCGCGGCTCACCGACGCCGGCGAGCTGCTCGCGGCGCATACGGAGGCGGTTGTGGGGCGCTTGGAAGACGCCGAGGTCGAGCTGAACGAGCTGCTCGGGATGGAGGCGGGGCGGCTGCGAATGGCGACGCTCACCTCCGCGGCCGCCACGATCATGCCGCTGGCGATAGCGAAGTTCCGCGAGCGTCTACCAGGCGTCGAGCTGTCGGTGGCGATGGTCGACCCTGGGGGCGTGCTGGCGCCGCTGCGCAGCGGCGAGCTCGACCTCGCGCTCTGCAACGACCCGGACCTGTTCTCCGTGCCAGAGATCGAGGGAGTGCACCTGTTCGACGAGCCCATGCTGCTCGCCCTCCCGCCGGGACATCGGCTCGCGCACCGCAAGCGGATTGCGCTGAGCGAGCTCGCCGACGAGCAGTGGATGCTGGGGACCACCACCGCGTGCCCGGACGCCGGGCGATTCATCCGCGCTTGCCACAGCGCCGGGTTTGAGCCACAGATCGCGTTTCACAACGACGATTACACGGCGATCCTCGGGTTCGTGGGCGCCGGCGTTGGGGTCGCCCCGGTGCCAGAGATGGTGGCCCGCAGCGCTCCACATACCGTTCGCATCTCTAGGTTTGGCCCAGGGGGACTCACGCGCCCCATCGTCGTCGCTTTGCCGGCCGGTTATCGGCCGCGACCCGCGGCAGCGATGATCGAGATCCTCCGCCAGGTGAGCGAGCGCTGGACGAGCCCGGCCGGCGAGCTCGTCGCGGCGTAGCCATAGTCCCGCCGCACACATGCCAAGTAGGCCGACGTCCAGTACAACAGCAGGACCTCGGCGCCCAGGGCGATGGCGAAGCGCGCGAGAATGTCGACCGCGCTCGTCATCGAACCCGAACCCGAGCGAGGCGCCGGCAGCTCGCGTAACGCTGGCGACACCACGCGGACCAGGTTCAGTACTCGTCGTGGCGGCGCACCCAAAGCGGCTCGGTGGCGCTCTCGTGGCGACCTTTCGGCGTTCGGTCCAGCAAGGCGTAGTAGGCCATCGCCGGCTCGAGCCCGCGTCGGGTCGTCACGTAGGTCCGATAGACGGTCCCGTTTGACAGCGCGTAGGCGCTCAGGCCCGGACCCTCCGTGACGTATCCCAGCGCGTCGGTGGCGCACATGCGTGCGTTCTGTTCGACGGTCACCGGGATGGGGCCTTCGAGGAAGGGCCGTAGCTCCTCCTCGGTGTTCATAAAGCCGAGATCGCGGTTGAAGTCGCTGCCGACCGTCGACACCCAGTCGATGTCCCAGCCCATCCGCTCCTTGTATGCGAGCAGCTTCTCAAGACGCGCGCGCGAGGCGAGCACCAGGGTCGTGTCCCTTGCCTTCAGGTGCGGTACCTGAGCGGCCAACGTGTCCGTGATCGACGAGCACACCGGACAGCCTCCCTCGTAGGGGGGCCCGTACATGAAGTGGTACACGAGCAGCTGCGAGCGCCCGTCGAACAGATCGGCGAGCGTCTTGCTGCCGGTCTCGGTCTCGAATCGATAGTCCTTCTCGACCGCGACCCACGGCAGCGCCTGTCTCTCCTCGGCGAGCTCGTCGCCGCGGCGCGTCAGCTCCTTCTCCTCTCCCAGAAGCGCATCGCGCGCCGCCTGCCATTCCTCCTGGGTGCCGATCCGGTGCTCGCTCATGAGCGTGCCTCCTCGTGTGTGGGTGTGCGGGGTCGGGGTCATGACGGTAGGTCCTGCAGGCCGGCGCCCGTCAGCAGGTAGCCGGGGGCGATCGCCGCCGTGTCCTTGCGTACCAACTCGACGACGGCCGCGCCTGCGATCTCGGGGGTGAGCGGCGCGCCGAACTGTCGCAGGTATTCCGCCTCGCTTTGGCCGCTGCGGGCCGCGTACGCCTGCACTGCCGGCCGGCCCAACTCGGTGAGCGGGGTGATCCTCGGGAACAACGCTGTGAAGGTGATACCCAACGACGAGCGTTCTGCCTCTCGTTGCGCGTACTCGGTGACGAAGCGCTGAGTGGCCTTGGCGCCGGCGTAGCCGCCGCTGAGCGGCGACCCGGCCAGCGCCGCACCGCTTGAGATCACGACCACCTTGCTGCCGCGGCGCAGCGGTTTGAGCAGCGCCTCCCGCAGCCAGTGAAACGCGATCCGCACATCGGTGTGCCAGTTGACCGAGAAGGTCTCCCAGGTCTGGTGTTGCAGCGGGCGCACGAGCGGCCTTGCGCCGGCGACGAGAACGACGATGTGCGGGTCGTAGCGGTCGAGCAGGCTGCCCGCGATGGAAGGGTCAGAGGCGTCGGCCGCCTCGGGCCGGATCGAGCGGACGCGCGCTGACAGCTCGGCAAGCGCCGCGCCGGTGCGCGCCACTGCGACGGTCGCAGCCCCGGCCTCGCCAAGGGCGATGGCGATCCCGCGGCCGAGGCCGCTACTCGCGCCGACGACGATCGCGGACGTGTCTGAAAAGCGATTCACGGGTGTGGTCATGGTCGTGTCTCCCTCCTGCTCCGATCACCGTGTTGCGGCGAGAGCCGGGCGCGCCTCGCGCACCGTGCTCTTGGCCACCGCTTCAGAAAGCTCGTTGCGGCGTATGAGCACGAAGATCGCCGGTACAGCAATCAGGGCGATCGCGCCCAGCACCCACAGCGCCTCCTGAAAGCCTCCGGTGAGCGCCGTCGGCGCGGCATTGCCGGCCTGAAGCAGCGCCTTGGTGTGGCTGGCGGCGACGCTTGACGCGATCGCCGTGCCAAGCCCGCCACCGAGCTGCTGGGACGTGTTCAAGAGCCCGGACGCGAGTCCGGCGCGGCGCTCTTCGACGCCGGCGAGCGCGGCAATCGAGATCGGGATGAATGCGAACGCGGTACCGGCGCCGGCTATCACGAACGGGCCAGCCAGGTTCTGCAGGAAGTGGCCATGGGTGGGCACCTGGGTCGCCCAGATCACGCCCGCTGCGATCAGCGTCATCCCGACAGCCATCACGATCTTGGCGCCGCCGCGCGTGACCAGCCACTGCGACACGCCGGCGAGCCCGATCGACGTCAGCGACGCCGCCAGCCACGCAGCTCCGCTCTGCAGCGCGCTGAAGTGCAGCACCTGCTGCATGTACAGCGTGCCGACGAACACGAACGCGAAGAAGCTGCCGCCGAGCAGCAGCCCCGCCACGTTCGCACCGGCGAGGGTCCGCAGACGGAAGATCGACAGCGGCAGCAGAGGCGACTCCACCCGCGTCTCGATCACAAGGAACGCGGCGAGCAGCGCCAGCGAAGCTGCCAGCACCGCGACGGTCCTGGTCGCGCCCCAGCCGTACTGCGGCGCCTGCGCGATCGCGTCCACCAACAGCACCAACCCGCCCGTGCCGGCGATCGCGCCGGCGGCATCAAACCGCCGCCGTGTCGTGGCGAGCCTCGAGTCGGGCACGATCCGCGGCGCGAGCGCGAGTGCGGCTGCCCCGATTGGCACGTTCACGTAGAAGATGTACTGCCATCCCGCGTAGCGAGTGAGCAGACCGCCGGCGATCAGGCCCACAGTTGCGCCGCCCGCGCCGAGGCCGCCCCAAACGCCGAGCGCCTTGTTTCGCTCGGCGCCCTCCTCGAACATGTTCATCACGATCGACAGTGCCGCCGGCAGCATGATCGCGGCGCCCAACCCCTGCAGCGCGCGGCTGGCGATCAAAGACGACTCAGCGGTGGCGAGCGCGCAGGCGAGAGACGCTGTCGTGAACAAGGCCAGCCCGAGCATCAGAATCCGACGCCGGCCAAGCAGGTCCGCGGCGCGACCGCCGAGCAGCAAAAAGCCGCCGAACGTGAGCGCGTAGGCGGTCACCACCCATTGCAGGCTGGTGGAGGAGAAGTGAAGGTCTCGGCCGATCGTGGGCAGCGAGACGTTGACGATCGTCAGATCGACGATCGTCATGAAGTACGCCACCGCCAGCAATGCGAAGGCGCGCCATCGGCTGATATTCCGCGCTACGGACGTCATGGGACCTCCAGTGGTCTGGGAAGGGGCTGAACGGGGAGGGATCTCGTCGGCCGCTAGCGCGGCCGGTCTTCGCTATCTCTCACACAGTCAAACGCCCGCGGCGCCCGAGACTCATCGGCGCGATCGAGATCCTCGACGCAGACGTTCGTGGCCAGCCGGTAGAGCCAGATCCGCGCCGACGTCGAGGAGAGGTCGCGATCGCGGCCGCGCCAGCCGCGCAGCAACGTCTCGCACACGGCCTCGTGGGCATGGTGAGGGCATCCGAGCATCAGCCGGCAATACAGCTCGAGCCCCCGCCGGTGGCGTGAGGCGAGCTGGCCGAACGCGTGCTCGTCGCCGGCGCGTGCGGCAGCAAGCAGGCTGCGCTCGTTGGCGGCATCCATCTCGCTCACGCGGCGCAGAGTGACGTGAGCACCAGAACCGTGATCGCCCGATCGGTCCGCTGTGCGTATTCGGCCGGCTGCGGGAAGCGCCTCGCAGCGAGCACGAAGAGGCGCTCACGCTCCTCGCCGGTCGCCGTGTCGGCGACTTCGTTGGCGTGGAACTCGCCGATCACCCTCCCGTTGTACTCCGCGGCCGCTGTCGTCATGGTGCTCCTCTCATTCAGCTCCAACGCTTGCTGGCGCGCAAACTCATCGCGGCGACCGCAGTCCCGGCCGTTTCGTCGCACCGCGACGCGCGTCGGGAAGGAATCGCTGCCTGCGGAGTCCTAGTGAGCCGACGCCGCAGTGCGGGTGGGTGTAGAGAGCGCCGGTCGCGCCGCCGGCCTGGGTCGTGCTCGCAATGCTGGGCGGGTGATGGCTTGCAATAAGAGGGAGTGGCGGCGAGCCTGAGCCTGTTTGGGGGCTAACCAGCGCCACCGCATCGCGCGGTGGCGCTGGCCCGCTCTGAGCTGAGAAGCCTGCGGGCGCCGTGGTTTCTGCGCCGGCCAGCGCCGTCGGCTCAGCGCCGTCAGCCGAGGAACGAGTGGAATTCGCCCAATGGCTCCGGCAAGCTGGGCGTGAATGGTTCGAACTTGTATGCCTTGCTCGTGTCGAAGCCTGCTTTGGCGGCCGCTGTTTTGTCCGCGAACGGCGTGAGCGCTTCCAAAGCTTTCTTGATCGAGGTCCAGCGCAGCGTGCGCTCGTAGCCGTTGTTGTTGGGCGGGTCGACGCTCTCGGCCTTCTTCTGGATGCCCGTGACCATCTCGACCGGGCCGCCGTCCTGGCCCGCGACGCCCGGAGCGACGACGCGCGCGAGCGTGCGGTGGTCGCTCTCGATCCCCATGATGCGCGCTGCCGTCACGCGCAGGTCAGCCGTGCTGAAGTCGCGTACGCCGACGAGGTAGGCGGCAATGAACGCGTCCTCGAGCGTGACCAGCACGTTCAGCGTGGTCTGCGCGTCCGCGAACATTTTCGGCGGGTAGTAGAAGGTTGTGAACGGGGAGGGCTTGCGCGTGACGCCTTCCTCGAGCAGGTAGTGCGACATCTCCTCCTGGCGCGCGGCCTTCAAATAGCCCTGATCGTCAGACGCCAGCCGCGTGAAGAAGGGCGCGGCGTTGATGATGTTCGTGTAGGTGGTGACGGCCAGAGCCTCCGCGATCTGTGCCGCCCCGAGAATTTCCAGGTCGCCCTTGGTGGGCTTGCCCTTGCCACCCTTCTTTGCGTCAGCGATCGCGGGCGACAGCGCGCCCAGCGCGCTTGCGCCGGCGAGCACGCCGGCGCCAGACACTGCGGCGCGCGACAAGAACTCGCGCCGGTCCGTGGCGCGATCGAGTTGGTTTGCAGACATGGTTCTCCTTTCGGGAGGTTGCTCAAAGATCAATACGTGCCACCCGCGCGCGTGGATCACTGACGAGGTCACACTCGGACTGACGAGGTCGCACTCGGGTTTGGCGTTTGGGGGAAGGATCCGCGCCGGACGGGGTCTCGGGGATTAGCCGCTCCCACACAACCTCTCAAGGAGGAAGAGATGCCAAGTCCGACTGAGTTGGGGCCTTCATCGAGCCTGGACGAGAAAATCGCACGAACGGCTGAGGAGGCTGGCAAAGGCCTCTCGCGCCGAGCGTTCATCGCCAGCGGCGTCGCCGTGGGCGTCGGCGCGGGGCTCGGGCCCTTCGGCGGAGCGGTGAGCGCCCTCGCCGACAAGCCGTCGACGTCCAAGCTCTCCAAGGGCGACGCGGCGATTTTGAGGTTCCTGGCCGCGGCGGAGATCCTCGAGACAGATTTCTGGCAGCAGTACAACGAGCTCGGCGGGATCCAGGACAGCGAGGTTCCGGGCGGAGGCGGCAGCCCGGCATACGTCAAAGCGCTGGAAGTGCTCGACGAAGACATGCCGCAATACATCCACGACAACACCGAGGACGAGTTCACGCACTTCACGTTCCTCAACGCGTACCTGGAATCGCGCGGCGCCCAGGCGGTCGATCTCAAAGAGTTCGCGACGCTTCCGAGCAGCAAAGCCACGGGAGCTCAGAACATCGGTCGGCTCACCAACCTGATGGAACTAACGGTCGACACGAGCTGGTGGACCAAGTACCGCAGCACCACCAAAAACCCCGACCTCGGCGACACGTTCGCGCAGGCGGTACCGGATCTGTTCAACGGCAAGTTCCCGGCGATCCCCCGCAGCGACAAAGACCTCACGCCCGAAAAGCACATTCAGGCCATCGCGAACACCGCGGGATTTCACTTCGCGATGATCGAGCAGGGAGGTACGAGCCTCTATCCGTCAGTCGCGCAGCGGGTCAACGACGTGGAGGCGCTGCGCGTGGTGCTCAGCATCGGGCCGACCGAGGCGATGCACTTTCAGACCTGGCAGGACAAGGCAGGAAACGGGCCGGCTCTGACCGATCCCACAAACGGCCTCACGTTCCCCAACCTCAAAGAATCCTCGAACGAGGAACTCAAAGCCAACCTGATCATGCCCGAGCCGACGCCGTTCCTGAAGCGGTCGCTGCCCATCTGCTCGATCGTGCGCCCCACCAACACCCAGGGCATCGCGATGGGGGTGGTCAACTTTCTGACCGAAACCGGGTTGTTCAGGAAACAGTCCGACGATTTCTTCGACGCGCTCAAGCAGCTGGCGCGCGAAGCTGACGCAGCGCAGAGGCACGGGCAAAACGAAAACAATTAAAGGAGTCACACCGCTCTGGTGGTCTCCAAACAGACGGACCGGGCCGCGGTGAGCGGCCCGGTCCTCTCGTTCCTTCGGGGGGGAACGGTTATGCGGTCGCCGGCACCGGCTCGGCCGACGTTCACGCGGCGCTGGCCGCGGGCGCTTCGGGGTATGTGCTCAACGACGCTGACGCCGAGGAGGTCGAGATCCTGCAGATGGTCGCCGCCGGCAACGCCAACAAGGAGATCGCCGCCGAGCTCGTGATCAGCGAGCGCACCGCGCGCACGCACGCGAGCAACATCCTGCGCAAGCTCGACCTGTCGTCGCGCACACAGGCCGCGCTGTGGGCCGGGCGCGAAGGTCTCGCGCCCGAGACGCGAGACGAGACGGGTACCTAGCCAGACGGGGCGCGGACCGCGGGGTCAGTGCGCGGCGGCGACGCGCGCCGGCGGCGCCGCCACCATCGGACTGCGAGCCTGTGGCTCGCGCGTTGCTCTCGAGCCGTCTTCGCGGCCCCAGCGCGCGATAGTGGCGCGCAGACCCGGCACGGATGCGATCGCGATCGGGGTCGGTAGCCAGATCGCGATGGCTCGGTAGGCGAGCACGGCCGGCAGCGCCGCCTCGGCCGGCACCCCGAAGGCGATCAGGACGCCGGTCATCCCGCCGCTCACCGATCCCGGCACGGGCACCGTGTTGGCGATCTGGCCGATGAAGTAAGCGAGCGCCACGACGGGCAACGCGGGCGGCGCGCCGAACGCGTGCAGCATCGCCCACAGCACCGCTGCGTCAAAGGTCCAGTAGGCGACAGCGCCGAACAGGCGCATGTCGCGCTCACGGATGAGCCGCCACGCCTCATCCACGGCGTCACCGAGCAGTCGCGCGCCGCTTCCCAGCCGCGAATCGGCGCAGATCGTGGTGCGTCGGAGAGCCAGCACGAGGCTGGCTGCGATGGCGAGCAGCGCCATGAGCGCCGGAACGGCGGCGAGCTCGGTCGGTCCGCCGGCGCGCACGATCCCCAAGGCGAGCGCGCCACCGCAGAGCACGATCGCGGCGAGGAACACGCCATACAGCAGCGCCATGAACGCGAGCAGGGTGCGCGCGGCGGCGCGCGGCTCAAGGCCAGCCCGCCGCAGGGACCAGACCGCGAGCGCCACGCCGCCGGCACCGGCCGTCGGCAGCAGTCGGGTCGCCGCGGCTCCCGCGAGCGTGATTTGGGCGCTCTCGCGCGTGCCGATTCGTGGCGTCTTGCGCCCGGCGACGAGCGCGAGCAGACCTACGTAGCCGGCCAGCGAAGCGAGCTCAAAAGCCGCTCCGGCGCCGCCCCACGCGGGATTGACGCTAAGCCCTCGCCGAATCGCGCCGACGAACGCGTGCACGCGCCCACCGGC
>DASZFR010000168.1:0-5962 GCA_035939635.1 Solirubrobacteraceae bacterium
ATGTCCGCCAGCGCGGAGGCGCCGCCGGTTTCGTTGGTGCAGGGGGAGTCGTGGCCGTCGGCGCACAGGTTGGGCGTGATGAAAGAGAACGCTGGAGTGGTGCGCACATGCTCGAGGTCGGTCGCGAGACCCGTCTCGCCCGGCAGCGCCCCTTTGGGCATCACTCCGGTGGGCGAGCCCAGCGCGACTACGTGGGCGTTGCAATAGGCGGCGTTGTCGATCACCGAGTGGAAGTACACGAACGGGTCGTGGCGCGTGGCGTAGCCGTCGCCGGCTTCGGCTTTCTGCGTTTCGTCTTTGGCTTCGAGCGCGGGGTGCCCGCACGCCGCCGACTCGCGGCTGGGGTTGTTACCCATGTCCTGCATGTAGCCCTTCCAGCTCAAGCCCTTCGCCGACAGCTGTGCACCGATGCTCTTCACTTCTTCGGGGTAGACGCAGCCGACGCCGCCCTCGAGTCCGCCCGGTTCGGCTTTCGCGCCGACGAAGTTGCCGAACAGCTGGCAGTCGCCTTGGTTGTCCGGGTTCGGCGGTTGGCCGGACACGAGCGAGACGTAGTTGTCGTTGCTCTCGTGTCCGGTGGCGAAATAGTTTTCAAGCAGAGCGCCCTGCGCGGGGAGCGTTTTCGCCAGGTAGGGATCGGCGCTGGGGCTGCCAAACGTGGCCGTATAACCCTGGTTCTCGAGCACGATCACGAACAGGTGGTGGATCTTCGGCAGCTTGAACGGGTGCGCCGCGGCGCCGGCGGGCGCGGCTGCAGACGACATAGCCAGCGCGCAGACGCCGGCGAGTAGATGCCCCCAACGCAGGCGGGGCGGGGCGGAGATGCGGGCGAGACGCACGGTTTGTCCTCCTGTCATGTGCTGGTCGCCGCCTGCGCAGGCAGCGGCGGTTCTGTGATCGACGGCGGCGACAGCAGCGCGGGCGCGGCCAGGTCGAGAAAGTCCATCACGGTCTTGGCGTTGGCGTCGCGATAGGTGAGCGCCGGCAGATTCCACTTTGCCTCCACGGTGGCGAGGACAGAGGTGTGGTCGTGCGTCACGTTGGTGACGCCGCTTGCGCGCGCGTACGGCGACAGCACCACCGCCGGAACGCGCGGGCCATAGATGTCATAGCCGCCCGGCACGTCGCCCGGACCAAGCGCGGGGGGAATCGAGTCGGGCGCGAGCGCGGCGGGTGGCGGGACGTGGTCGTAGTAGCCGCCGTGCTCGTCATAGGTGTAGATCACCAGAGTGCGCGGCCAGGCAGGCGATTCGAGCACCGCCTTGATCGTCGTGTCGGCCCAGTACTCGCCGTAGGACATGTCCTGCGGGTTCTCCTCGTCGCCGCCGGTGGTTTCGAGCTTTTCTGCGATCGGCTTGAGTGCGGGAACCGTCGCCAGGCCGGAGCCGACGACGCCGAGCACGCCAAACTCGGGATCAACCAGGCTCACGGACGGCAGCGTGCCGGCCGCGCAGTCGGAGTGAAATTGCGCAATCGGGGCGATGTTCTGCGGATATTTCTCGATGATCGACGGGATGATTCCCGTCGAGGGCAGGTCGGTGAAGTAGTTGCGCCAGCTGATCCCGTACGCCTGCAGGCGGTCGAAGATGGTGCCGTTGGGCGGCGGCGGGTCTTTGAGACTTTCGTTGCTCGTGGAGATGTTGCCGTAGGCGGTTCCCGCCATGAGGAAGCGCCTGTTGGGGTACGTCTGGCACGGCGCCGAGCAGAACCAGCGGTTGGCGAGCGTGAACGTGCGCGCGAGCGAGTAGGCGAACGGCAGGAGCTCCGCGGTCCAAAAGCCCATCGGCTGGTCAGCCTGCACCGAGCGAACGAAGCCGTCCATGCGCCCGCCGTCGATCTGTTCGTGGGTGGCGTTCCAGCTCTGCGAAACGTTGGGACCCTGCGCGGTTGAGTCAAACGCGAAGGAGCGCACGAGACCCGCCGGCCCTGGATTGCTGTTGTGTGCCAGGCCCTTGGCGTTGAGGCGCAGGCCCTTTGCGCGCGGCTGGCCCGAGTGCGCGAGCGCGCCGAGAAGGTTGTCGAAGGAGTGGTTCTCCATCATCACAATCACGACGTGGTCGAACGGCAGCGCATCGGTGGGCGTGCCCGCGGGGCGAGTTGGATCGGGCAGACTGCCGGGCCCACGCAGGCGGGCGCCCGCGGCACCGCTCGCGCGCCACAGCAGGCCGGCGCTCGACAGCGACGCAAGCCCCGCGCCCAGGCTGGCGCCGTAACGCATGAACTCGCGCCGGCTGATCGGTGGCGCAAGGGCCGAGGTTCGGTGGGGGAGGTTCTCTGGCACGCGAAGATCGGCCGCGCGGCGCGCGGCGGCGCGCATGTTGTACCGCGCGAGAGCTCTGCGCGTGCACAGCCTGTTAGCGACCTGCGCTCTTACGCAAACGGCGCCGGGCGCTGTCGCAACAGCGCGCCGGGCGCGGGGGGGCACGTCGCTGCCGCGCGCTCGCCACGTCGCGCCGGGCGCGGGGGCACAAGAGTACGCACGACCGACGCGAGCTCACGCGCCGGTCCGTATGCCGTGCGCACATGCGCGGCTCTAGGCTGTGGCCGTGGCCGAACCGGCGGTACCGAGCGTCGCTGAGATCCTGGCGCAGCGCACTGGCGAGGAGCTGGCTCTCAACGACGCGTTTCTGAACCCGCAGATGGGACGCATCCTGCGCACGCTTGGCTTCGACAAGACGTGGTGCGGCGGCGACGGCGCGCACCTGATCGACTCGTCCGGAGAGCGCTATCTCGACCTCTTCGGCGGCTACGGCGTATTTGCCATCGGGCGCAACCATCCCGAAGCGGTGGCGGCACTCCAAGAGGCGATGGCGGCGCGCACCGCCAACCTGCCGCAGCTGGGGGTGACGCTGCTCAACGGTGTGCTCGCGGAGGCGCTGCTTGCCCGCGCCCCCCACAGCGTCGCCGCGATGGTGCCAGCCAACAGCGGCACCGAGGCCGTCGAGGCGGCCATCAAGATCGCGCGAGCCGCCACCGGTCGCCCGCGCATCCTGTACGCAGGGCACGCCTTCCACGGCCTGACGCTGGGGTCGCTGTCGGTGAACGGCAACGCCGAGTTCCGCGACGGGTTCGGACCGCTGCTCGATAGCTGTGACCCGGTGCCGTTCGGCGACCACGACACGCTGGCGCGCGAGCTCGAACGCGGCGACGTCGCTGCGTTCGTGGTCGAGCCGGTGCAGGGCAAGGGCGTCAACCTCCCGCCCCAGGGCTATCTCGCCGAGGCGCAGCGGCTGTGCCGCCAGGCCGGCGCGCTGTTTGTGTGTGACGAGGTGCAGACCGGGATCGGGCGCACGGGGCGCTTTCTCGCGCTCGAGCACTGGGAGCTCGAACCCGACCTGATCTGCCTCGCCAAGGCGCTGTCCGGCGGGCTCGTGCCGATCGGCGCGCTGCTAGCTTCGCGCGAGGCTTTCGACCGGGTGTTCGACGGCATGGAACGCGCGGTGCGCCACGGGTCCACTTTCGGCGGGAACGATCTCGCCGCGGCTGCCGGGCTCGCGACGCTGCGCGTGATCGAGCGCGAGGGTCTGGTGGCGCGCGCACAGCGTATGGGCGAGTTGCTGCTAGAGCTCACACGGCCGCTGGTCGACCGCTACGAGGTCGTGCGCGAGGTGCGCGGTCTGGGGCTGATGTGGGCGATCGAGTTCGGCCCGCCCGCCGGCCGCGCGAGCCGCTCACTGTGGGAAACAGTTGAGCGACGCCAGGCCGGGCTGTTCGCGCAGCTGATCACGGTGCCGCTGTTTCACGAGCACAAAATCCTCTGCCAGGTGGCGGGGCACCACATGAACACGATCAAGGCGCTGCCCGCGTTGGTGATCGAGGAGTCAGAGATTCGACGCTTCGCCACGGCGCTCGAGCAGACGATCGCCGCCGCGCAGCGCTACCCCGCGTCGCTTGCACGGTTTGGCGTGCGCACTTCCCTGAGGGCGGTGGCGGGGCGCCGCTAGCCTGAACGGGTGCTGGTCGCAAGGACCGAGATACGCAACGTCGCGATCGTCGCGCACGTCGACCATGGCAAGACCACGCTGGTCGACGCGATGCTGTGGCAGTCGGGCGCGTTTCGCGCGGGACAGGACGTGGCAGTGCGCGTCCTGGACTCGATGGACCTCGAGCGCGAGAAGGGCATCACGATCCTCGCCAAGAACACCTCGCTGCACTACGGCGGGGTGAAGCTCAACATCATCGACACGCCCGGGCACGCCGACTTCGGCGGCGAGGTGGAGCGCGGGCTGACGATGGTCGACGGCGTACTGCTGCTCGTCGACGCCTCGGAGGGGCCCTTGCCGCAGACGCGCTTCGTGCTGCGCAAGGCGCTCGACGCCCGCCTGCCGGTGATCCTGGTCGTCAACAAGGTGGACAGGCCCGACGCGCGCGTGTCCGACGTGGTCGACGAGGTGTACGAGCTGTTTTTGGAACTCGACGCCGACGAGAGTCAGATCGACTTTCCGATCGTGTACTGCAACGCCAAGACGGGCCAGGCCTCGCTCGACTACAAAGCGGGCGAGCCGCTCCCGGGGCGCGACCTCGCCCCGTTGTTCGATTTGCTGCTCGAGCGCATACCGCCGCCGATGTACGACCCCCAGCACCCGCTGCAGGCGCTGGTCACCAACCTCGACGCGTCGCCCTACGTCGGTCGCCTGGCGATCTCCCGGGTGCGCCACGGTCACATCCACAAGGGACAGCCAATCGCGTGGTGCCGCGCCGACGGCAGCATCACGCGCGCGCAGGTGGCGGAGCTGTACGTGACCGAGGCCTTGGATCGCGTCGACGCCGCCGAGGCCGGCCCCGGTGAAATCATCGCGGTGGCCGGGATCGCCGAGGTCACAATCGGCGAGACGCTGGCCGACCCCGACGACCCGCGGCCGCTCGCCGTGATCACGGTGGATGAGCCGGCGATGTCGATCACGATCGGCTCCAACACCTCGCCGCTCGCCGGGCGAGACGGGAGCAAGCTCACCGCCCGCCAGATCCAGTCGCGGCTGGAGACCGAGCTCGTGGGCAACGTGTCGCTGCGCGTGCGCGAGAGCGACCGGCGGGACACGTGGGAGGTTCAGGGCCGGGGCGAGCTGCAGCTCGCGGTGCTGGTGGAGATGATGCGCCGCGAGGGCTTCGAGCTGACGGTCGGCCAGCCCCGCGTGCTCGAGCGCGAAATCGAAGGCGAACGCCATGAGCCCGTCGAGCGCCTGTCGATCGACGTGCCGGAGGACTACGTGGGCGCGGTCACCCAGCTGCTCGCCGCGCGCAAGGGGCGCCTGGACCACATGGCAAACCACGGCACCGGCTGGGTGCGGATGGACTACCTCGTGCCCTCGCGGGGGCTGATCGGCTTTCGCACCGAGTTTCTCACCGAGACGCGCGGCACCGGGATCATGCACCACGTGTTCGATCGCTGGGAGCCGTGGGCGGGCGAGATCTCCGCGCGCACCACGGGGGCTCTCGTCGCCGACCGCAGGGGGGCAACCGCCACGTACTCGCTGATGCGCCTGCAGGAGCGGGGGATGCTGTTCGTCGGTCCGGGCGAGGACGTGTACGAAGGGATGATCATCGGCGAGAGCGCACGCTCGGAGGACATCGACGTAAACCCGACCGAGGAAAAGCACCTCACCAACATGCGCTCTTCCACGGCGGACGTGCTCGTGCGACTGGACTCGCACCGCAAGCTCACGCTGGACGAGGCGCTCGAGTTCGTGCGTGCGGACGAGAGCATCGAGGTCACGCCCGACGCGGTACGGCTGCGCAAGCTCGTCCTGCCGAAGGTCCAGCGGCTAAAGACCGCGCGCCTCGCGCGTCGCTGAGATTGTGCCGCTGGTGAGGCCGGCACGCGCTAGGGTACCGCGGATGAGAACCCCCACCCTGCCCCGCTGGACCGGCGTTGCGTTCGCCACGATCGCCGCCTCGCTGCTGCTGGCCATGTCGTTTTTGCCCGCCGGCGCGGACGGCGCGATCAGCTACACCAAAGAGCCTT
>DASZFR010000169.1:0-19825 GCA_035939635.1 Solirubrobacteraceae bacterium
GCTCGCGCCGCCGCCGCCCAGCGCCCGCCGCAGCGCGCTGCGGAACGAGACCAGATCGGTCACGCGCTCGTGCGCGAGCCCATACAGCGCCGCCGCCGCGGCGAAGTCGAGCTCGGGCGGCGTGGCGATGTGGCGCTCGTAGCGGCCCTGCTCGAGCGCCAGCGGCGCGCGCGCCACGGGCAAGAAGTCAAAGATCGAGCCGCCGCCGTTGTTCAGCAGCACGATCGTCACCGCCAGACCAAGCCGCCGCGCGCAGATCAGTGCGCCCATGTCGTGCGCGAGCGCCACGTCGCCGATCAGCAGCACGACTGGTCCATCGCCGTGTGCGGCAGCGCCGAACGCGCTCGAGACCGTGCCGTCGATGCCGTTGGCGCCGCGGTTGCAGAGCACGCGCGGAGGGTCCTCGCGCGCCGGCCAGAACGCCTCCACGTCGCGCACGGGCATCGAGGACGCGACGAACAACGTTGCGTGCTCGGGCAACAGCGAGCCGAGCTCGCGCGCCACGGCCGGCTCGCTCAGCCCCGAGCCCTGCAGGGCCGCCTCCACCGCCGCCGCCACGTGTGCGTCCGCGCTCTGCCAGCGCTCGAGCCAATCCGGCTCGGGGTGAGCGCGGTCCCTGTCGCGCGCCCGCGCGAGCGCGAGCGCGGGGTCAAGCGCCAGCCACTCGCCCACCACGCTCGCGGGGTCCTGCCACGCAGCCTCTGGGTCGAGCGCCACTTGGCGCGCGTCGCCGAGGCTCGCGAGCCAGCCGCGCAGCGGCTTTGACGTCGGCAGGTCGCCGACGCGCACCACCAGGTCGGGCGCCAGCGCCTGGGCGACGGCCGGCGATCGCAGCAGCAGGTCGTAGTGCGCGATCGCGGCCAGGCCGCGCCTGCCGCGCGAGAGGGGATCCGCGAGCACCGGCCACGTAGCGGTCGCGCCGAAGGTGGCGGCGGCGGCGCCAAGGCTTTCGGGACGCCGTTCGCGCTCGTCGCGCCCAACGACGAGCAGCCCGCGCCGGGCGCCGCCGACGAGCTCGGCGAAGCGTTCTTGGGTGGCGGTGGAGACGGCCGCCGCAGCCTCGCGGCGAAGCCACGGCTGACCGTCCGGGCGCCCGCCGGTGTCCGCCGGGAGCTCCTGCTCGCTCACGAGCGGTTCGCGCAGCGCGAAATTTAGGTGCACCACGCCCGGGCGGCCCTCGAGCGCGGTCCAGTACGCGCGGCAGGCCAGCGCGCGCATCCAGCGGATTCGCTCGGGCGCGGCGTCGTGCGTGCCCACCTCGAAGAACCACTTCGCCACCGCGCGGAACAGCTTGATCTGGTCGATCGTCTGGCCCGCGCCGGTCTCGCGCAGCTCCGGTGGGCGGTCCGCGGTCAGCAGCAGCAGCGGCACGCGCGCGTGGTGAGCCTCCACCGCCGCCGGAAGAAGCTCCGCGGCGGCGGTGCCCGACGTGCACGTGACGGCCGCCGGCAGTCCCGAGGCCTTGGCGAGGCCGAGCGCGAAGAAGGCGGAGCTGCGCTCGTCGATGTGCGAGTAGCAGCGCAGGCGCTGCTCGCGCGCGAGCGTCAGCACGAGCGGCGCGCTACGCGAGCCGGGTGAGGTGCACGCGGCGCGCATGCCGCAGCGCGCGAGCTCGTCCACGAACGCGCCTAGCAGCAGATATGTGTCGGTGGCGGAGCTCACGTCAATACGATTGGTCGGTGCCGGAAACCGTGGTGTTGCTGCACGGCTTTGCCGGCACACGCCGCGCATGGGACGGCGTCGCGGCGCGCCTGGACGCAAAACGCTATCGCCCGCTCGCACTCGACCTGCCCGGGCACGGCGCGCTGGCCGCCGTTCGCCCGATCAGCTTCGCCTCCTGCGTCGAGCACGTGCTCGCCTCGGCGCCCGCGCGCTTCGCGCTTTGCGGCTATTCGCTGGGCGGGCGCGTCGCGCTGCACGTCGCGCTGGCGGCTTCAGAGCGAGTCACGCGCCTGGCGCTCGTGTCGAGCAGCGCGGGCATCGAGCACGAGGCCGAGCGCGCCGCGCGCCGGCGCGCCGACGCGACGCTCGCCGCAGAGCTCGAAAGCCTGCCCTTTGGGCAGTTCATCTCGCGCTGGCGCGCGCAGCCGCTGTTCGCCTGTGACCCGCCCGGCGTCGACGCGCTCGCGCGCGCCGACCACCTGCGTAACGACCCGCGCGCGCTGGCGGCGGTGCTGCGGGGCGTAGGTGCCGGCGAGATGCAGCCGCTGTGGGACCGCCTCGGCGGGCTTGCCATGCCCGCGCTGGTGGTCGCGGGCGAACGCGACGAGAAGTACCGCCTGCTGGCGCAGCGGATGGTCGCTCTGCTGCCGCGGGGCGAGTCCGTCGTCATCCCGGGAGGGCACGCGCTGGCGCTCGAGAGCCCTGCCGTGCTGGCGCGCGCGTTAGAGCGGCCCGACCCCTAGGCCCGGATCGCGCGGGACCGCGATCTGGCCGGCGCGAACGGGTAGCGGGTCCTCGAGGTCAGCAAACAGCGCAAGCGTGGCAAGGCCGCAGTGCGGGAGCGGCGCGTCGTCCTGGAGCGCCGCCGCCGCGTGCAGCGCCGCGGCGATGCCGAGCGGCCCGTCGAGCGTCGAGGCCAAATACGCGGCGGCGCCCGAAGCGTGGACCTGGCGCGCGGCTGCGAGCAAGCCCGTGATGCCGCCGCAGCGCGAGATCTTCAGGCACACCGCGTCGGCGGCGCCCGCGCCGAGCGCACCGGGCTCGGCGGCGGTCTCGTCAATAGCGATTCTCGCTTGCACCCGGTCGCGCAATTCGCGGATTGCCGCGACCCCGTGCACCGGCTCCTCGACCAGCTCCAGGCGCGCCGATGACAGCGCGCCGATCGCGGCGGCGGCCTCTGGCACGGTCCACGCGCCGTTGGCGTCCACGCGCAGCGCCATGTCCGCGCCCGCGCCGGCGCGCACCGCCGCGACGCGCTCTGCGTCGTCGCACAGCCCGACCTTGACCTTCACGCAGCCGTAGCCCTGCTCGCGTGCGGCTGCCGCGGTCTGCGCCGCTGCGACGACGTCGCCGGCGCCGATGGTCGCGTTGACCGCCACCCGCGTCGCGGGGTGTTCGCTCAGCAGCGCCGCGACCGGCGCGCGTCGCAGCCGGCCCTCGCGGTCCCACAGGGCAAGATCGACAGCCGCAAGCGCCTGAGGCAGGTCATCGACCTCTCGGCAGCGCCCGAGCAGCTGCTCTCGCGCTACCGCGTCGCAGCCGTCCAACGCGTCGCCGTAGCGCTCGAGGGATTGCGTCACGCGCGCGACGGTGACGCCGTCGTAGCCGGGCAGCGGGGCGGCCTCGCCGTAGCCGCTGAGGCCGTCGGCATCTGTCAGCGACACCTGCACGAGCGGTCGCTCGCTCACGAGGCCCGTCGCGGTTCGCAGCGGCGCGGCGAGCCGCAGCGAGCGCTCGCGAAACTCGAGCCTCACCCCTAGATCCCGCCGCTGGCGATGATCCCCGCGGAGAACAGAACGCAGAACACGAGCTGCAGCAGGCCGGTCTTGGCCAGCGCGCCGTTGAGCGCGGGACCGTCGGTGCGCGCGCGCACGGTGCCCGCCACGGTCACCGCCAGCGGCAGCGCCAGCCAGCTGAGGAACAGCCAAGCGGTCATCGAGCCAAACGCCCACGGTAGCGGTGCGGCCAGGAAAGCGAGCGCGAGCATCGCCACGTACAGGACGCGCGTGCGCTCGCGCCCGAGGCGCACCGCCAGCGTGCGCTTGCCGGCGCGACGGTCGGTGTCGATGTCGCGCACGTTGTTTACCACCAGGATCGCGCTCGCGAGCAGTCCCACCGGTACCGCGCACACAAACGCCTGCCACGGCAGCTCTTGCACCTGCACGAAGTAGGAGCCCGCGACCGCGACGATGCCGAAGAACAGGAACACGAACAGCTCGCCGAGGCCCTCGTAGCCATAGGGCCGCGGCCCGCCGGTGTAGAGCACGCCGGCGAGGATCGATGCGGCGCCCACCGCGAGCAGCTCCGGACCGGCGACCGCCACCAGGTAGGCGCCGCAGGCCACCGCGAGCCCGAATGTGACGTACGTCGCCAGCAGCACCTGGCTGGGGGGGACCAATCCGCCTGCGGTCACTCGCACGGGCCCGAGCCGGTCCTCGGTGTCGGCGCCGCGACGCGCGTCGGAGTAGTCGTTTGAGAGGTTCGTGCCCACCTGTATGAACACCGCGCCGAACAGCGCGGCGACGAACGCGAGCGGGTGGAAGTGCCCCGCGCCGAGCGCGAGCGAGGTCCCGACCAGCACAGGCGCCACCGCCGCGGGCAGCGTGCGCACCCGCGCGGCCATCAGCCAGATGCGCACCGCGCGCACTTGCCTCAGGCGCGCCGCGGAAAACGCGAGAAGTCGGGCGGCCGTTTCTCCTTGCCGGCGTCGCGCCCCTCGCGCGCCTCCTCGCTTTCGTAGAAGAGCAGGTTCGCGTCGTGCGCCAGCTGCTGTATTCCGCTCAGGCCGTCCTCGGCCGCGTGAAACGACGCCTTGAGCATGCGCAGCGCAAACGGCGACAGCGCGAGCATCTCGCGGCACCACGCCACGGTCTCTGACTCGAGTTGCTCGAGCGGCACCACGGTGTTGACCAGCCCCATCGCCAGCGCCTGCTGCGCGTCGTACTGGCGGCAAAGAAACCAGATCTCCTTGGCCTTCTTCGGCCCCACGAGCTCGGACAAAAGACCCGCGCCGAAGCCGCCGTCGAAGGATCCCACGCGCGGGCCCACCTGGCCGAAGCGCGCGTTGTCGGCCGCGATCGTGAGGTCGCACACGAGGTGCAGCACCTGCCCGCCGCCGATCGCATAGCCCGCCACCATCGCTACCACCGGCTTTGGCAGGCGGCGGATCTGCACGTGCAGGTCGGTGACGTGGAAGCGTCCAACCGACCGGCCCTCCTCGAGGTAGCCGGTGTCTCCGCGCACGCGCTGATCGCCGCCGGAGCAGAATGCGTCGGGGCCCTCGCCGGTGAGCACGATCGCCCCGATCGCTGGATCCTCGCGCGCGTCCTCGAACGCGCGCGACATCTCGATCACCGTGCGCGGGCGAAACGCGTTTCGCACCTCGGGACGCGCGATCGTGATCTTCGCGATCCCCTCGTCGGGGGGCGCGGACTTCTCATAGCGGATGTCGGTGAACGCCTCGCCTGCGGCGGGTGGCGCCGCGATCCAGCCCGTGGACATTGCGGGAAGGCTATATAGCGTGTGCCGATGCTCGTCGACGGATGGCTCGCGCGTGCCGCGGCCGCGCGCCCGGCGCACCCGGCGCTGATTGGCCGCGACGGCAGCGTCAGCTACGAGCAGCTGCTCGCCGCCGCCCGCTGCGGCGCCGATCAGCTGTCGCGTCTGGGCGTCGGCCCTGGCGACCGGGTGGGGATCGCGCTCGAGGGCGGCTTTGCCTTCGCGCAGGCGCTGCATGCGTGCCTTCTCCTCGGCGCCGTGGCGGTGCCGATCGACACGCGCCTGCGCGAGCGCGAGCGCGAAGCCGTCGCCGCGGGCAGCGCAGTGGTGCTCGGCGAGCCGCTGGCTGTCCCCGGCGGCGGCCCGGCGCGTGAGCGCGAGGCCGCGGTGCACGACCTGGACGCCCCGGCGGTGGTCGTGCACACGTCGGGCACCAGCGCCGAGCCCCGACCGGTCACGCTCACGTACGCCAACATCCTCTGGAGCGCACTCGGCTCGGCGGCGGCGCTCGACGCGCGCCCGCAGGACCGCTGGCTGTGCACGTTGCCCGTGTCGCACGTGGGCGGCCTGTCGATCCTGTTGCGAAGCGCGATCTACGCGACCACCGCCCTCGTGCACCCGCGCTTTGACACGGACCGCGTGCTGCGGGCTATGGAGCGCGAAGAGGTCACGCTCGTGAGCCTCGTGGCGACCACGCTCGCGCGGCTGCTCGACGCCGGCCTGCACGCCCCGCCCGCGCTGCGCTGCGCGCTCATCGGCGGCGGGCCGGTCCCGGCGGCCCTGGTTGCCCGGGCCCGGGGCGCCGGCGTGGCGGTCGCGCTCACCTACGGGCTCACCGAGGCGTGCTCGCAGGTGACCACCACGCCGGCCGCGGAGCTGTCGCTTGCGCAGCCGCCGCCGGGGCCGCCGCTGTTCTGCGTGCGGGTCGCCATCGCCCCGGGCGGCGACGGCGCGTCGGGAGTGGGCGAGATTCTCGTGGCCGGCCCCACCGTGGCGCCCGGGTCGCTGGGGAGTGACGGCTGGCTGCATACCGGCGATCTCGGGCGGATCGACTCATACGGACGGCTGCATGTGAGCGGGCGGCTGGGCGACACGATCATCACTGGCGGCGAGAACGTGGCGCCGGCAGAGGTGGAGTCGGCGCTCGAGGCGCACCCCGGGGTCCTGGAGGCGGCCGTGATCGGACGCGCACATCCCGGCTGGGGGCAGGCCGTGACGGCGATCATCGTGCCACGGCCGGGGTGGCGCATCGACGGCGAGCAGCTGCGCGAGCACTGCAGGCAGGCCCTCGCGCCGTTCAAGGTGCCGCGCGAGATCGAACTGCGCGAGCGGCCGCTGCCGCGCACGCGGTCGGGCAAGCTCCAACGCGGCAAGCTGCGTTGAGCGGCGAGTTGGATAGCCTGCGCCTCGCATGATCTACGACGAGGACGCCGACCTCAGCCTGCTCGACGGGAAGACCGTGGCCATCATCGGCTACGGCTCCCAGGGCCACGCGCACGCGCTGAATCTCAAAGACTCGGGCGTGCACGTGCTCGTGGGCCTGCGCCCGGACTCGGCGTCGGTCGCGCAGGCGCGAGAGCAGGGCGTGGAGGTGCTCCCCGTCATCGACGCCGCGAGCCGCGGTGACGTCGTGATGATGCTCGTGCCCGACGAGTTGCACCGGCAGGTGTGGGAGGAGGAGGCACGAGACGGCATCGCCGAGGGCAACGCGCTGCTGTTCTCACACGGCTTCTCGATCCACTACGGCGAGGTCACGCCCCCGGCGGGCGTGGACGTGGCGATGATCGCCCCGAAGGGGCCCGGACACCTGGTGCGGCGCCAGTTCACCGAAGGCAGCGGCGTGCCGGGGCTCGTGGCCGTGGCCCAGGACGCCACCGGCGAAGCGCGCGCGCTGGCGCTCGCCTACGCCAAGGGGATCGGCTGCACGCGGGGCGGCGTGATCGAGACCACCTTCAAGGACGAGACCGAGACCGACCTGTTCGGCGAGCAGGCCGTGCTGTGCGGCGGCGCCTCCGAGCTCGTGCAGGCCGGCTTTGAGACCTTGGTGGCGGCGGGCTATGACCCGGAGATGGCCTACTTCGAGTGCCTGCACGAGCTCAAGCTGATCGCCGACCTGATGTACGAGAAGGGCCTGGCGGGCATGCGCACCTCGATCTCCAACACTGCCGAGTACGGCGACTACACGCGTGGCAAGCGCGTGATCACCGAGCAGACGCGTGAGGCGATGCGCAAGATCCTCGCCGAGATCCAGTCGGGAGACTTCGCCCGCGAGTGGATCGCGGAGAACCGCGCGGGGCAGGAGAGCTTCAAGCGCATGCGCGCCGAACAGCAGGGCACGCAGATCGAGAAGGTCGGCGCCGAGCTGCGCTCGCACATGGACTGGATCAAGCCCGCCTTCTAAGCGGCCTATCCTGCGGGTGTGAGCAGATACGGCGGCTCGCGGCTTGCACCTGGAGGGCGCTTTGCCTCCGCGTCGGGCATGCGCAGGGGCGACCTGCGCGCCTCCGACGACGAGCGCGAGAGCGCCGTCGAGGCCCTTCAAGCTCACTACGCCGACGGCCGGCTCGATCGCTCCGAGTTAGAGCAGCGCGTGTCGCTCGCCTATCGCGCCCGTTCGCGCGGGGCGCTGAGCGCGCTGCTCGCCGACCTGCCGTTGGCGCCGGGGCGGCGCGTGGCGCGGCGCTTCTACCGCTTCCAGCTCGAGGTCCTGCCCTACCACGCGGGCGCGTTCCTCACCGTAAACGGGGCGCTCGTCGGGATATGGGCCGCGACCGGTGAGGGGCGCTTCTGGCCCGCCGGCGTGCTCGCGCCCACGACCGTGCTGCTCGCGTCGCACGGGTTCGGCTCGCGCTGGCTGCGCCAGCGCCTGCAGCGAAGGCGCGCACAGCCCTAGGCATGCTCGCCTACCTCACCTGGCACGCGCCCGCCCCCGGCGTGGACAGCGGCGCCTACGAACAGGACCTGGCGGCGTTTCACCGCTCGCTCGCGCACGTGCCGCCGAGCGGCTTTGGGGGCTCGATCACGTTTCGCATCGCGAGCCTGCCCGCGCCGGGTAGCGGGGACGGCTGGGCACAGAGCGAGGTCGCGGCATACGAGGACTGGTATCTGGTGGACAACTGGTCGTCTCTGGGGGTGCTCGAGGAGGCGGCTGTCTCGCGCGGGCACTTCACGCGCCACCGGGCGGTCGCCGAGCGCGCCGCTGTCGCGCTCGGCGGCGTGTACCGGCTCATCGAGGGTCACGCCGATCTCGCCCAGGCGCGCATCGCCGCGTGGGTGGCGCCGGCACGCGACCACGCGCCGCCCACGGTGGCCGACCTGCTCGGCGACGGAATGGATCCCGCGAACGCGGGGCTGTGGCGGCGCTCCCTGGGGCTGGGCCCCGCGCCCGAGTACTGCCTGTTGGCCGCATCTCCCCCCGCAGGTCTGGGACCAGAACGGCTCCCGACCGGGTGGCGGGCGGTCGTGCAGGAGCGCAGCGCCCTCGCTTTGGACTGAGCGCCGGCGGCTGGTGCGCGGGTACGTGTCGACCTGGAGGTCGCCGAACGGAGGACGGCTGCTGAACCCATCGGTTCACCGGCTTTTCGCGGTGATCGTGCGGCCGCCTGGCGCTAGTCTTCGTTGCTCTCGAGCCCGCGGGGCTCAGCTGCTCCGAACGGGCCGATCGGGGGATCTACTGATTGGAGGACGACATGAATCGCGCCGGGATAGCCAGCCTCGTTCTGGCTGTCGCGCTTTCGCTCAGCTGGGCAATCGCGACAAGCGCATCGGCAGCTTCATTCGGCCAGTGTGTCGCTCACAAGAAAGGCGAATACACCGAAGGCAGCTGCCTCACGAAGTCAGCTAAGCCGCACAAAGGCAAATTTGAATGGGTGCCCGGACCTGCCCCGACGTGTGTGGCAAAGAAGAAAGGCGAATACACAGAAGGCAAATGCGCGACCAAATCGGTCAAGCCTCACAAAGGCAAATTCGAAACGGCACCGGGTCCCGGGTTTCACTCGATGAGTGGCGTCACCACCTTCAAACTAGAAGGGGTGATGGAAATGAAGTGTGCGATCAGTGCCGATGTCGGAGAGGTCGTCGCTGCGGCGGTGGCGCTCGACACGGTCATCTTCGAAGGCTGCGAATCACCGACGCTTGGAGGAGCTGTCTGCACCACAGGCGGCGAACCGCCAGGCCACATCAAAACGGCGCTTCTCGAAGAGGCGCTGAGTGAACCGTCACCCGGCAAAGTGGACACTAAGTTCGAGAACGTGGCAGGTCCGGGCTTTCCGATCCTGGAAGCCGAATGCGCCGGTATGCCGCTCACGATCGGCGGCTCCGTGACCGGGACAGACGAACCGGGAGTCGTCAACAAAATGAGCCACTTCGGCGCGATCGCTCTCGCGGGTATCCCAGAAATGATGGGCAAATTCGACGGAAGCCCCGTGGTCCCGACGAGCGAGACGACGGGAATCCTCGACGCCTACGAATCTGAAGTCGAGATCAAGGCGCCGTGATTTGAGGCAGCGATGGCTGCGGGCGTCGCGAGCGCCCAGAGGTTGATCGGCGGCCCGGCCCTCGCGACCGGGCCGCCCGCACACTGAGGGCAGACCTGGGCTGTGTGTTGGAGCTCGAGAGCTCGCAGCCAGGGTTGGCCGACAAAGACTGAGTCACTCCCGTTGCGCCGCTGCCGAGGCGATGCTGTGCGCGGCGATCCGGCGCGGGCCGCCCCGGCCCGCGCCCATATTTGTCCTCGACGGCGAGGGCGCCGCTCGCGCTTGGCCGCGGCGCGGGGCGTTCGCTACACTCGCCCGACTCGCCGCAACTGGCGCTTGGGTGGAGTCCACCACCGGGGAGCGGCGAGGCGAACAGCCGCGCGCCTGGGCAATTGCTTCGTGGTCCGACCAGCGAGGAGCCCCACATGACGCCCAGCGCCCAGCAGACAGCCGTCAAGCTGACGATCCCGCAGGAGCTGAAGCCCGCCGACGGGCGCTTCGGCAGCGGCCCCTCTAGGGTGCGCCCGGAGTCGCTGGCCAGGCTCGCGGGCGATGGCGCGGCGCTGATGGGCACCTCGCACCGGCAGAAGCCCGTGCGCTCGCTGGTCGGCGAGATCCGCGCGTCGCTGGCGGCGCTGTTCGCCGCGCCCGACGGCTACGAGGTCGCGCTGGGCAACGGCGGCACCACCGCGTTCTGGGACGCCGCCGCGTTCGGCCTCGTGCGCGAGCGCGCGCTGCACCTCACCTACGGCGAGTTTTCGAGCAAGTTCGCCGCGGTCACCGCCGGCGCGCCGTTTCTTGCCGACCCCCTCGTGATCAGCGCTGAGCCCGGCGACGCCCCCGACCCCGCGCGCGCCGGGCCGGAGGCGGGGCAGACGGGCTCGGACGTGCTCGCGTGGGCGCAGAACGAGACGTCCACCGGGGTGATGGTGCCGGTGTTGCGGCCCGACGAAGCGCCCGACGCGCTCGTGGTCATCGATGCCACCTCGGGTGCGGGCGGGCTGCGTGTGGACCTGTCAGAAGCCGACGCCTACTACTTCGCGCCGCAGAAGGGCTTTGGCTCAGACGGCGGGCTGTGGCTGGCGATGCTCAGCCCCGCCGCGCAGGAACGGATCGGCGAGCTCGATCACGGCGAGCGCTGGATCCCGCTGTTTCTCTCGCTCGCCACCGCGCTTGAGAACTCGCTCAAAGACCAGACCTACAACACGCCCGCGATCGCCACGCTGTTCCTGCTCGCCGACCAGCTGCGCTGGATGCTCGCCAACGGCGGCCTGGAGTGGTGCGTGCGGCGCACCGCCGCGAGCTCCGGGCACCTGTACGGGTGGGCGCAGGCGTCTGACTTCGCCACGCCGTTCGTCGCAGACCCCGCCAAGCGCTCGCAGGTGGTGGGCACCGTGGACTTCCACGAGCGCGTTGACGCCGCGCTGCTCGCGAGCACGCTGCGCGCAAACGGAATCGTCGACGTCGAGCCCTATCGCAAGCTGGGACGAAACCAGCTGCGCGTGGGCATGTTCGTGGCCACCGACCCCGCCGACGTGCAGGCGCTCACCGCGTGCATCGACTGGGTCGTGGAGAGGATCGCGCAGTGAACGCGAGCAACGGCGCCGGCGACACGAACGCAGGCGAGCGGCTGAGGGTGCTGGTCGCCGAGAACATCGGCGATTCCGGCGTCGCGCTGCTGCGCGAGCACTTCGACGTCGAGCTCGGCACCGACTGGAGCACGGACGAGCTCGCCGAGCGCATCGGCGCCTACCACGGCATCGTGATCCGCTCCGCCACCAAGATGACCGCGGAGCTGATCGAGCGCGCGGGCGAGCTGCGCGTCATCGGCCGCGCCGGCGTGGGCGTGGACAACGTCGACGTCGACGCCGCCACCAAACGCGGCATCGTGGTCGCCAACGCGCCGCAGTCAAACGTGGTCACCGCCGCCGAGCACACGATGGCGATGCTGCTCGCTCTCGCACGCAACATCCCGCAGGCGCACATGTCGCTCACGGCCGGCAAGTGGGAGCGCTCGCGTTTCTCGGGCGTGGAGCTGTATGAGAAGACGCTCGGCATCCTCGGCTTCGGGCGCATCGGCCAGCTCGTCGCGCACCGCGCGAAGGGCTTTGGCATGCACGTCGTGGCCTTCGACCCGTTCGTGAGCGCCGAGCGCTACCGCGAGCTGGGCGTCGAGAAGGCCGATTCGAGCAACGACGTCTACGCGCGCGCCGACTTCATCACGATTCACCTCCCCAAGACGTCCGACACCGAAGGCTGGCTCGACGCGGAGGCGTTCGCCAAAATGCGCGACGGCGTACGCATCCTCAACGTGGCGCGCGGCGGGCTGGTCGACGACGCTGCTTTGAAGGACGCGCTGGACTCCGGCAAGGTCGGCGGTGCCGCGCTGGACGTGTTTCCCGCGGAGCCCATGACCGACTATCCGCTGTTCTCGGGCTACGACAACGTGGTCGTCACCCCGCATCTCGGCGCGTCCACCGCGGAGGCCACCGACCGTGCCGGCTACCAGAGCGCAGAGCAGGTCGTCGCCGCTTTGAGCGGCGGCGTGGTCGCCACCGCGGTCAACGTGCCGTCGATCGCCGCCGAGGACATGGAGGTGCTGGGGCCGTTTCTACCGCTCGCCACGCAGCTCGGCCGGCTGGCAATGGCGCTCGCCGAGGGCAGCTCGGTGGAGCGCATCGAGGCCGCCTTCCTCGGACGCATCGCCGAGTTCGACACGCGCCTGCTCGCGCTCGCCGTGATCCAGGGCGCCCTGCAGGGTCGCACCGAGGAGCAGGTGAACCTCGTCAACGCGCCCGCGATGGCCGACGAGCGCGGCATCGTGGTCGAGGAGAAGGCGGTGTCCGAGGCGCAGGACTTTCACGAGCTCATCCGCGTCACCGTGGTCTCGGGCGGCGAGCGCGTCGCGGTCGCGGGCACCGGCATCGGACCCGGTCGCGTGCCGCACCTCGTCGAGGTGCAGGGCCGGCGCCTCACGATCGAGCTCGAGCAGTTCGTCACCGTGTTTCGCTACGCCGACCTGCCCGGCATGATCGGGCGCGTCGGCACGATCTTCGGCAAGCACGGCATAAACATCTCCTCCGCCGCCGTGGGTCACACGCCAGACGGCGCGAGACCAGATGCGGCTACTGCGGGAGCCGACGGCGCGGCCGCGGCCCGAGGGCGCCCGGGTCGTGCGCGCAACGGTGCCGGCGTCGCCGGAGAGGCTGACGGCGCCGCACAGCGCCTCGCCGCGATGGTCGTCACCACCGACGTGCTCGTGCCGCGCGAGGTCGTGGACGAGATTGTCGCGTCCGACGGCTTCGTGGGCGGCTGGACGGTCGCGCTGCGCTGAGGCACGCACCGGCCTGCGCTCGGCGCAGCGCTGTGGCGCGGCCCGGGACGCTAGGCGCGGCCGGAGGTGTGCGCTGATCGGTTACGCTGCCGCGGCGATGCGCGCGGTGGTGATCACCAAACACGGCCCGCCCAAGGTGCTGGAGGTGCAGGAGCGGCCCGACCCGTCGCTCGGCCCCGACGAGGTACGCATCGAAGTGGCCGCCAGCGGCGTGAACTTCGCCGACGTGATGGCGCGGGTGGGCCTCTACCCGGACGCGCCCAAGCCGCCCGCTGTGATCGGCTACGAGGTCGCCGGCACCGTGCTCGAGGTCGGCCCGGACGTCACCGGCGTCACACCCGGCCAGCGCGTGCTGGCGGGCACCAAATTCGGTGGCTACGCCTCGCAGGTCGCGGTGCCCGCAATCGACGTCGTGCCGCTCCCCGACGACCTCACGTTCGAGCAGGGTGCAGCGATTCCCGTCAACTACGCAACCGCGTGGGCCGCGCTGATCGGCTACGGCAGCCTGCAGCCGGGTGAGCGCGTGCTGATCCACTCCGCCGGTGGCGGCGTGGGCATCGCAGCCACGCAGATCGCCAAGCGCGCCGGCGCCGAGGTGTGGGGCACCGCCTCGCCGGCCAAGCACGAGCGCTGCCGCGAGCTCGGCGTCGACCATGCGCTCGACTACACCGCGCACGGCTGGGACCAGGGGCTGCCGAGCTTTGACGTCGTGCTCGATGCGATCGGCGGCAAGAGCTTCCGGCGCAGCTACTCGCAGCTTCGCGCCGGCGGGCGCCTCGTGGCGTTCGGCGCCTCCGCCGTAATGTCCGGTCAGCGGCGCAACCTGTTCACCGCGCTGCGCACCGCGCTGCGCATGCCGCGCTTCAACATGATCAAGCAGATGTCCGAATCCAAGGCCGTAATCGGGCTGAACATGCTCAGCCTGTGGAAGGAGCAGGGCACGCTCGACCCCTGGATCGCGCCCCTGCAGGCGATGCTCACCGACGGCACCATCAAACCGGTGGTGGCAGGCGCGTTCAGCTTCGAGGACGCCGGCGAAGCGCACACGATGATCAGCGAGCGCCGCAATATCGGCAAGGTGGTTCTCGTCCCCTGACGGACTTTGCAGCGTGCGCCGCGGCGGCGCGCCGGTGCTAATCTCCGCCCCAGATGCCGTTCACGCTTTCGCACCTCTTGCTCCTCCTCCCCCTTCGGGGGGAATAACGCGCGGCGGCCGCCAAGCCGCATACCGAGCACAGAGCAAGCGAAGCGAAACAGAACGAGGAGCAACGGCATGAACACCACAGAGCAGCGCAACCCCCGCGATCGGGTTCTGATCTTCGACACCACCCTGCGCGACGGCGAGCAGTCGCCGGGCATCTCGCTGAACCGCCAGGAGAAGCTCGAGATCGCCCAGCAGCTCGCACGCCTCGGCGTGGACGTGATCGAGGCGGGCTTTCCGGTCACGTCTCCCGGCGATTTCGAGGCGGTGCAGGCCATCGCGCGCGAGGTCGAAGGCCCCGTGATCTGCGGGCTGGCACGCACCTCAAAGCAGGACATAGACGCTGCGTGGAACGCCGTGTGCGACAGCCAGCGCCCGCGCATCCACACGTTCATCGCCACCAGCGACATCCACATCGAGCGCAAGCTGCAGACCACGCGCGAGGACGTCAAGGGGCAGGTGCGCGCCGCGGTGGCGCAGGCGCGCGAATACACCGACGACGTGGAGTTCTCACCCGAGGACGGCTCGCGTTCCGACGTCGAGTACATGTCCGAGGTGATTCAGATCGCGCTCGAAGAGGGCGCCACCACGATCAACGTCCCCGACACGGTCGGCTACACCATGCCGCGCGAGTACGCGGACATGTTCACCCGCCTGTACGAGCTCGTGCCGGGCCTGCGCGACGTGGTTGTGTCGGTGCACTGCCACGATGACCTCGGGCTCGCGGTCGCCAACTCGCTGGCGGGAGTCCAGGCAGGCGCGCGCCAGGTCGAGTGCGCCGTCAACGGCATCGGCGAGCGCGCCGGCAATGCGTCGCTCGAGGAGATCGTGATGCTGCTGCGTACGCGCGAGCCCACCATGGGGCTGTGGACGGGCATCCAGTCAACCGAGATCGCGCGCACCAGCCGCCTGGTGTCGCGGCTGACCGGCTATCAGGTGCAGCCGAACAAGGCAATCGTCGGGCGAAACGCGTTTGCGCACGAGGCGGGCATCCACCAAGACGGAGTGCTCAAGGAGCGGCGCACCTACGAGATCATGGACGCCACCACGGTGGGGCTGCGCAGCAACTCGATCGTGCTCGGCAAGCACTCCGGACGCCACGCGCTGCGCAAAGCGCTGCAGGAGATGGGCTACGAGCTCGACGGCCAGCTGCTCAACACCGCGTTCAAGCGTTTCAAGGAGATCGCCGACCGCAAGAAGCAGCTCACCGCGATGGACCTCGAGGCTCTCGTCACCGACGAGCTGCGCGGCGAGGACCTGCCCGGGTATGCGCTGGAGTGGTTCGAGGTCGAGGCATCCTCGCGCCGGCCGCCGCACGCGCGCGTGTCCGTGACGCTGCCCGAGGGGGGCTCGCGCCAGGGCGCGTTCACCGGCGACGGCCCGATCGACGCGGTCTTTCAGGCGATCGACGCAGCCACCGGTGTGGGCGCCAAGCTCCAGGACTTCCAGATCGGCGCCGTCACCGAGGGGCGCGACGCTCTCGGCGAGGTCTCGGTGGTGGTCGAGGTCGATGGCTTCAGCGGCGCCGGGCAGGGCGTGTCCACCGACATCATCGACGCCGCCGCGCGCGCCTACGTGCGGGCGCTGTCGGTCGCGGTCGCGCGCTCGCGCGCCGGCGATGCGCTGGGGCTGCCCGAGACCGCCGCGGGGTGACGCCACCGGCGCCGGGCGAGCGCGGCCCCACCGCCGCGCTGATCCTGATCGGATCGCCCGGCGCGGGCAAGACGTCGGTGCTCGAGGCGCTCGCCACGCAGCACGAGATCGAGCGCATCGAGCACGGAGCGTTCGAGGCCGAGCAGCTGTCGTTGGGCTGGCCGCAGCTGGCCGTGGCCGACTGCGTGTCGCAGCTTCAGGCGATCCTGTCGCTCCAGCACGACGCCGGCCGGACGCTGTTCCTGGTTTCGGCCACCGTCGAAAGCGACGAGCACCTCGCGGCGGTCACAGCCGCGTGCGGCGCGCAGCGGATCCTCGTGACGTGCCTCACCGCTTCTCCCGAGGTCGTGGCAGCTCGCATCGACGCGCGCGAGCCCGATCGCTGGCCGGGAAAGGCACCGCTGATCGAGCGCGCGCGCCGGCTCGCTCGCTCGGTTCGCGAGCTCTCGGAGGTGGACCTGGTCATAGACACCGAGGACCGCATCCCCGAGGACGTCGCCGCTGAGATCTTCGCCGCGATGCGCGAGCGGGGCCTGCTCGACGCGGGCTCTCGTCTGCAGTAGCCGAGCTTTCGCCGAACACCAGGCACCGCCCGGCGCGGCTCGCGCAGGCGGAATCTCGCGAGCGGAGAAGGTGAGTGAGCCGTGAAAGAGGTTGCGAGCGCGCTCAGTAGGCGGGCCGCGGCTCGACAGACCGGGTTTGCGCTGTCCGTGATAACGTACGGCTGTATGACGGCGGTCGCGGTCCCTGAGCAGGCGCGCAGGCCTTCCTTCAAGGTCGACGGCGACGGGCTTGTGGACCCGGTCGCAATCGGGGCGCGCGTGCGCGCGCTGCGTGAGAGCTCATCGCTGTCGCTGCGCGATCTCGCGCAGCGCAGCGGGGTGAGCGCGCCCATGCTCTCGCAGGTGGAGCGCGGCGAGACGAGCCCCACCTTGACCGTGGCCGCGCGCATCGCGGCAGGCCTCGACCTGCGCCTGTCGCAGCTGCTGCGCCTGGACGAGGACGGCGCGGTGACGGTGGTGAGCGCGGCGCAGCGCCAGCGTGGAGGCAACGCGCGCCGCGGGCACCGCTTTGAGGTGCTCACCTCCGGTGAGCCCGGGCAGCGCGCCGAGATCTCGCGCCATGTGCTCGCGCCCGGCGGCGCCACGGGGGCGCACGACGACCCCCCGCGCCACGAGCCGGGAAGCCGCGAGACCGCCGTGGTCGAGCGCGGCTCCCCCGTGTTGGTGTGCGACGGACAGCGCCATCGCCTGCGAGTGGGCGACTGCGTCACGTTCGACGCGGACCTGCCCCATCATTTCGAGAACCCGGGCAGGGGAGAGGCGGTCTTGGTGGCGGTGCTGAGCGCCGGGCTGAGGCGAAGCTGATGGCACGCACTCTGTTCGACAAGATCTGGGACGCGCACGACGTCGCTCCGGGCCTGCTGTACGTGGACCTGCATCTCGTGCACGAGGTGACCAGCCCGCAGGCGTTCGACGGGCTGCGCCTCGCCGGCCGCCCGGTGCGACGGCCCGACCGCACGCTCGCCACTGCGGACCACAACACGCCTACCGACGGCACGGCCACCGCGGCGCGAATCTCTGACGTGCTCTCGCGCGAGCAGGTGCTGGCGCTCGAGCGCAACTGCGCCGAGTTCGGCGTGCCGCTGTACTCGCTCGGGTCCGAGCGCCAGGGCATCGTGCACGTGATCGGCCCCGAGCTGGGAGTCACCCAGCCGGGCATGACGATCGTGTGCGGCGACTCGCACACCTCGACGCACGGGGCGTTCGGTGCGCTCGCGTTCGGCATCGGCACCAGCGAGGTCGAGCACGTGCTGGCCACGCAGTGCCTCGCGCAGCGCAAGCCGCGCTCGATGCGCATCCGCTACGTGGGCGAGCTCGGCTTCGGCGTCACAGCCAAGGACCTGATCCTCGGCACGCTCGGGCGCCTCGGCGTCGGCGGGATGACCGGTCACGTAGTCGAGTACGCCGGCGGTCCGATCGAGCGCCTGTCGATGGAAGGGCGCATGACGGTGTGCAACATGACGATCGAGGGCGGCGGCCGCGCCGGGATGATCGCGCCTGACGACACCACGCTGGCGTGGTTCTCCGAGCGAGAGCGCCCGGGCGCGCCGCGTGGCGGCGAGTTGCAGGAAGCCTCGCAGCAATGGCTTTCGATGCGCAGCGAGCCCGGCGCCGCGTTTGACCGCGAAGAGGTGATCGACGCTTCGGCGATCTCGCCACAGGTCACGTGGGGCACGACGCCGGGCATGGTCGTGCAGGTGACCGGTGCGGTGCCCTCGCCGGAGCAGTTCGACAGCCCCGCCGAGCGCGAGGCAGCCGAGCGAGCGCTCGGCTACATGGCGCTCGAGCCCGGCACGCCGATCCAGGAGATCGCGCTGGACCGCGTGTTCATCGGCTCGTGCACAAACTCGCGGATCGGTGACCTGCGCGCGGCCGCCGAGGTCGTCGCCGGGCGTCGCGTTGCCGACACCGTGCGCGCGATGGTCGTGCCCGGTTCGTGGCAGGTCAAGGCCGAGGCCGAGGCCGAGGGCCTGGACCGCATCTTCACCGACGCGGGCTTTGACTGGCGGGCTGCGGGCTGTTCGATGTGTCTCGGCATGAACCCCGACGTGCTAGCGCCGGGCGAGCGCTGCGCTTCGACCTCAAATCGCAATTTCGAGGGGCGCCAGGGCCGCGGTGGGCGCACCCACCTGGTGTCGCCGCAGATGGCCGCGGCGGCCGCGATCGCGGGTCGTTTCGTCGACATCCGGGAGTGGCAGTGAGTGGATCGCCCGGCGCCACGTGGCAGCAGGCCAACGCGGCCCAGTGGTTCTTGGACGAGCGCCAGGTGCGCCTGCCGCTGATCGACGTCCAGGAAGACATCATCAGGCGCCTGTTCGAGCGCCACGGGCATGCGGTGACGCGATTTCTCGACCTCGGCGCGGGCGACGGCGCGCTGTCCGCGCTGATGCTGTCGCTGTTCCCGCGCGCCGAAGCGGTTCTCGTCGATTTCTCCGAGCCCATGCTCGCGGGCGTCGAGCGCCGACTGGCGGGCGCAGGCAAGTGGCAGATCGTGCGCGGCGACCTTTCCGGCCCTTCCTGGCGCGATGAGCTGCCGAGCGGCACCTATGGCGCCGCGGTGTCCTCGCTTGCGATCCACCACCTTCCCGGCCCGCGCAAGCGCGCTCTCTACTCCGAAGTGTTCGAGCTGCTCGAGGACGGCGCCATGTTCGTCAACCTCGACTACGTCACCGTCGCGGGCCCGCTGCAGGGGCTGTGGGACGAGCAGCTGGTCGCCAACTCGCTGCGCCTGGAGCGCGAGCGAGGGGGCAGCCGCAGCGCGGACGAGCTCGAGCGAAACCTCTGTGGCGACGCCGACGAAGACCGCCCCGACACCGTCGAGGACCAGGTGCAGTGGCTGCGCGACGCCGGCTTCGAGCAGGTCGAAGTCCACTTCAAGTGGGCAGAGGTCGCCGTGTTCGGCGGGATCAGACCCCGGGGCGCAGACCGCTGATGCACGCGATCGAGATCATCCGCGGGCCCGTCAGCCACCTCGACCGTGCCAACGTCGACACCGACCAGATCATGCCCAAGCAGTTTCTCAAGCGCGTCGAGCGCAGCGGCTTCGGCCAGTACCTCTTCTACGACTGGGCCAAGGAGCCCGGCTGGGACCTGCCGCCCAACCCGGTGCTGGTCGCGGGCGAGAACTTCGGCTGCGGCTCCTCGCGCGAGCACGCGCCATGGGGCCTGCAGGACTACGGCTTTCAGGCGATCGTCGCGCCGAGCTTCGCCGACATCTTCTACTCCAACTGCACGAAGATTGGCCTGCTGCCTGTGGCGGTGAGTGAGGAGCACTGCCGCGCGATCGCCGGCGCCGGCGAGGCACAGGTGGACCTGCGCGCGCAGGAGGTCCGCTACCCCGGGTCCGATGGCGAGCTGGTCGCGGTGCCGTTTGAGATCGATGCGGAGGTGCGCAGGCGCCTGCTGGAGGGGCTCGACGACATCGCCGTCACGCTGTCTG
>DASZFR010000170.1:0-7731 GCA_035939635.1 Solirubrobacteraceae bacterium
CGACTTCTCCTCCGGCTATGTCGTTCGCTCCATCGACCGCTTCCCGCGCCAGGGCGAGCGTGCGCCGTGGCGGCTGTATCAGAACTACCCGCTCGACATCGTCAGCCTGCGCTACAGCCCGATCGAGGACGGCACTCTGCAATTCTCGACAGGCGCGATCAAGCCCGCGGCGGCGGAGGCGATAGCCGCCTAAGTGGCGTCCGGTGACGCGCGCGGCGCGTTCGCTGCGGCGTCGAGCGCCCGGCTCAGCGCGCGCGCCGCACTGCAGCACCTCGGCTAACGCCCCACGCTCCAACCGTGCAGCTAAGGTCACTGAGCAACGACTGCACACGCGGCATCAGCTCCCTCACCCACGGCCCAGCAGCGCGAGATCCTCGAGGTGGGCCGCACGCTCGCGGCCGCGATGCACGCCGGGGGGCTTCACCCGCTCAAGACGATCGACGAGCGCGCCACGGAGCTCGCGTCTGCTGACAAGCAGCTGCGCGCGGCGCTTCTTCGCTTCGTCGACGTGGTACCCGCGTGCCGTTCGGTGGACGACCTGGCCGCGCACCTGGTGGGCTTGCTTGGAGAGCTGCCTGAACCCGCGCTTCCTGTCGAGGCGGCGCTGAAGCTGGGTTCGACCCGGGCGGGCCGGGCCGCGCTCGGCTCGGCGGCGGCGGCGGGAGTGCGCCACATCGCCCACCGCTTCATCGTCGCCGAGACACCGCAGGCAGCCGGCGATGTGCTCCGTGCGCTGTGGCGCGAAGGCGTCGGCGCGTCCGTGGACCTGCTCGGCGAGGCCACCGTCACAACGCGGGAGGCAGACCGCTACGCGCGACGCTGCGCCGCGGCGCTGGCCACGCTCGCCGACCTGACCGCCGCGCTGCCTCCGCGGCCACGGCTGCAGGAGGACTCGATCGGCGCGATACCGCGCGCGAACCTGTCCGTAAAGGTGTCCGCGCTCACGCCGCTGCTACGCGCCGAGGCGCCGCAGCTTGGCGAGCGCGACGCCGCGCCGAGGCTGCGAGAGCTATTGCGCACGGCTAAGCGCCTCAGCGCCCATCTGCACGTCGACATGGAGTCGTTTGACTACTGCGACGCGATCACAGACCTCGTGCTCTCGCTGCTGTCTGAGCAGGAGTTCCGCGACGGGCCGAGCGCCGGCGTCGTGGTGCAGGCGTACCTCGTCGAGTCGCCACAGCTGTGCGAGCGCGTGCTCGCGTGGGCGCGCGAGTGCGGGCGCACGCAGCCGCTCGTCGTGCGGCTGGTGAAGGGCGCCTACTGGGACCACGAGGTGATCGATGCAAGGCAGCACGGCTGGCGATCGCCCGTGTTCGAGGACAAGCGCGCCTGCGATCGCAACTTCGAGGCGCTCACCGTCGAGCTGTTGCGCGCGCGCCCGTTCGTCCGCCCGGCGATCGCGAGCCACAACCTGCGCAGCGTGGCACACGCGATCGTCGCGAACCGCGAGCTGGGCGGCGCACAGCGCGACGTCGAGTTTCAGGTCCTGCGCGGCCTCGGCGACTCGTTGCAGAGCGCGCTCGCGTCGGAGCGCTACCGCGTGCGAGCCTACTGTCCGACCGGAGACCTGGTGGCCGGGATGGCCTACCTCGTGCGGCGGCTGCTCGAGAACACCGCCAACGAGAGCTTTCTCGTCGAGCAGGCGAGCGGGCGGCCGCTCGAAGACCTGCTGGCCGCGCCGTGAACCTGGCGCCCTTTGCAAACGAGCCGCTGCTCGAGCTGCGCCGACCCGGCGTACGAGATGAGCTGCTGCGGGCAAAGATGCAACTCGACAAACGGCTTCCACTGTCCGCGCCAATGCTCATCGGCGGCGACGCGATCGAAGGCGACGCGCTGCAGTCCACCGATCCAGGAGAGCCTGCGCGAGTTGTGGCGCTCGCGCCGCGCGCAACAGCCGACGATGCCGCGCGCGCGGTAGACGTCGCCGAGGCCGCAGCCGGCGCATGGTCATCGCGGCCCGCCGGCGAGCGCGCGACTGCACTGCTGCGCGCTGCTGCGTGGATGCGACAGCGCCGTCACGAGCTCGCGGCGCTGTGCGTGCGCGAGTGCGGCAAGCCGTGGCCGGACGCCGACGCCGACGTTGCGGAGGCGATCGACTACCTGGAGTACTACGCGCGCGGAGCGCTCGAGCTGGAGCAAGGCGCAAGCGTGCTGCAGCTGCCCGGCGAGCGCAACGCGATGCACTACGCCCCGCGCGGCGTATGCGCGGTGATCGCACCGTGGAACTTCCCCCTGGCGATACCCACGGGCATGGTGAGCGCCGCGCTCGCCACGGGCAACGCCGCCGTGCTCAAGCCGGCCGAGCAGGCGCCAGGGTGCGGCGCCATGGTCGTCGCCGCGCTGCGCGCCGGGGGCGTCCCGGCAGGCGCCATCTCGCTGCTCTCAGGCGCCGCCGAGCCGGGTGCTGCGCTCGTGCGCGATCCCCGCGTGAACACGATCGCGTTCACTGGAAGCGTCGCCGTGGGACTGGACGTCGTCGCCGCGGCGGCCGAGGTGCGCGAGGGTCAGAACCACATCAAGCGCGTTGTGGCCGAGCTTGGCGGCAAGAACTGCGTGATCGTGGACTCCGATGCCGACCTCGACGAGGCGGTGCCCGCGATCGTTCGCTCCGCCTTCGCCTACGCGGGGCAGAAGTGTTCGGCGGCGGCACGCGTGCTCGTGCACGAGGCGAGCGCCGAGACGCTGCGCGAACGACTCGCGGGGGCGGTGGCGACGTTGACGATCGGCCACGCGGACGAGTTCGGTGTGGACCTCGGGCCGCTCATCGACCGCGCGGCGCGCGAGCGCGTGATGCGCTACGTGGCGCTGTCGCAGGCGCAGGGTGAGATCCTCGCCTCGCGCGAGCCGCCGGCGGCCGCCGGCTGGTTCGCGCCCGCGACGCTGGTCGACGCTCTGCCCGCGGACTCAGCGGTGCTGCACGAGGAGATCTTCGGGCCTCTGCTCGCCCTGGAGACCGTGTCGCGCATCGAGGAGGCGCTGGCGCGAATCGACCAGCTGCCGTTCGCGCTCACGGGCGGTCTGTTCAGTCGCAACCCCCGCACGGTGGAAATGGTCGCCGCCCGCTCTGCGGTGGGCAACCTCTACGTCAACCGCCACATCACCGGCGCGATGGTGGGACGCCAGCCGTTCGGCGGCAACCGGCTGTCGGGGGTCGGCGCGAAAGCCGGCGGGCCGGGCTATCTGCTCGAGTTCGTCGACGGGCACGTGATCAGCGAGAACGTGCTCCGCCACGGGCTTGCGATGTGACTGAAGCGCGCTGCGGCTTGGGTGTGCGCGCTGTGACGCGCGTCCGCCGATCCGCTGCGCGCGACGAGATGTGCGCGAAAGCGCACCTCAGTTTTCACGGATCGGCGCCTGCGTGCCGATACCCACACGCAGTACCGGCCCTTCCCAGCAGGCGGGCCGCACACGAACGTCATCCCTGCCCATCTCCATATGCGCGATCCGCATCACAGACACGGACGCCGACCCGGCTGGCGCGCGCTTGTCTCCTCCGCCCTCGCCGCCGGGCTCACCGCCGCGACCCTCGGCCGCGCCGGAAGCGCGCCCGCGGCTTCGGGCAACACGACAACGTCGGGCGCAGGCTCAAGTGAAGCGGCCGCCGGCGGCGCCACCACCGCTGAGCCGACGCCATCCGCGGCGGTGAACACGCAAACGCAAGCAACCCCGCCGACAACCACCTCGACGACGGTGCGCTCCACACCGATCGAACCCGGCAGCGAAACCAGTACCGCGACGCCGCCGGCGCCACGCGCACCAGCGGTGGCGGTGCAACGCCCGCAAAAGACGACCGAAGGAACACCTCAGCCGAAGGCCTCCAAAAAGGCGCCGCAGCCGACGACGGCCAAGACCAAGACCAAGACCTCGCCGGCCAAGGGCGCCAACAGCGTGGCGCTGCCACCGCAGCTGGTGGCCGCACAGGCCGAAACACTCGCCGCTGCGCTCGCCGCCTCGCAGGCGTCGGCCGAGGCACTCGGCTTCTACCGCATCCCACTGTTTCTGCTGCCTATTTACAAGGCTGCCGCGGCGCGCTACGGGGTGCCGTGGCAGATTCTCGCGGCGATCAACGAAATCGAGACCGACTACGGAACCGACCTGTCGGTCTCGAGCGCGGGCGCCGTGGGCTGGATGCAGTTCATGCCCGCCACGTGGTTGCAGTACGGAGTCGACGCGCTAGACGCGGGCTATGCCGATCCATACAACCCGGTCGACGCGGTCTTCGCGGCGGCGCGTTACCTGAGCGCGGCGGGTTCGGCGAGCGATCTGCGCTCGGCGATCCTCGCGTACAACCACTCGCAGGCGTACCTGGAATCCGTCCTGCTGCGCGCCAAGCTGATCTCGAGCTACCCAAGCAACGTGGTTGCCACGCTGACCGCGCTCACCGACGCCGGAATGCCCGTCACGGGCAGCAAGCTTGCTTGGGAAGCGCCTGCGCGAGCCGCGGGCACGCACGGCCTCGACCTGGTGCGTCTGAAGACTGCGCCAAACGCCTCGGCGGTTGCGGTGCAGGACGGGCGCATCGTCGGGCTCGGCAAATCTCGTCGGCTCGGCAGGTTTGTGGTGCTGCGCGACGTCTACGGCGATGAATTTACCTATGCGGCGCTGGGCCACATCGCGTCCAGTTACGCCAAGCGACCGCAGAAGCGCTCGCCGCTCGCCGCACACGCGGCTGCGCTGCATCGCGCGATCCCGGCCTCCGCGGGCGGTAGGCCCATTGGCCCGCCGATCACCTTGACGGCCGCGTCCGGCAGCCGCCGTCACCGCGCGAGCCGGCGCGCGACGCTCGCAGCGGCGCGGGGGAAGGTTCGTCTATACGCGCACCCGGGAAACCCCGACGCGATCGTTGCGGCAGAACGCAACGCGCCGGCACCCCCGGCCGGACCTGTCTACCAGCTGCGCTCGGGCGCGGAGGTGCAGACCGGCACCGTGCTCGGGCGCGTGAACGTGCTACCGGGCGCAAGCGAAGGGCGCATCAGCTTTGCGATCCGGCCCGCGGGGGACCGCAGCACGATTGATCCGCGTGCGGTGCTGGAGGGATGGGCGCAGTTGCACAACGCGCTTCATCCTCAGGGCGCGAAGACCGCCGAAGCGCTGCTCGGTGCGACCGCGAGCGCGGTGCTCACGATGTCGCGCGCGGAACTCCAGCAGGCGCTGCTGTCTGACCCCGGCGTCACGCTCGACCCTCGCTCGCGCGAGTTGGTCGCCGCGGGCGACGTGGACCGGCGCGTGCTCGCGGCGCTGGCGTTTCTGTCGCGCTGCGGCTTGCAGCCGACGATTACCCTGCTCGACGAATCCGGCGTCGACTCGGCACGCTCGCAGCGAGGCGCTTTCGTCGCAGACATCTCGGCGGTCGACGGGGTGACCGTCAACGCCCATCAGGGCAGCGGGACGCTAGCCGACCTCACGGTGCGCACGCTGCTTGCGATGCCCGCTGCAACCGCGCCGCACGCGATCTGGAGCCTGATGCGCTACCCCGGCGCGCCCAGCACGCATGCCTCTACCGCGGACGCGAGCCGTATCCGCATCGAATTCAAGCCACTGGCGCCTGCCACGGGAGCGTCCATGGCGAGCAGCACGGGCGCGGCGCGAATCGCGCGCGCTCGCGCCGAAGCGGCGGCGCCGCTCCCTGCGGGCGTGCGCCTGAGCCCAGCGCAGTGGGACCAGCTGATCGAGCGGATCGCGGCGCTGCCGACGCCGAGCGTGGGCGCCAAGCCCAGCGCCGCGGCGGTGCAGGACACGGCCAAGCCGTAGCGGGCTAGAGCACGAACGGGATCAGCATCTTGGTCTGTGCCTTGTAGGGGGGATAGGCAGCGGGAAACGTCGCGCACAGCTGCCGCTCCTCGACTTTGGCGCTGTAGATGGAGTAGGCCGCCAGCGCCGCAAGGGCGATCAGTCCGTAGAGGTTCGTGGCCAGGACGGTGCCGAGCGCCGCCGCCAGCAGTCCCGAGTAGATCGGATGGCGTACACGCTTGTAAGGGCCGGCGGTGACGAGCTCCGGTTCGTCCTTTTGGGTCATCGGCATGCCCCAGTTGCGCCCCAGATAGACCCTGGCCCACACCGCGAGCCCCAGGCCACACACGAGCAGGGCCACACCGACGCCGCGCACGGCGGAGTTGTGAACGGGGAGGCCTCCATTGCGAAAGACACGCGCCAGCGCCAGCCCCGCGATCAGGACCACGGCGCGGGTGCGGCCAAGTTGCCGGCGAGTTCCGTGCTTTGCGGTGAGTGCGGCGAGGAGCCAGTAGAGAGCAAACACCCCCCACAAGGTGAAGACCGCGTCCGTCAGTGACATCAAGCGCCGTTCAGCCTGGCGCGGCGCGCGGTTCCGCGGCCGGTACCGGTAGTCGCGCTAACCCGCTGGCTCGGTCGCGTCGCTGCCGAAAGTCCACGCCCACAGCGATTCCGGCGTGGCGTCCGCGACAACTCCGAGCACCCACACGAACGGCAGCACCAGGCCGACTGCCAGCAAGCCGCGCTTGCCCTTCATGACGCAGATCGCCGCGCACCCGAGGAGCAAGACGTACGCCACGATGTAGCCACCGACTGTCATTGCGCACGCGATGCATCGGCTGCGCCGCAGCGTACCTTGAAGGTCTGCCGCCGCAATCGGCATGCGGCATGCCGCGGAGGGTGCCCAACCCGCGCTCCGCGACGCGCGTGCTCCCGGCACCCAGGAGTAGGCTGTGGCACGGCCCGCTGAGAGGCGTGAACCAAGACGGTCCGCATACGAGGCAGACTGCCTCAGCAGCAGGCTCAAGCAAGAAGGGGGTAGGGTCGTGTCGTGGGCGTGCTTGAGTTGACGGTTCCCGTCATGCAGGCCCCGTTGGGCGGGTGCGCCACCCCACAGCTCGTAAGCGCGGTGTCGCAGGTGGGAGGTCTCGGCACACTCGCCGCGTCTTGGACTGAGCCGGATGTTCTGCGCGAGCTGATCCGATCGATCACGCGGGCAACGGAGCGGGCGTTCTGCGTGAACCTCGTGCTCGAATTCGAGCAGGATGAGCGGCTCGAGGTGGTGGTCGAAGAGCGCGCACCGATCATCTCGTTCTCATTCGGACTCCACCCGCAGTTGATTGCCCGCGCGCGTGCCTTGGGCGCGCGCGTGCTTGTGCAGGTCGGCTCCGTGGATGCCGCTCGAGCAGCGGCGGCTGCGGGCGCTGACGCGCTGATCGTCCAGGGTGTCGAGGCGGGCGGCCATGTGCAGAGCGTCGTGGGCCTGCTGCCGCTGTTGGCGGAGGTACGACGCGCCGTGTCGCTGCCGGTCCTTGCCGCGGGCGGCATCGGCGACCCTGCATCGGCTCGTGCCGCGCTCGCCGCCGGCGCGGAGGCCGTCGTGATGGGCACCAGATTCGTCGCGAGCGACGAGTCGGACGCCCATCCGCTCTACAAGACGTGCCTGCTAGAAGCCGAATCTCGCGACGCCGTTCTGACCGGCCTCTTCGACGTGGGTTGGGCGGACTGCCCGCATCGCGTGCTCCGCAACAGCACCTACGAGCGCTGGGCGGCGGCCGGCAACCCGCCGCACGGCGCACGCCCGGGCGAGGGCGAGGAGGTTGCCGCCGGGATGCCGCGCTACGCATCCAACCCGCCGCTCGCGGGCATCGATGGCGACATCGAGGCGATGGCCATGTACGCCGGCCAAAGCGTGGGGGCCGTCACAGCCGTTGAACCCACGGCGGCAATCGTGGAGCGGTTCGCCACCGCGCTGCGCGCCGACTAGCTTTCCCCGGGTGG
>DASZFR010000171.1:0-7871 GCA_035939635.1 Solirubrobacteraceae bacterium
CGCCTGGCAGGCAACCACCGGCGCCCAGCAGACCGCCACGGTCACGCTGAGCAGCAGCCCGCCTCAGTAGGCGCCGCTCATCGGCTGGCGCCGCGGATCTGGTTGCCCCGCCAGGCGGCGGCGATGGCGAGCACTCGATCGGTCTGCGCGCGACCGCTCGAGCTGCGGGGCTTCGGGCCCGCGCTCGCGCCTACAGGGTGGGCGCCCGCGGGGGTAGCAGGCGCAGGGCGCGCAGCCTGCCGCGCGGGCCCGTCCCCCGGGCGAGCGCGCGGCGTAGCGCGAGGCGCTCCGCGCGCGCGGCCGACAGCTGCGCTGCGTTGAGCACCCCCATGCGACCGAAGCGCAGGTCGCGCAGGCGCCTCACGTAAGAGGCGGCCTGCGGCTGGCCCGCGCGCTCGAGGCGCTGTGCGACCTGCGTGAGCGTCATGCCGGGCAGAATCGGCCACGCCAATCCGTGCAGTGCGCGCTCGAGCTCGCAAACCGACCTCTCGACGCCCTGCACGTCTGAGGCGCGCGCCCGCGCGCGCGCCGCGCGCGCGCGCCACCACGCCCCGAGCGCGAACGCGAGGGCCAGCGCGGGCAGTGCCCACAGCCAGGCAGAGAGCCCTAGCAAGCCGGCGCCGGCGTGCGGTCCGACGAGACGGCCACGCGCCCGCGAAGCGTGCGCGCCTGGCGAGATAGTTTCCGAAAGCCACCGCCACGAAGCTGCGCCTTGGCCCGACAACAGCCGCGCCTTGGAGACGGGGCTGCTCGCTTCGCTGCCCGAGACGTTCGTCGCCGGCGTCGGATCGAACGAGACCCAGCCAATCCCGCTGAAGAAGACTTCGACCCACGCGTGCGCGTCTAGCGCGCGCGCGGTCCACGTCGCGCTGATCGGACCGTGCGACGCGGTGGGCGACGCCAGGCCGAGGGCTATGGGCATGAAGCCAACCCCGACGCGCGCAGGGATCCCGTCCATGCGCAGCATCAGCGTCATCGCAGCAGAGAACTGCTGACAGTAGCCACGACGGCTCTCGAACAAAAACGACTCGAGCGGATAGCGCGCGAGCGGCGGGCGTTCGTCGTAGGTGTACCCGTCGAGCAGGTACAGCTGCATTCGCGCAGCCACTTCGTAGCTCGAAGCCGCGCCGGCGCCGAGGCGCCGGGCAAGCGAGTACATCGGCGCGTAAGGCGAGGCGAGGATGCGTCGCGCGGCGGCGCGCGATGACGGGGCTTCGCGCGTGCCGAGCGCCGCGCCGCGAACGACCTGGGTCCTCTGGGGCGCCGAGCTCGCCTCGCGCGCGACCCGGGGCGCCTGCAGCGCGCTCGCCGATCGCCGCGGTAGTTCGAATTCGGTGTAGGGAACGTAGGAGCGCGGGAACGTTCGTGGCGCAGCGCGCATCTCGACCGTGGTGGGCTTAGGCGCGTAGGAGGCAACGGTGTAGGTCGCGCCGGGTGCCGGAGCGCTGTCCAGCGAGAGCGTGCCGTCGGCAGCGCGCTGCAGGCCGACGGGGTGTTGCCCGGCGCCAGAGGTGACGCGGGTGGTGATGCCCGACGCGCCGACGAGCAGATTGGAGCGCAGCCCTTCGACGGTGATCGTGGCACTCTCATACCAGCTCGCTTCCGCCCCCAGGCGGACGTCGGTCGCGCCGGTTCGCGGGGGGGCGTCCGAACGGATGAAGCGCAGTCCGTCGAAGCGGTCGAGCGAGGTCATGCGCAGTAGCCCGGGCGGCTGGCTCGCGCGGATCGTCAGCATCGACTCCTGCGAGGGCGATCCTTTGACTGGCGCGTAGGTCTGGTCGGACTGGAATTCGATCGGCTGCGTCACCTCGCCGAACGCCAACGGCGACCACGCGTGCGATCCGCTCACCCGCGGTGCCCCCCGAGTCGCTTCGGCGGAGGCGTACGGGATCCAGGCATGCGATCCGCTCAGAAGCGGCGCTGCGACCAGCGCGGCCACCGCGTAGGCGACGGTCCAGCCGAGTGCGCGCACGGCGTCGAAGCCGCGCAGAGTGGGCAGCCACAGCCACGCGAACACGAGCAGCAGCACGAGCAGACCCTGCGCGCGCCAGGCGCCGCCCGGAGGGTTGGCCATGCCGCACAGCGCCACCGCGACGCCGATTGCCAGCGCGCAGATCCGCCGCGCGGTGGTACCGGCGCGCGCGGGCCAGAAGAACAGCAGCGCCATCAGGATCGTCGCGGGGACCAGCAGCATCAGTACCGCGATGCGCGCCCAGCGCGCCCCGCCCAGGTACGGCCAGGCCCAGCTTCCGAGCTGCGTAAGCCCGCCGTCCACCGCGCTGGCGAGTTTGCCCCAGCGCCACGGTGCGACGAGGTGTGCCGGCACGCCGATGGCGAGCAGGCCGAGCTCGAGCGCGACCAACGCCACCACCGCAGCCACGGCCAAGCGTGCCGCGCGCATACGCAGGCGAGACGTCCCGGCAGACCGCTCGCCGCCGAGCGGCGCCAGAGCCAGCGAGAGCACACCGCCGCACGCGGTGGCGACAGCGACGACGGCGACCACGGCCCCCGCGGGCGGGCGGTGCAGCAGCCGCGCGTAGGCCAGCGCCGACAATGTGGTGGCAGCGAAGAACGTAAGCAGCCGTAGCCCCAGCGGTGCTAGGCGCTCGTCGCGCCTGCGACCCACGGCCACGGACGCGGCTCGGGCCCCCGCCACAGCGCTCATCTCGCGGCCGCCAGGGCGGGTTGGTCGCCGTGCTGCACAGCGCACCCCGCGACCGTGAACAGCACCTCCGCGTGTTCGCGGGGAAACGGCGACACGATGAAGCACGCGCCGCTGCCCGGATGGGCGAGCGCGTGCGGGTCGGCGCTGGCGCTGACCCACACAACGACGGAGGCGCCGCGGATCGCGTCCCTGGCGATCGCGTCGGAGGGCTCGATGAGCGCCAGACGCGCGTGGATTCGCGGCCACGTCGCAAGTGCGCGGTCGAGTCGGTGCGGGCGGCGCTCGGGCGGCAGCAGCAGCGTGCAGCCGCCGGCACGCGCGAGCGCGAACGAGATCGAGGCCGTCGCGCGCACCGCCGCGTCGAATGCGTCGGCGCCCGCGCAGTCACGGCCGTCGAGCACAACCAGGGGAGGCGCGTCGGCCTCCGGACGTAGCCGTCGCTCCATGAGCGTGCCGGTGCGCGCGGTGGTGAGCCAGTGGATACGGCCGACGCTCGCATAGGAGTCGGCTCGGCGCAGGTCGTCCAGCTCGCCGGCCGCCGACGTGAGTACGCGCCGCGCGCTCGTGGTGGCGCCCAGCCGCGCGAGATCGGCGCGCCGCAGGCGCTCCACGCGTGGCAGCACGAGCACCCGTGTGGGCTCCGAGAGCACGCTGCGCTCGCACAGGCCGAACGGGTCCGAGAAGCGCAGCACCGACGGCGCTATGTCGTGCAGCCCGCGGCGCCGCGCGAGCGCGTTCACCTCCTGCGCCTCGCCATCCAGCCACCGCCGCGGGCGCGGCTCGGCGTCGGCGAGCACCGCGAACTCGCCACTGCTACGTAGGGCCCGGGGTCCAGTCAGGCGCGTGCACACGCGCACGCGCCCCCCCTCTTCAGCGCTGGCCCGCAGCGGCTCACGTACGAGCCGCACGGGCCAGCACATCAGCCGCACGGCGATCTCGCTCCCGAGCGCGAGTAGCACGAGCGCGAGGCCCGCGACGAGAAACGCATACACGCCGAACAGCTCGGCGAGCAGGCAGAAGGCCAGACCGAGCGCCGCCGTGGCGACGGTACGGCTCATAACGCAGGGACGCGGCTGAGCGCGTCGGCGACCACCGCCGCGCGCTCGTTCTCGCCGGCGCCGGGTGCGAGCAACAGGCGGTGCGCGAGCACGGAGGCCGCGAGCTCCTGCACGTCGTCGGGGAGCACGTGGTCGCGCCCGCGCAGCGCGGCTCGCGCCATTGAGGCGCGCAGCAGCATCAGCCCGGCGCGGGGGCTCGCACCGATCTCAGCGCGAGCGTCGGCGCGGGTGCGAGCCAGGATTGCGACGACGTAGCGGCACACGGCCTCGCTGGCATGCACGGAGGCGACCGCTCGCTGCGCGTCAAGCACGTCCTCCACCTCGCCCACCGCGCTGAGATCGAGCACGCGATCGCGCGCTGCGTGCTCCGCGAGCATGCCGGCCTCCGCGTCCGGCTCCGGGTAGCCGAGCGTGAGCCGCAACATGAAACGGTCCAGCTGCGCCTCGGGCAGGGGGTAGGTGCCCTCGTAGTCGATCGGGTTCTGCGTGGCGATCACCAGAAACGGCTGCGCGAGCTCGTGTGTGGAGCCGTCGACCGTCACGCGGCGCTCCTGCATGCACTCGAGCAGCCCCGACTGGGTCTTCGCGGGCGCGCGGTTTATCTCGTCGACGAACACGAGGTTTGCGAACACCGGCCCCGGCCTGAACTCGAAGCGTCCGCTGGCCTGGTTGTAAACGTTCGCGCCCGTGATGTCCGAGGGAAGGAGGTCGGCGGTGCACTGGATGCGCGAGCACTCGCACCCGATCGAGGCCGCGAGCGCGCGTGCGAGCGCGGTCTTGCCCACACCCGGGTAATCCTCGATGAGCACGTGGCCGCCGGCGAGCAATGCGATGAGCAGCTCCTCGAGCACGGCGCCCTGCACGGTGACCGCGTGCGCCACGTTCGCACCCACGCTCGCGGCGAAACCGGCGACGCCGTCGCGGTTCATCGCGCGGCGCCGCGCCCTACTCGTGACCGCACCCGCCGTGCCGGCGCCGGCGACGGCGCGCTACGGCGATCACGCCGGAGCAGGAGCCCTCGTGCACCGCAGAGAAGAGTTTGGTCTCCCATCGCAGTCGCTTGCCTTTCGCTGAGCTATCGAGTCCGTTGTACCAGCCCGCCGGCCGCGGCGGTGCGATCGGCCGCAAGACCATCGCGCTGCGGCTTCGGCGCGACTCGGCGAGACGGTTGGCTCGGAGCTCAGGTTCAGCCGCGGAGCCGGCGCGTGGCTCTACGTGCCTGCGAGTACGCTCTCGCGACGATGGACGAAGACGTCCTGGCCCACGCGCACAGATTGGCGCTGGCCTATCTCCACGGCCTGGACGAGCGCCACGTGGGTGGCTCCGATCCGGCTCGGCTGCGCCGGGCGCTGACCGACACCGGTGAGGCTCCGGTGGACGTCATCGAGCAGCTGGCAGCCGACGCCGATCCAGGACTGGTCGCATCGGCCGGGCCGCGCTACTTCGGATTCGTGGTCGGCGGCTCCCTCCCGGTCGCACTCGCCGCCGACTGGCTGGTTTCGGCGTGGGACCAGATGTCGGGCATGCACATCGCGTCGCCGGCGGTCGCGGTCGCCGAGGAGGTCGCAGCGGGGTGGCTCCTCGAGCTGCTCGGCCTCCCCGAAGGCGCCGGCGTTGGGTTCGTCACCGGGGCGCAGATGGCCAACTTCACCTGTCTGATGGCGGCCCGCGGTGAGCTGTTGCGGCGCGCGGGCTGGGATGCGGATGCGGATGGGTTGTTCGGCGCGCCGGCGATCGAGGTGCTGGTCGGTGGCGAGGTGCACGTGACCGTGCTGCGGGCGCTTCGCTACCTCGGGCTCGGTCACGATCGGGTGACGCGAGTCGACGTCGACAGCAACGGGGCGATGAACCCAGCCGCGCTGGAGCAGGCGTTGGCTGCAGCAAACGGCGCGGTGCTCGTTTGCGCCCAGGCCGGCAACGTGAGCACCGGAGCGTGCGATCCGCTTGCAGCGATCGCAGACCTGGCAGCCGAGCACGCGGCGTGGTTGCACGTCGACGGCGCGTTCGGCCTGTGGGCCGCAGCGTCGCCGCGGTTCGCGGGCCTGGTGGACGGCAGGGAGCGCGCCAACTCGTGGGCCGTCGATGCGCACAAGTGGCTCAACGTTCCGTATGACTGCGCGATGGCGATCGTCGGCGACTCGGAGGCGCTGCGCCGCACGATGGGCGTCAGTGCGGCGTATCTGGCGCGCAGCGATCAACGCGAGCCGGCCGAGTTCGTCCCCGAGGCTTCTCGGCGTGGGCGTGGCGTTCCCGTATACGCGGCGCTGCGATACCTCGGCCGACGCGGCGTCGCGGAGTTGGTGGAGCGCTGCTGCGCGCACGCGACGCTGATGGCCTCGCTCGTTCGAGAGGGCGGACTCGAAGTCCTCAATGAAGTCGTGCTCAATCAGGTGCTCGTCGCCGGCAGCCCCCAGCACGTCGCCCGCGTGCAGGTCGACGGAACGTGTTGGCTGGGCGGAACGACGTGGCGCGGGCGCGATGCCCTACGAGTGTCGTTCTCCAACTGGTCCACGACCGAAGACGACGTGCGACGGTCCGCTCGCGCGATACTCAAAGCTGCCGACTGACGCCCGACCATTCGTGTGGGCGTTCGCACGGCCCTGACGAGTCGTCTCCCCCACGGCGTCTGCGGCGGGCGCGTACTCCACACCCTGCCCTCCTCCGCGGTCAGCGCTCGGCGGCGACGGCTGGCAGCCGCGCTGAGTCCCACGCTCCGAGGCCGCCGACCAGATTCGCGACGTCGCTGAGTCCCTCGCGCAGCAGCAGGCTTGTCGCGATCGCCGACCGGTAACCGCTCGCGCAGTAGACGATCAGCGGCCGATCTACAGGAAGCTCCGACATGCGCTGCGAAAGCTGCGCCAGCGGGAGGTTCAGCGCCCCGTCGACGTGGGCCTTGTCCCACTCGCCGGAAGTACGCACGTCGATCAACAGCGGGTGGGATGCCTCCGCGAGCTGCGCCGCAGCCGAGCTGGCGGTAATCCGTTCCGTTCGCTCGATCAGCTCTGGAGTGTCGTCGAGCTGCTGCATCCCCCCGGCGAGGTAGCCAACGACCGTGTCGAACCCGATCCTCCCCAGTCGCGTTGCCGCCTCGGCTTCGCGGCCCGGGTCGGCGACCAGAACGAGCGGTCGCTGATGATCCAGAAGCGTCCCGCACCAGGTCGCGAACGAGCCCCCGAGGCCGATGTTCAACGCCCCGCGGATGTGAGCGCCCTCGAAGTCGGCCTGGTCGCGAGTGTCGAGTAGCTGCGCGCCGGCTTGCACGTGCTCCAGCAACTGCTCGAGCGTCAGCGGCTGCAGCTCGCGAGCGAGCGTGTCGTCGAGCGTTGGGCGCTCACGCGAGTTCAACACCGCGTCGTAGGTGAAGTAGGCCGGCGTGTCGGGTTGATCTGCGGTGACGATCTCGATGAACCGCTCGCGGCTCATCGGCTGCAGCGCGTAGTTGTGCTTGCGCTGCTCACCAATCGTCGAGACGGTGTCCGTCGAGAGATTCTTGCCGCACAGCGACCCAGCGCCGTGAGCGGGATAGACGAGCGTGTCGTCAGGCAGCGGCAGCAGCTTGTCCCGCAAAGAGTCGTACAGCATGCTCCCTAGCTGATCGGCGCTCCAGCCGAGCGACGCGCGCAAGTCAGGGCGCCCAACGTCGCCGATGAACAGCGTGTCGCCGGTCAGCACCGCGTACGGATCGGCCTCGCCGTGGTCGGGATCGAACACGAGAATCGAGATCGACTCGGGCGAATGACCCGGGGTCTCGAGCACCGAGAGCCGCACCCGCCCCAGATGCACTTCGTCCCCGTCGGCCATCGGCGTGAACGCGTACTCGGCGCCTGCCTTCGCACCGAGGTGGATCGTGGCCCCGACACGATTACGCAGCTCGAGATGACCGGCGATGAAATCGGCATGCATGTGGGTCAGGAACACGTGGCCGATCGTGCACTGCAGCTCCTCGGCGTCGGCCAGGTATTGCTCGATGTCCCGCTGCGGATCGATTACGGCCGCACTGCCTCCTACCTCGTCGGCGACGAGGTAGGAGGCGTGGGCCAGGCAGCCCAGGTAGTACTGCTTGAGGATCATCGTCACGACCCCGACCCGTTTGGCTCAGGGACGATGCGGAGGTAAGGCCGCGGAGCCTCCCAGTCGCCGAAGATCTC
>DASZFR010000172.1:0-35363 GCA_035939635.1 Solirubrobacteraceae bacterium
CAACGCACCCCGCTATCCGCTCGCGTTGTTCTTAGCGTTCGCGCGAACTGCGACCGAGCCGTGCGGCGACCAGACCCACCGCACAGGGGATCAGAGCCAGCATCACGACGCACGGCTGGGCCGAGAGAAATGGAGTCGCGAGCGTGGCCGAGCCCACCGCCTCCCGCGTCACGAGAACCGCGACAGTTGCAACGAGCGCGAGCAGCGCGACGGCCGCAGCACACATCAGCCAGGGGAACCGCCAGCTCGGAGGCTTGCCGAGCAGGTACTCGACCCGGGCCGGATCGATGCCCGACGAAGAGCCGGGGGCGTCGCCGAAGCTGAGCATCGCGCGCGCCAGCACCGACCGATCGCCGGACGCCGCGGCCAGCGCGCTCTCGTCTGCGCTGACCTCGGTGAGCATCTGCTGACCTTGGCGCAGCTCGCGCACGCCCGGGAGGAAAAACAGCGACCGCGCGATTACGCGACCCGCGGCGAGCCGTAGCGGGTCCCGGCGGCGGGCGTGGTGGCGCTCATGCACGAGCACGGCTTTCAAGCCCTGCTCGTCGAGATTCGCCAGCGCGCCCGTCGTGATGTACACGCGCGGGCGAAAGAGGCCGGCACAAAATGCATCCGGGTGGTCATCGTCGATCACGAGCACGTCCTGGTGCGGGTGCGGCCGTAGCTGGGCGAGCCCGCCTGCGAGTCGCCGAGCGGCGCTCAGCTCCCGCGCCGCGCCAAACAGCGCGATTGCCGTGACGATGCCCCCCAGCACGGCGAGCATGAGGACGATCACAGCTCCGGCGTTCGCCGCCGGATAGCTCAGCCGTTGCCCGAGGATCGCTACGTGGTGCGAGACCGCGTGGGATGAAAACCGCCAGCTCTCGAGCAGCCTGACCACGACGGGTATGAACGAAGCCACGCCGAGGAGCGCAAGCAGCACGCCGGCTCGGGAGGCGCGAGCAGAAGCGCGTCCCAAGGGGTGTCTCAACGACGTGCCGGCAGCATGCGCGCCATCGGCGGGTCGGCTATCAGTCAGTGTTGTAATCGGCACCCCTGGAGCGTAGGGCTTTGCTATCTACGATTGCACGTAGTAGACTGTCGGCGATGTCCAGATCCTCGATCCCGGTGGGCCGGATCCGCCGAGCCGCGCAGCTCGGGCGCTTGCTCGGCGGCGAGGCCGCCCGCACGTACGCGAGCCGTGCCGCGAACCGCTCCCGCTCGGATGAGGAGCGCGAGGCCGCAGATGAGCGCCGCCGGCTGGAGGCGGCTAGGCGCGTAGTCGAGGTGCTCGGGCAGATGAAGGGAGGGGCGATGAAGGTGGGACAGATGGGCTCGCTGATGGACTTCGACAGGCTTCCCGACGACGAGGCCGGCGCGGTTCAAGCCAAGCTCGCCGAGCTGCAGCGCTCGGCTCCCCAGGTTCCCTTCAAGGACATGCGCAAGGTGATCGAACACGAGCTCGATGGCCGCATCGCGAATCTGTTCGCGGAGTTGGACCCCAACGCTGCGGCGGCGGCTTCGATCGGCCAGGTCTATCGGGCCCGTCTGCACGACGGTCGCGAGGTCGCCGTCAAGGTGCAGTACCCGGGCATCGCATCGGCGGTGCGCGCCGACCTGCAAAACCTTGGGCTGCTGATCCGCGCCGCAAGGCATTTCGTGCCCGGGCTCGATCCCGCGTCCGCCGCGGTTGAGGTGCGGGAGCGGATCTCCGAGGAGCTCGACTACGAGTACGAGGCTCAGGCGCAGCGGATGTTCGCGCGGCGCTGGCGCGGGCACCCGTTCATCTTCATTCCCGACGTGATCAGCGAGCTGTGCGGCGAGCGCGTGCTCGTCAGCGAATGGGTGGACGGGGTCGGGCTGGAGCAGCTCAAGGCGCGCTCCAAGCGCACCCGCGACCGGGCGGGCGAGATCATCTTTCGCTTTTTCTTCGGCTCGCTGTACCGGTTTGGACACTTCTCCGGCGATCCCCACCCCGGCAACTTTCTGCTGCAGCGCGACGGACGCATGGCATTTTTCGACTTCGGCAATACAAAGCTGATCCCCAGGGCGACGGTCGAAACGGAGCGCGAGGTGCTGCGTGCCGCGCTCGAGCGGGATGGCGTCAGGGTCCACGCGGCTCTCGCCTCGCTTGGTTTCTTTGACCCCTGTGACGCCCGTTTCGAGCCAGCGCGCGTGCTGGCGCAGGTGCGCGCGCTGAGCTCTTGGTACGCGAGCGACGAGCGCATCACGCTGACGCCCGCTTACGTTTCGCGGGTGATGGTCGACGCCGCCGATCCTCGGTCTGAGTACTGGGAGCTGACGCGCAACGAGACCGTGCCCGCCGACTCGCTGTTCGCGAACCGCATGCAGGCGATGACGCTCGCGGCGCTGGGTCAGCTCGAAGCCACGGCGAACTGGCACCGCGTCATGTGCCAGTGGCTCTACGACTCGCCCCCGTGCTCGGCGCTTGGCGTGGTCGAGGCCCAGTTCTTTGGCTCGTCGCCTCGCTCCCTTCCTAGAGCTGCCTGACCCGCGCTGCGGTCAGGGCTCGGCTGAGGTCACTGCCGGCGCGCCAGGGTCACACTGCCAACTGCCAGTGACACCCGCCGTTCGGTGCGTGACCTCGTAACACCGCTGCAAACCTGGATCACCGCTGCAAAGCTGGATTACCGGACGCGACGAGGACTCCGTGCGCTACGTCGGGAGCAAGACCGCGGATGAGATCCTCGACAGCCTCGCCCCCAGCTGCGGGCGGATCAACGGCTCAGGTCACTAGCTGCAGAGGGCGATGCGGCGACCTGCGCGCGGCGCGCGAGGATCGCCAAGACTATTCCGCAGCCGAGCAGCGGCACGACAGTCAGCATCGCGAGGCAGGGCTGCGAGGAAAGAAACGGCAAGTTGAGCGTGGCCCGCGCCGACGCCGCCTGACTGGCGCCCCACGTCACAGAGAACAAGCTCGAGAGCGCGACCAACGATGCGCTCATCAACCACCACGGGCGACGCCAGCCGGTCGATTGACCGAGCAACGAATCGACGCGCTCTGGCGAGATGCCGGCCCCTGAAGCGTCGAACGCAAGCAGCGCCGAGGCAAGCGCGGCGCGTCCGCCCGCGCGCGCGTGTACGGCGGCACCGTCCGCATTTAGCTCCGCAACATCCGAATAGCGGCCGAACAGCGCGCGCAGTGCGGGCAGGAAGAACAGCGCCTGGCTGAGTATTCGACCGCAGGCGAGGCGCAGCGGATCGCGCACTCGGCGGTGATGGTGCTCATGTGCAAGCACCGCCTGCAGCTCGTCAGCACCGAGGAGGTTCAAAGCGGCCTGCGAGATGTACACCCGCGGCCGCAGAAACCCGGCGCAGAAAGCCTGCGGGCGCGGGTCGTCGATCACGAGCACATCAGACTCGTTCAGGCGCCCGACGACCGCGAGCTCGGCGACGAATTGCCGATAGGCGGCGCGTTGGCGCAGCCCCGCTCGCACCGCGACGGCGATCGCAGAGATGCCGATCAGCGCCAGGCCCAACAGGATCCACGCCGCGGCGTTTAGGCTCGGATACGACAACCGGATTCCGGCTAGGTCGACGCGGCCCGCCGCCGCGCACGCTCGATGCACCGCCGCAATCGCCGCTCCCACCGGGGCGGTCGAGGCCAAGGTACCGGCCCCGGCGAGCAGCAGCGCGAGCGGCAACACCCCGGGATGATGTGCGCGCCTCACGATCTCACTTTGCGCGGGCCATCCGCTGCAGCGCGCGACGACGCTGCGGGTCAAGCGCCGCCATCTGGCGGGCGATGTGTGTAAGCGCCACATCGCCGTACTGGTCGACGACCGATTCCAGCTCCGCGCGGGCGCGCATGTCGGCGTACTGATCGCGCACGTACGCGGACGTGTAGAGATCTGTCTTGCCCTCCCGCCGGCGTTGCAGCATCCCCTTTGCGTCCAGGCGGGCCATGATCGTCATGTACGTGGTGTAAGCGCGCTCCTTGCCAGCGCCCGCGTTGAGCGCCTCCATCACCTCGCGGACCGACGACTCTCCTCGCTCCCACACTACTTTCATCACCTCGGCCTCGAGCTCGTGCAGCGCGGGCGGCACTGGCGGCTTGCTCGGACCGGAACCTGGCTGCATCACGCTGCCTCCCGTTCGCGGCGGATGCCGTCTTCTGACGGGCTGCACCCGGCGGCCGCAGGCAAGGACGAGACGCTTCCGTGCTCGATCAGCGCCAGGCGTTCGCTGCGTGGAGCTCGCCCGACCCTACGGACGCGGCGAACCGCCGTCCCGGCGGACTGGTCCGGCAGCAGCGCGGTCCGCACCAGCGTCTCCTCGTTCGCAGAAGGGGCAGTCTTGACGATGAACATTGCTCGGCTCCGTAAATCCCGTCGCGTAGTGCAGGTACTATTGGCCATAGTATCAGAGACTCCTATGGCGTGTAGTTGATGACGGCTGCTCCTGCCTTTACCGTGAACGGATGGGCGCTGTCGAGCTGCTGGAGCTAGGGCCCGGCGGTAATCGATGGGCGCCGCCGCTCCGGCGCCGATCCCGACCGCGAGCCTCCAGCGAGCTAGAACCCCCAGCGGTGCGTCAGCAGAAGCGCCGTGCCGGCAATCGCCAGCGCCGCGAGTGAGACCGACAGGCTCACCCCGACTGCCACCAGCAGGCAAGCCAGCAGCGCGCCAACGGCAAACGCGGCGAGAAAGAGGCCGACCGTCAGGGCCTCGGCCATAGCCAGCGCGACCGCCGCAGCGGCCCAAAGCAGCCAAGCCTTCAACACCGCCTCCTCAATGCTTAGAGGTGTGTACTACGTGAGATAGTAGCAAGTAGGCTGGCCGGCATCGGCCCGCGCGCCTGGCGGCTTCACAGATCCGACCGGCTCGCCACTCGACTGGCGGCGCGATGCGTCGGCGCGCGGTGGTGGGACGCCTGCCCAACCACCGCGCACAGGAGTCTGATCGCGAGGACTTGGCTCAATAGCCGTAGCTTCCGCCTTCGCCACCGGACGAGCTCGTCCCAGAGGCCGATTCGCCGGGAGCGACGGACGTGATCGCCGCACCAGATGCTGACAACACGTACCAGCGCGCGCCGAACTGGTTCAACCCCTGCCCGGCAACCTGACCCGGGTGCTGGTCGCCAACGTAGTAGTAGAGCGGGTGGCCGTCATAGCTGACCTGCTTGCTGGCGGGGATGACGGCGACCTGCGCCGCTGACGCACCTCCCTTTAGCGCGGGAGCTGTCGTCGAGGTGAACGGAGGCCAAATCGCTCGCCCAGCGGCTGACAGCCGGCTTTCGTTGGGCTTGTCGGCCAAAAACAGATACAGAGCTCGGCCGTTGGCGTCGACCAGCGCCTTACCGACCGGGGTTTGCGCGATGGAGATCGCCGATCCGGCGGATACAGCTCTTGGTGCCTTCCTCTGGGCGCCGCCACTGCTTGCCGCGATCACCGCGACGATCGCGAGAATCGCCACCATCACGATGACCACTGGAAATCGCTTGCTTTTCATGAGTGTTCTCCTTTATTTCTGGCCGCCGCGCGCGTGTCCTGGACGCGTCGCACTGGCTGGCGTGAAGTTGCATTCACCGACCTAGACGCTCAAAGTCGCACGACCTTCCCGAATCTACGATTGTGTGTAGTATTATGCCCCGTCGTGACGAATTCGACGTCTGCGGATACTCCACGCACCGCGAGACCGGGGCAGAGAACCGTCCTTTTGACAGGAGCCACCGGCTATGTCGGCGGCCGTCTTTTGCACCATCTGGAGGCCGACCGGCGCTTGCGAGTGCGTTGCCTCACGCGGCGGCCGGAGGCGCTCGCCGGCCGAGCCGGCACCGACACTGAGCTCGTCCAAGGCGACGTGCTTGATTCAGGGTCGCTGGCTCGGGCGCTGCGCGGCGTGGACACCGCCTACTACATGATCCACTCGATGGGTGGGCACGGCGACTTCGAGGCGCTTGACCGCTCCGCAGCGAGGAACTTCGCTGCCGCAGCCAGCACCGCGGGTGTGAGGCGGATCATCTACCTCGGCGGGCTTGGGACGGGCAGCGATCTCTCCTCTCACCTGGCGAGCCGCCACGAGGTGGGCGACCTCTTGCGCGCCTCGGGCGTTCCGACCATCGAGTTCCGCGCGTCGATCGTGATCGGGTCGGGCAGCGCCTCCTACGAGACGGTCCGAGCGTTGGTGGAGACCCTGCCAGTGATGATCACGCCGCGGTGGGTCAACACGGCAGCGCAGCCGATCGCAGTCGAGGATCTGGTCAGCTATCTGCTGGCGGCGCTCGAGCACGAGGAGGGCGCCATTTTCGAGATCGGCGGCCGCAATCGGGTTTCTTACGGCGACATCATGCGCGAGTACGCGCGCCAGCGCGGACTGCGCAGGCGCCTGGTCCCGGTTCCCTTCCTGTCGCCGAGCGCGTCGCGCTTGTTCCTCGGCCTGCTCACGCCGGTCTACGGTCGCGTGGCGGGGGCGATGGTAGACAGCCTGCGCAACGAGACCGTGGTGAATAGCGCAAAGGCGCTGGAAACGTTCCCCGTGACCCCCCGGCCCCTGAGCGACGCGATCGCGCGCGCCTTGATCAACGAGGACCGCGAGTTTGCGGAGACGCGCTGGTCGGATGCGTTCGCCCCGGGACAGCCATTGCGGTGGACGGGCCGCACCTTCGGCCGGCGGTTCGTTTCGTCGCGGTCCGCTCACGTTCGCCGGCCGCCCGCGTGTGCGTTTCAGCCGATCAGGCGGATCGGCGGTAAGACCGGGTGGTACGCGACGGAATGGTTCTGGAAGGCACGCGGGTTACTGGACACTCTCCGGGGAGGAGTTGGGCTGCGTCGCGGCCGACGCGACCCGGTCGACCTACGGGTCGGAGACACAGTCGATTTCTGGCGGGTCGAGCGCTTCGAGCGAGACCGGGTGCTGCGCCTCGCAGCCGAGATGAAGATTCCAGGGCGGTTGTGGCTGCAGTTCGAGGTGGACCCGGATCACAACGGGGGATCGCATTTGCGTGAGACCACCGTGTTCGACCCCGCCGGGTACGTCGGGCTCATCTACTGGTATCTCCTCTGCCCGGTCCATCAGGTGGTCTTCGGCAGGATGTTGCACGGGATCGCACGCGCTGCGCAGGTGCCCACCGACCGCGCCCAAATCGCGGAGATCCCGTCGCGGGGCGACGCGCGTACTAGGTTGCGTAGTAGACTCTCCCGTGCAAACCCGCTCGATGCAAGTCACGGACGGGCGCAGACGGGCGCTTGAGATACGCGCCGATCTGTTCGGCGTCGCCGACGCGCCGAACGTGTTGTCACCGCTAGCCAAGATGTGCTGAAAGCGGTGTGTCAAACCATCGACGTTCAGCCGGGTGCCTGAGCGCGCAGTGTATGACCGACTGCGAGATCCCGCAGCCACGTCGCGATCGGGGCGCGCGACATCTCTACTACGTGATGTAGTAGACTAGTCGCATGATGCCTAAACGCTCACTCGCACGGTGGCGGGCCAGCTGGCCGGGGAGTGGTGGCCCGCGAGACGACCTGTCCCGCGACGAGCGCGGCTGGCGGGTCGCACCGGCGCCCGATGGGAGAGGCGCGCCTGACGCGCCAAAGCCTCGTCCGCCGCACCGCTCGCGGTGGTTTGTGTGGCTCGCCCTGGCGCTGTTCGCACTCAACTTCAGCTCGGTCCTACTCGCTCGACCCGCGGGGCAGCCTCGGGTCAAGGTGGATTTCAGCCCGTATTTCGTGAACGCGGTGCGGGCAAACCAGGTGGCGTCGATCGCGTCTCGAGGCGACACGATCGACGGTACGTTCAGGGTCGCGGTCCGGTATCCGCCGCAGGACCCTCAGGCGCCCGTGACGCGCTTGTTCAGCACGGAGGTCCCGACGTTCTGGAACGACAACCAGCTGACTTCGCTGCTGCAGGCGCACGACGTCCAGATCAACGCCTCATCGCCCACGCAGGGCGGGTCGGCACTCCTGGCAGTGCTGTTGGGGTTCGGGCCTACCCTGCTCCTCGTCGGCGTGTTCGTAGCGCTGAGCAAACGCGCCGTCGGCGGGGGGGCGGCGGGCGCGCTGGGTGGCTTCGCTCGTTCGCGCGCGCGGCGGATCGACTCGGCGACGATCAGGATCACCTTCGACGACGTCGCCGGAATCGACGAGGCCAAGGCAGAGCTGACGGAGATCGTCGACTTCCTGCGCGATCCGCACCGCTACGGACGGCTGGGAGGACGCATGCCCCACGGGGTGCTGCTGGCGGGCGCCCCGGGGACCGGCAAGACGCTGCTTGCCCGCGCGGTCGCAGGCGAGGCGCACGCCGCGTTCTTCTCGATCACTGCCTCTGAGTTCATCGAGGCGATCGTCGGTATCGGCGCGTCGCGAGTGCGCGATCTCTTCGCCAAGGCGAAGGAGGCAGCGCCTGCGATTATCTTCATCGACGAGCTCGACGCGATCGGGCGCTCGCGCGACGGCTCGATCTCGCTCAGCGGAGGAAGTGACGAGCGCGAGCAGACGCTCGACCAGATCCTCGCCGAGATGGACGGCTTTGAGCCGGTCCAGGCGGTGGCGGTGCTCGCGGCGACGAACCGGCCCGAGATTCTCGATGCCGCCCTGCTGCGCCCTGGGCGATTTGACCGCCGCATCGCGGTGCAGCCACCGGATCGGATCGGGCGGCGCAAGATCCTCGAAGTCCATACTCGCTCAATCCCGCTAGCCGACAGTGTCGACCTCGATGCGCTGGCGGCGAGCACGCCGGGAATGGTCGGTGCGGACCTTGCGAACCTCGCCAACGAGGCGGCGCTGCTCGCGGCGCGCCGGCAGCACGAGCGGGTGGAGCGAGGCGACTTCACAGACTCGCTCGAGAAGATCCTGCTCGGGGCGCCGCGCGGAATCGTGCTCTCTCCGCTGGACCGCGAGCGGACCGCGTATCACGAGGCGGGGCACGCACTCGTCGGGATGCTCACTCCGGGGGCGGATCCGGTGCGCAAGGTTTCGATCATCCCTCGCGGCATGGCGCTCGGCGTCACACTCGCCGCGCCGGATGACGACCATGTCTCCTACACGCTCGAGGACCTGCTTGCCAGACTTCGGGTCGCCGTCGGCGGAAGAGTCGCCGAGGAGCTGGTGTACGCCACCATCACGACGGGCGCCGAGTCAGACATCGAGCAGCTGACGGCGATCGCCCGGCAGATGGTCGGGCGCTGGGGCATGAGCGAAGCGGTTGGACTGGTGTCGGTTCTGCCGCTCGACGCGCGCGCACCACTGCTTGCGGGTGCGAGCGAGACCTCGCAGGCTACCCAGCAGCTCATCGACGACGAGGTGCGGCGCCTCATCGACGATGCCCACCAAAACGTGACCGACCTGCTCAGCGCTCACCGGGCGCAGCTGAAAGCTCTTGCTGAGGCGCTCCTGCGGTCCGAGACGCTTGACGGCATCGACGCCTACCGCGCCGCCGGGCTGCCCATGCGGGCCACCGATTCCGCCGCCGCGTAGGGGTCACCTGTGCACGAGTACGCGTCAATGCGAGTTGAAGACACATCGATTTGTCGGCTCGTGAGCTGCCCCGGCCATCCAGCGCCCCTGATCACATCGGCGGGAACTGATTTCTACCGCGAAGTGCAGGCGCGGGTGGAGTTGACGTTCTGCCGAACACGTGCTACTATGATGCATAGTACTACTGCTGTAGTACCTTCCTCCCTCCGGAACAACGGCACGCGCGCGATACACCTCCCCCCGAGCGCGTGCCGCTCCGGCGCCGAGCCTGGCTGGCGCTGACCGGCGGAGAGAGACGACGACCGAGAGCGAACACACTTCATGACCACGTCGCCGTTCCCGACATGACAGGCCAAACGTGCGAGCCGCGGCCATGCCTTCTCGCCGTGGCAGCCTCGTGGCCGACAACCTTCAAGACAGCTGCACGGCCTGCGCCGGCAGAGCCACGATCCGGATCACGATCCCGCCGCCGTCCCACGTTTGCGGCGCCCGCGCGCGCAGCAAAGATCCTCCGCCACGCCTCTGGCTTCGCTGCGACGGTGGGTCTACTTGCGATTGCGGGCTGCGGATCGGACGGCGCGACACCGCCGGGTCTCGTCATCTCGGGGCCCGGCCTGCAGGCGAGCGAGCCCGCTACGGGGTTGAGCCAGCCGCCGTGGGGACCGGAATACGCGCACCTAGCCCAACGCCTCAAGCAGATCGCGATCCCGCCAGGCGGTCAGGAAAAGTTCCACATCCACGCGATCCTGCGCATCTACATCAACGGCCTGCTGCGGCCGTTGCCGGCGAACATCGGGCTGGACCCCGCGGGCGGTGTCGAGTCGAGTCTGCACACCCACGACACCACCGGCATCATCCATATGGAGGCGCCGTACCCCTTCAACTACACCCTGGGGGACTTCTTCGCTGTGTGGGGCGTCAAGCTCGGCCCCGCTCAGATCGGTGGTCTGAAGGGACTGGGGGGCGATCACCTTCACTTCTACCTCAACGGTAGGCCGCTCACGAATCCCGCCGCACTGGTGCTCCGTCGCTACGACAGCATCGTGATCGGCTACGGATCGGTCAACAGCTTCCCGCACAACCCGAGCACGTTGCTGCTCACGGAGGTGGAAAAAGGCGAAGGCGGGCTCGGCTGCGGTGCGACCAAGGCTGGACACCATGCGAAGGCGTGCCTCACATCCACCGCGGGACACTGAGTGTTCTGGCGGAAGCGAACGCGCGCGACGCCGCCGCGGCTGGCCGCGCACGAGGCTTTTTGTCACCCAGCGATCTCTCAGGCCGCTCACAAACCTATCCCGCATCCGGTCACCACGCTGGTGCCATACGAACGAAGGGACGAACAGATGATCTCTCGAAAGCTCACCAAGCCAGCCGTCGTCGTCGCCGCGGCGGCAATCGCGGTCGGAGGCGGCACCTACACGGCGTCGGGCCTGTGGCTCGCGCGCACGGCTGGGGCCGATCAGATCCAGCAGGCGAGAGACCGCAATGTGTCGGTCAATGGGCAAGCGCGCGTGCATCGCGCCGCGGCGGCGGTCGGACTCGCGCGTGACTTTGGCATCACGCGCGCCGCCGCTCAAGAACTCATCGATTCGGCGTACAGCTAGCCAAAGGCCAGGACGCTTGTGCTCGCGAACGGCGACTAGAACGTCCCGTAGTCGGCGTGAACTTGCAACACCGCGTCTTCCCTATCAGTGAATTCAAGGCCACAGGCACGCACCAGGCGATGTCCGCCCGCAACAGCGTGACGTCAGCCGTCGAGCGAGCCGTCGTGCGACGAGGCGATGCGCTCCATCAGTCCGGCTGCGATCGCGAGCATCTCCTGCTCCGCGGCGGTCAGGTCACGCTCGATCGCGCCGGCGAGCCACTTGTGCCGCAGTCCCGTCAGCTCGCTCACGACGCGCCGGCCGCGATGCGTGGCTTCGATCGGCAGCCTTCGTCGGTCATCTGGATCGGCTCGGCGCCGCACCAATCCGCGACCTTCGAGAGACAGCACCATCTCGTGCATCGACTGGGGGCGTACGTACTCTCCCGCTGCCAGCGCGGCGTTGGAGACCGGGCCCGCCTCGACGATCCGCGCGAGGGCCAAGGCCTGCGGCAGAGTCAGCTCCGCGAGCTCCGGGGAGGACTCTTGGCGCAGCCGTGCGCGAAGCCGCCGCAGCGCTGTCGTGAGCGCCACCGCGGTCGCCGTTGAGTCCGATGGCGGGCTCATCTCACATCAGGCTACCTGCTGTGCATCGGGAACCTGCGGCCATGCCTTAGAAGCACAGACCGGGAATACGGGAAGAAATCTTCTCAGGTAGCCTGATTGATGTCCAACCCGCGCAACCGGAAAGGACATCATGGAGCACACCTCGATCTCATCCCAAGAGGCCGCCGACCGTCTCGCGATCCGCGAGTTGATCGACGCGTACGCGCACTGCGCCGACCGTCGCGAGGCTGAGGGGCAGAAGGCGCTCTTCACCGAGGACACGCATTTCCTCGTCTACATGAACGGCGCCGGCACCCCGCCCACGGAAGACCTCCATGGCAGAGAGCAGCTAACCCCGGTATTCGCGGCTCTCAAACAGTACGAAGTAACGATGCATTTCAACGGCCAGAGCACCGTGACCCTGGACGCCGACCGAGCTACGGGTGAGACCTATTGCATCGCCCACCACGTGTTCTCACAGGACGGCGAGCGCAAAATCATGGTCGCCTATCTGCGCTACCTCGACACCTTTGCCAGGCAGAGTGGCACGTGGCTGTTTGCGGAGCGCAACCTGTACCTCGAATTCAGCGACACGCGGACGCTCGGCGCGTGACGCCGCGGCGGCTGATCGATTCTAAGTCGCGACGCCGGCCACAACGAGAGCGTGCGCGCACAGGATGCGCGGACCCGAACCACGCCGAGATTGCGCGCGCGCCGACGTTTCGTCAGAGTCCCGATGGGAATTCGATCGCGTCGGGCGCCACGACGGGACTACCGACGTCGAGCTGAATCTGCGCGTGTGCCGTGAGCGGAATATCGCGCGGGTCGCCCAGATAATCCGTCGGCGGCGTGGGCGTGCAGCCAGTAGAAGCGGCTACCCGATCCGACGAACTGTCCGGTGGGGGTGTTTCACCCTGAACATTGGGAATTCCAATCCCGTATGGCACACGGCGCACAGCGCCGTTCGACGAAGATCGTGAGGCGGGCGTGGATGTGAAAGACCTACCAACCGTCCGGTCCAACGAGCCGACCCGCGGTGGCGCGCCCTCGTTTGGGCGTGCCTCGGTCGCGCGTGTGCGCAGTTGCGCGTGGGTGCCTACGCCCGTCGCGGTTCGGCCGCCGCGATTGGACGCACGTCCGGTGCCGGCTGCGGGCAGGTCTCCCCGGCGGCGCCGCGGAGGAACCGCCACAGGCTTAGCGGGGCCATCAGCGTGAGGATCACCGCACTCGATACACACCACTCGCAGATGGCGTGGATCGAGTAGAGCTCGCGGTAGGTGAGATAGCCGCTGAACGCAAATGCTGCGAGGGTGACGACCATGGTCGTAAAGCGGGTTGCCTCGCGCTGCCGAACAAGCAGCGACCCGAGGATCACGCCGTAAGCGAGGAGGCCGAGAAGCGCGACCGGCACGCCCGCCAGCTCTGAGTACACAGACGTCTGGACCTTCTCGCAGCTGCCGCCAGTCGTGCACACGGGGTTGATGCCGGCGTAGTGAACGTAGGTCAGGTAGCCGGCAACGCCGACACCGGCACCGGCGAGGAGCACCAGACTGATTCTGAGTACGCGCGCGCTCATCATGTGGCTCGGTGCTGCTCTAAGCCTTCAGGGACTTTTCGATGGCTTCGTTGAAGGACGTTGGTTCGGTGAACGAGCGCGGTTCGAGTCGGCTCATGACTCTGCCGGATTTGCCGATCAAGAACGCTGGCGTTCCGTTGAGACTGTCGGCGTTCGCGGTCTGAGCGTCACTCGAGAGCTCATTCGCGAGACGCGTGCTGCCCCGTTGTGCCGCCCAGCTGGCGAGCTTAAGCCCGGGAACCTGTTCGGCTATCCCACGAATGAAGCTTTCCGTGACGTAACCCGAACCCTCTTCCTGCTGCTCGTGGTAGAAGGTCTCTACGAAGTTCCAGAGCCTGTCCTGTTCGCCGGCGGCGAGCGCCGCGACCTGCTGGCGCTGGAATTGTTCCGGTTCGCGCGTAGCCGTCTCCAACGAGTGATATTCGATCCTCAGGTCTCCAGGTCGTACCCACGTCCGGATAATCGACGGCAGCGCAGAGGTGGTGAACGCCCCGCACACGGGGCACTCCAAATCGCCGAAGTACTGAAGCGTGACGGGAGCTGTCTGACGGCCCAGCGCGTTACCGCTCTGCGGGATGCCGGTGAGCAGAGCCGTGACCTCACCGGCGACGCCTCGCGCTTCTCGGCTTTGGGGAGCGACCTTTTTGACCGAGCCCGCGCCGGCCGAGGCGATCACCACGATGAGGATGCCGACCACGCAGACGGCGAGCGCGATCCCACTCAGCCTTAGCCGCCGGCGCTGTGCAGCCCTCTCGGCGGCGGCCTTTTCGATCGCCGCGCGGTTTGAACGCGCCTGCTCGCGTCGCTGCTTGCGCGTCATGCCTCGCGGCTCTTGAAGATTCGACTTGGTCATGGCTGTTGCGCCTCACTAGCTGGGATATTTGCTCTCAACACGGCGAGCGAGCTTAGCATAACTATTGTGCGTCGTACGAGTCATCATCGTACTACCGTCGACGCAGACAGCGGGAGTCCTCAGCTTGCCGCCGTCTTCGGGTCGCTCTAGCGCGGCGTCCTTACTACGTGGTCGCGGGAACAGAGATCCGGCCGCCTAGGCCGTGACCGGCGCGAACGCAGGAGTGTTTCCGCGACTCTTGTTCGACGCCCGAGGCGCGCCCACGACGAAGCGGCGCCAAAAGCGGGTCTCGTCAACGCCCGCCCGTCCCAACGCCGGCGACCTCAGCGGCCTCGGCCCGGCGCGCGCGCCGCTCGCCGAACGTCGCCAGCAGCAGGCTCAGCTCGAACAGCAGGTAGAGCGGCACGGTCTCGAGCACGAGTGTGATCGCGTCGCCGGGCAAAAACGCGGCGACGAGCCCGCACGCCAACAGAGCGTAACGGCGGTTGTGGCGCAGCTGCGTGGCGGAGACGATGCCAGCGCGCGTGACCGCGAGAATGCCGACGGGCACCTGAAAGAGCAGTCCCATCGCAAGCAGCGTGACCGCGGCGAAATGGTAGTACTGGCTCGCCTACACGAGCACGTTGAACTGGTTGCTGTTGAAGTTCTGAAAGAAGCGCACCGCGGCGGGCAGCACGACGAAGTACCCGAACAGGACGCCTAGCGCGAACAGCACGGGGATTGCCAGGACCAACGGCCGCGCGAGCCGCTGGTGTTGGGGGCTGAAGGCCGGCAGCACGAACGCGTAGATCTCGTAGAGCAGCACCGGCAGCGCCAGCACGAGCGCGAACAGGAGCGCTATCCCCACGGTCGTCGTGAACGGCTCGCCGATGCCGAGCGTCACGGGCTTCTCGCCGCTCGGCGGCGCCGAGAGCCGCGCGATCGTCCGGTGTAACCCCGGCGTGACACCGGCGAGCGTCGCACGCGCCTGTGCGCTCGCGCCGCTGCCAGGGCGCTCGAGCGCGCCCACCACTACCGCCAGGTCGGCGCCCAGCGAACGCGCGCTCTGTTGCACCGTGTAGGTGGCGCCGAGCGGGCCGTCCCCCGAGCGCACCTGGTGTTCTGTCTGATGCGCGAGCGGCTTGTTGATGATGTGAAGCAGAGCGTGGTTCTGCCAGATCGTCACGCCGAACGCGATCGCGATCGCGGCCAGCGAGACGATCATCCGCGTGCGTAGCTCGTGCAAGTGCTCGACCACGCTCGGGCGGTCCTCGTAGCGGACCCTGCCAACCGCGACAGCCACGACGGTCCGCCCCGGCTACGCGCGCGACTCCGGCGCGCGCGTCGCGTTCGCGGCCTGCTCCGCAGGTGCTGTTGCGTTCTGGGCGGCCTGTGTGAGCTCGGGCTGTGCGCCTGGGCTGCGTCCGGGGTCGCCCGTGAGCGCATCCTTGAAACCGCGCATGCCGGTGCCGAGCGAGCGTCCCATCTCGGGCAGTCGCTTCGCCCCGAATACGAGCAGCAGCAGCCCCAGCAAGAAGAGGATATGAATCGGGTTGTCAAATCCAAGCATTTCGATGACTCCAATCTGTGTTGTGGTTACGTTCTTTGTGGTGAGTTCTGCCCACCGCAGTGGGCGTCGCGGGGTGTGCGGGCCGGGGCCGGCTGACCCCGGCCCGCACCTGCTCGGGCGGATCTGCTAGCGGCGCGTGTCGTAGGAGCGCAACCGCTCGTGCACGATGTCCGACCGTTTGGCGTAGCCGCGTGGGCTAGACGCGCCGGCTGGCCTCTTCGGCCGCCGCTGCGAGCCGGTTCAGCGTCGCGAAGAACTCCGGCGGCTGGCCTTTGAACAGGCCTTCCTTGACGAAGAATTCGACGAAGTCAACGGCTGCCGCGCCACGAGTGTTGGTCGGGCGCACGATCGAGACCGCCGGCAACCCCTTTCTCAGGAAGACCGTCGGCTCCGGCATGATCAGGTTCGTTTTGAATTCCTCGCCTCCGAACGGCGGTTCGTTCAGGTTTGGGAATTCCAGGCCATTGGTTGGGTCGGTGAGCGCGGGAGCATTCCCGGCCTTGTCGTGCCAGGTCTGGAAGTGCATCGCCTCGGTCGGGCCGATGCTCAGGAGCACCCTCAGCACCTCGGGATCGGTGACGCGCTGGGCGAGGCCGGGATAGAGCGTCGCGCCGCCCTGCTCGATCGTGCAGAAATGGAAGCCCGCGGTATTCGCGATCGCCTGCAGGTGCTTTCCTGGTTCTTCGTCAGCCTTGTTGCGCGGGATCGCAGTGAACTTCCCTTTCAGCAGCCCGGGCACTGCGGGCGCGAACGTGTCGCCCAAGTCCGGGTTCTTCGTGGAGCTGCGGTAACGCGTCCACCAGCTCGTGTCGGTCGTGAGTTCCATCAGGTTCGTCAGACGCCCGATCTGCTTTGCGCCCGGCGCCTTGCTGCTCGGCAGGTTGCGGAATTTGTCGAGGTTGACCGGCCTGCCACCCCGTGATTCGAGGTAGGCATTGAGAAACGCAGCGTGGCTGACCTCGTCGTCGGTGTTGTCGTGGATGTACTGCGGCATGTCTTCGTCGAGCACCTGCAGGGCTTCCACGTATGGCGTGCTGCCGGAGCCGGCAGGCTCCTCCTTGTCCTGGATGCCGCCGAGCTCGTTGTACTGCTGCCACAGGTCCGCCTCGAGCAGCTCCGCGGCGGCGAGGAGCCTGAGGATCGCTTCGTCGCCCTCGTTGATCCGGCCGGAGCCGGTGTCGGCGAACGCCTTGACGCTGGCGCCCAGCGGTCCGAGACCTGCGCCCACGCCGGCGGCGACACCGGTGGCGAGGAATGCCCTACGGCTGACTCCGCTCGTCTTCGCATCCGACGGCGCGACCGTGCCATTCTCTCCCGCGATCGCAGGTGAGTTCGATGAATTGTGCATGTCGTATACCTTTCGTTTACGGAGTTCCCGCCGGTCGGCGGGCACTCCTCTTGACGCCTATTTGGCGTGATCTCCCGCATTCGGCGGACAAACCGGTCCAGTCGCGCGGAGTTCTTTTTCGTCCGCGAGCTGAGCCGTCGCGCCTCGTCTCGGCGCGTACTACGATCGCTCGTCGTCCTACGTCATGTAGCAGATCACAGTCCCATAGACACCAGTGTGGGCAGATCCTTCCCTCGAGCCAGAACTTTTTTCCTCGCATGTGTGGCGCGCCCTAACCCGGCTGGCCAGAGGCGATGCGTCGAGCGGACTGCGAGTCGGGCTCCGGGCGCCCGCCAGGCCCTTTCTTGTCAGGAGAGGTAGGAGCGCTCGCGCGCCGTCGTGCGCTCAGGCATCGGTGGGCGCGCGATCGTGTCCAGCGAACGTCGGTGCGCGGCGCTCGCCAAACGCGGTGATCCCCTCCCGTGCGTCGGCGGTGTCCGCGCAGCGGACCATCGCCCGACGCTCAGCCTCGAGCTGGTCATCGAGACTGGTGCAGAACGCGCGTCGCAGCAAGCGGCGCATCTCGCCGTAGGCAGCCGTCGGTCCGGCGGCAAGCTCACGCGCGATCCGACGCGCTTGCTCCGTGAGACGGTCTGCCGGGACGACCTGGTTCACGAGCCCCCACTCGGCGGCCTCGGTTGCGCTGAGCGCGCGGTTGCCGAGCATCATTTCCTGCGCCCGGCGCAACCCGATCACGCGAGGCAGAAACCAAGAGCTTCCGCCGTCGCCGCTGAGCGCGAGCTCGGCGAACCCCGCGACGAGCTTCGCGTCCTCCGCGGCGATCACGACGTCCGCACACCACAAAAGGCCGAGTCCGCCCCCAGCCGCCGCGCCCTGCACGGCGCACACGACCGGAACGGCGAGGTCCGCGAGACGGACGAGCGCGCGGTGGAAGGTCGCAATCATCTCGTCAAGCTCCGTGGGGAGGCGCTCGAGTGCTCCGTACAGGTGGTCGAGGTCGCCGCCGACGGTGAACGAAGGGCCCGCGGCCGTGATGAGCAGCGCGCGGACGTCGGGATCGTGCGCGCACGTCGACGCGGCGCGCTCGAGCGCATCAACCATCGCGCGGTCGATCGCGTTGCGCGCGTCGGCACGCACGAGGCGCAGGTGCGCCACTCCCTCGCTCACCGTGAGCTCCACGCGGGCAGCCGGTGCGTCAGGCATCGCGCCAGCGAACGAGCGAGGGATCGAGCAGCTTGTGCAACCCCCCTTCGGGCAGCCACGCGAGTGTCTCCAGCTCGAGCGCGTCGAGGAAGCCCACGTGCCCGGTCTTGAGGTCCTCGATACGCAGTCGCGGGTCGTTGCCGGCGGTGTCGATGCTCAACCCAACGGTCGCGAACTCGCTGCTCAGGCGCCCCACCTCGTCGCTCATCAGACCAGAAACGCCAGCGTCGGCAGCGGCCGGTCGTTGTTCACGAGCGTGACCTTCTTGGCGACCAGGCGCAGGCCGTGCTCGGTTCGGCGCAGGCGGTACTCGCTGCGCCCCGCCCACTGCGTGACCCCGCGCTCACGCGACTCGTATACGACGAAGTTGGCGCCGGCCACGATGTCGTCGCCCTCGGTGGTGAGCAGCTCGACGTTCGCGACGATCCGCCGCAGCCGCGAGCGCGGCTCCTGTGCGTGGCGCTTGCCGGTCTGCAGCTGCTTGATCCGGGTGGCGATGCGAGCGCGATTGTCATAGATGATCGACATCTGGCGCTCGGGGTCGACGTCGTCGCCGCCGTATGGCACCCAGTAGACCGCGTCGTCGGTCCACAGCGACTCCCACTCCTGGAAGCTGCCCTCGTCGGCGAGGCGCGCCTCGCGGTATAGGAACTGCTCGACCTCGTGGACGAGGTCGACGTCGACGTCGACGTCGAGGCCCGACGTGGTCATACCGGTACCTCGCCTTGCATCAATGAGCGGTAGTGGCGCCAGATCGCGCGCTGGGGCACCTCGTCGGTCGCATCGCCGACCACGAGGCCGTTCTCGTCGCATCGCTCGCGGTGCATCCCGCGCCGCAGCAGGAGCCACTCCGGCGCGAGCGCGCCCACGCCGCGCTGGTTGCGCTCGTACATCTCCGAATCGTCGGCGAGCAAAAAGCCCGCGGGGCCCACTGACCCGATCGTCTGCTGGAGCATGCGCCGGTTGATGTCGGGCGCTCCCTTGAGCTGGATCGCCGTGACGTGCTGCACGGTCTCGTCGACGGCGACGGGCTGGATCACGAAGAGCTGGATCTCGGCGATGAACAGGTTTGGGAACACCATCACGTGCGGCGAGCCGTCGATCAAGATCTGCTCTGCGGCGTCCCCGTGCACCGAACGCATGCGCTCGACGTAGTCGGGCAGGCGCTCAGCGGTCGTGCCGAACCACCCGAGCGGTTGCGCTCTGCGTCGGAACTCCGGCCGCAGGTCGTTCTCGGTGTGGCCGCCGCCGAGATCGCGCGACACGGCTGCGGACCTCTCGCCGTAGAGGTCTCCAATGCCGCTGTCGGCGACAGCGAAGATCGAGGCGTGGACGAACTGCGGGTGGTAGCCGTCGGTCTCGTTCTCGAGCAGCATCTTCCAGTTGGACTTGACCTGGTGCTTCAGCCACCCCGCGGTCAGCTCGACCTCGCCCTCCGGCGAGAGGCGGACGAGACGGTCGAACACCTCGAGCGCCTCGCCCAGGTGCTCGCGCAGCGTGGGGCCCTCTTGGGCGAAACTCGCGAATACGAAGCCGTGCACGTCATCGACGCGCGGCACGCGCGCCAGGCCCAGGTGCTGCTTGAGCTCGGTTCCCGCGTAGCCGCTGCTGAACGGGTAGCCGAGCAGCTTGCCGGCGTTGGAGTAGGTCCAGCCGTGATAGGGGCAGCGAAACGCGCTCGAGTTTCCCCGCTCGGCGTCGCACACCAGGTTCGCTCGGTGCGCGCAGCGATTGAGCAGCAGGTGTATCTGGCCCTGCTTGTCGCGGCTCATGATCACCGGCTGAGGGCCGATCGACTTCAGGACGTAGTCGTTGGGCTCGGGCACCTCGCTGACGTGCCCGACGTACACCCACGTCCGGTACCAGATGCGCTCGAGCTCGGACTCGTAGACCGCGGGATCGGTATACAGCGACCCGTGCACGCGGTCGGCGAGGATGAGCTCGTCCCAGGGCAGGGCGGTGTACGAGCTCATCGGCTATAGAGCTCGTCGATCTCCGCCGCGTACTTCTCGTGAATCGGCTTGCGCTTGAGCTTCATCGTCGGCGTCAGCTCCTCTCCGCCGGGCTCCCAGTCGACGGGAAGCACCGCGAAGCGCTTGATCTGCTCGACGCGGCTGAGCCGGCCGTTGGCCTCATTCACGCCGCGCGCGACCTCGGCCTGCACGTCGGAGTTGCGCGCCAGCGATGCGGCCGACGCATCTGGCAGCCGCCGCTTCGCCGCCCACTGCGCGCAGGCGTCGGGGTCGAGGACGATCAGTGCGACATTGTAGGGACGGCGGTCGCCGATGCAGATCGCCTGCCCGACGAGCACGCTGGATTCCTTGAGGTGCTGCTCGATGTTGGCGGGCGACATGTTCTTGCCCGCTGCGTTGATGATCAGCTCCTTCTTGCGGTCGACGATCCGCACGTAGCCGTCCTCGTCGATCTCAGCGATGTCGCCGGTGTGCAGCCAGCCGTCGTCGTCGATCGTTTCGGCGGTCTTCTGCGGCTCGTTGCGATAGCCCTTCATCACGAGCGGCCCGCGGCAGAGCAACTCGCGGTCGCCGGCCAGCTTCAGCTCTGTCCCTGCGAGCGCCCGTCCGACGGTGCCGATCCTGATGTCGCCGGGCGGGTTGATCGTCGCGCAGCAAGAGAGCTCAGACATCCCCCACACCTCGCAGATCTCCAGGCCGAGCGCGAGGAAGTACTCGAGCACCGACGCCGGGATCGGCGCCGCGCCCGAGATGAGCCACTCGGCCTGATCGAGTCCGAGCTCGGCTCGCACGGCAGCTTTCGCGGGCGCGGGCATCGTGCCCGGATCGAGGACGCCCTGCGCCTCCAGTGCGGCCTTCATCTTCTCCCAGATGCGCGGAACGGACCCCCAGATGGTGGGGCGCACCTCGGGGAGCGCTGTGACGACCTGGCGGGGATCGGGCACGGCGGTCACCGTCGCGCCGTACATGATCAAGGGGTGGTAGTACGCAGACCAGCGATCCGCCAGATGCGCAGAGGGGAGGTAGGACATCGCGCGACCGCCCGCGCGCATCGGCAGCACGGGCGCCACCGCCCGGCACTCCGCGAGCATGTTTGCGTGGGTGAGCTGCACGCCCTTCGGCGGACCGGTCGTGCCCGACGTGTAGATCAGCGTGAGGATGTCTTGCGGTCCGACCGAGCGCCAGCTCGCCTCGAAGTCAAAGCTCGGGGCTCCACCAGCTTCCAGCGCGGCGAGCGAGAGAGTGCCGTCGTGGCTGCCGTCGACCAGCACCACGTGCTCGACGTCGGGGGTGCGAGCTGCGCGGACGGTTTCGAGGAATTGTCGCTCGCAAACGATGACCCGGTTTTCGGCGTTTGCGAACAGGTGCTGGATCTGCTCGGGCGAGGAGGTGTTGTAGATCGAGAAGGGCGTCGCCCCCAGGTGGATCGCGGCGGTGTCGAGCAGGTTGAACTCCGGTCTGTTGAGCATCATCAGCCCGACGGTGTCGCCGCGGCCGATGCCCAGCGCCGCGAGGCCGGACGCGATCGCCTCGACGCGCCGGGAGTAGTCGCGCCAGGTGATCTCCACGCCTCCTCCGGGAGTGCGCAGCGCGATCTCATCCGGGCGCTGCGCGGCCGTCAGCTGGAAGGCCTCGCAGATCGTGTTGGCGTCAAGCGCGGGCGGTCGTGCGTGCGCCTCCGCCTCAATCGCGTGTGTCATCGCCACCGCGGCGTGCGGCGCCGCGGACATCTCAAACCCGTCCCCACTCATGCTCAACCTCCCATTGCCACGCCGCCCGATATGCCGAGCGTCTCTCCGGTTATGTACGACGCCTCCCGGGACACCAGCCAGGCGAGCCGCTTGGCAACCGCCGCCCCGATGCCGGGTGTGGCGCCAGTGAGCACTGCGACCCGGCTCATCGCGCGAACCTCGGCGCTCGCCTCTCGATCACGGCTGCGAGCCCCTCGCGCGCGTCACCGTTGCCCGACAGCTCAGACACGGTGCGCGCCTCCTCGTCCAGACGGTCCTCGACGCGCGCCCCTATCCCTTCCCACAGCAAACGCTTCGTCGCGGCCAGGGAAGCCGTCGGCCCGGCGGCGAGCTCGCGAGCGAGCGCGAGCGCCGCTTCGTGCAGCTGAGCGTCGGGCACGACCCGCGTGATGATCCCCAGCTCTAACGCCTCGGCGGCTGTGATGGTCGGGTTCAGCAGCGCGATCTCAAGCGCCTTGCGCAGCCCGACGAGCTGCGCGAGCGTCACCGAGCCTCCGGCGTCTGGCGCCATCCCGACGCGCGTCGCGGCGAGCACGAACTTCGCCGATTGCGCCGCCACCACGACGTCTGACGCACACACGAGCCCGAGCCCACCGCCCCCCGCCGCGAACCCCTGTACGGCCGCGACCACGGGGGCGGGAAAGCCGATCAGAGCCGCGGCCGCGCGCTGCAGCAACGCGGTCGCCTCGACGAGGTAGTCCGGCAGCTGCTCGCCGCGCGCCGCGAACGCCTTTACGTCGCCGCCGGCGCAGAAATGCGCGCCCTCGCCGCTGAGCAGCAACGCCCGCACGCCCCGTTTGGCCGCGCAGCTCCTGAGCGCATCGACGAGCTCTCCCAGCAGCTCGACGTTGAGCCCGTTGGACGCCTGCGGCCGGTTCAAGCGCAGCCGCGCCAGCCCGTCGTCGTCGAGGTCGAGCAGCACTAGCTCCGCCACGCCGCCACCGCCTCCTGGCGCATCAACGGCTCGACGACCGCGGCACGGTCGTGCATCGCGTGGCCGACCCTCGCGTCGAGGTGCGTCCGGATCACACCCTCACCCCCCGCCGCGCGAGCACCTCCTCGACGACGAGCTTCGCCGTCTCAGCACATGCCTGCGCGCCGCCGCTGCCGTACGTGCGCACGCCGTCGCCGACGTTCCACAGATTCGCCAGCGGTGTGGCGCGCTCAAGATCGAAGCCCGCGATCGAGCGCTGCGCGGGCCACTCGTCCTTCATCACGCGGATCGAGAGAATCCGCGCGCGCTCTTCGAATCCGCGGAACTCGTCGCAAAGGTCCCGCAGCGTTTCCTGGACCTCGGTGCGCTCGTCGAACTCCCCCACCGCTGGGATCGGGACGCCGTAGGCGACGTAGAGGTTCCAACCCTCGGGGGCGAGCTCGGGACAGGTGGCGGTCAGGTTGGCCATGTTGCAAAGCCGCCGCGAGAGCCCGAACGTGACGATCCCGGGTGCGTCGAGCAACGGCTCGCGGCTGGCGAAGTTGACGACGATGTTCGCCGTCGCGCGAAGGTCGCGCTCCATGCGCTCCAAGTAGGCCGGGGCGAAGTGCTCGGGCCCGCACAGCGCGACGGTCGCCGCCGGGCCCGCGTTGGAGATCACCACGTCAGCCTCCACCTCGAGGAGCTCGGCCTCGCGCGCGACCAGGGCACCGCTCACACGGCCGTCGCGCACGTGCAGCGCGCGCACCGCGCTGTCGAGCCACACCTCGCCGCGCTCGCACACGACGTCGGCCAAGCCCTGCATGAGGCCGAGCGTGCCGGTCGGCGAGAAGCCGAAGTCGCGAAACGCGCCCTTGGTGAGAAAGTAGGTCATGAACGCCTTCACCGGCAGCTCGTCGGCGTTCACCGCGAAGATCGCCGCGCACAGGTTGCGGAAGATCGCATGGACGGTCTGATTGCGCGTGTGGCCATCGAGCCACTCCTTCACGGTGGTGCGCCCGTCGTCGCCGCGCAACACCGCCGCGCCCTTCTTGAGCGCGCTCTTGACGATCGCACCGAGCGGTCCTGAAGACAGGCGCAGATCGCGTCCCCTCAGCCGGAACAGGCTCGCGGGTTGCGGTACGCGGATCTCCCACGGCGCGCCTACGCCTCGGAACGTCTCCTCGAGCACGCCGCCGTACTCGATCGCTATCGCGCCCGTGTTGACGATGAACCCCTCTTCCTCAACCGACGAGGCGCGCCCGCCGACGCGATCGCGGCTCTCGACGAGCAGCACGCGGTAGGACTCGCGCGAGAGACGCGCAGCCGCGCATAGTCCTCCGGCGCCCGCGCCGATGACTAGTGCGTCGTACCTCATGACAGCGAACGGGCGTTATGGGTGTCGAGCGTGCTGAGAGCGAGTTCGGCCAGCAGCGCTGACGATCCCGGGCGGCGCAACAGCCGCTGCGGCCAGCCGGTCGCCGCCATCAGCATCCCGATGACGGCGTGCGCGATGGTCGAGAGCTCTTCGCGCTGGCGATCCGGGTGCAGCTGTTCGAGCGCGTCGATCCAGCGGTCCACGTACTCCCGCTGGCGACGGCGAAAGCGCCGGCGAGCGTCCTTCGGCAGCGCGCGATCCTCGCGCGTGTAGACGGTGAGCAGCTCGCGCCGCTCGAGCACGAACTGCGCGTGTGCGCGGACGAGGTTCTCGAGCTCCTCTACCGGGTCCTCGCGCACCGGCCCGGCAAGCGTGAGCATGCGGTCCATCGCCTCGTCGTATAGCGCCGCGAGGATGTCGGCCTTGCCCTTGAAATGGGAGTAGATCGCCGGGCCCGTGACGCCCATCGTCTCGCCGATGAGGTCCACCGGCACGGCCCCATAACCGCGCTCGTAGAACAGGCGCTCGGCTGTGCGTAGGATTTCCCTGTCGCGCGTCATCAGTAGCGCGAGGGCAGACCCGGCTCGTGCTCGGCGACGTGGTTGAGCATCATCTCGCGGGCGATCGGCACCATCTCGAAGAGCCGCGTGGGTCCGAGCAGATCTCCGAGGCCGGCCTCGCGCGACTCCTCGCTCGTGTGTAGCGCGTCGGTCGCTGCAATAGACAAAATCCTAAACGATCGTTAAGCTGCTGTCCAGTTATGCCCTCGCCCGGACTTCTCGCCTATGGCGGGTACGTGCCGCGTCACCGCCTCCCGGTGGCACTGATCGGCGACGCCCTCGGCATCTCCGCCGGCAAGGGGGCGCGCGCAGTCGCCGGCTACGACGAGGACTCGACGTCGATGGGCGTCGAGGCCGCGCGGCGCGCGCTCGCGGGCGCCCCACCTCCCCCCTCGATTCACTTCGCGACGTCATCGCCTGCGTACGCCGACAAGACCAACGCCGCGGCAATTCACGCGGCTCTCGGGCTCCCGCCCACCGGCTTCGCGGTGGACATCGCCGGGTCGATCCGCGGCGCGACCGGCGCGTGGCGTGCAGCCGCGGCCGCAGCTGGCCTCGCCGTGATGGCCGACGTGCGGACAGGACGACCCGGCTCGGGCGATGAGGCGGGCGGGGCGGACGCCGCTGCGGCGTTTCTCTTCGGCGATGGCGAGGGCGTGATCGCCGAAGTGCTCGCCGAGGAGTCCGCCACCGCCGAGTTCCTAGACCGCTGGCGCACACCCGGGGAGTCCTTCAGCCGCGTGTGGGAGGAGCGCTTCGGCCTCGAGGTTTACCTTCCGCTGATTCGCGAGGTGAGCGCCCGCGCGCTCGCGGCCGCGGGCATCGAGACGCCCGATCACGTGATCGTGTCCTCGCCGCATGCGCGCGCCGCGCGCACCGCCGCGGCCGCATTCGAAAACGTCGCAGCGGTGTCGATCGGGTATGCAGGCACGGCCGATGCGGGCCTCGCGCTCGTAGACGCGCTCGAGCGCGCAGCGCCGCGGCAGACGATCCTCATGGTTCTCGCGGCCGACGGCTGCGACGCGACCGTCCTGCGTACCACCGCGGCGCTGCCCGGGTACCGCGACGGGCGTCCGACGCTTGCGCAGCAGCTGGGGCAGGCGAGGGAGATCTCATACCCGACCTTCTTGACCTGGCGAGGGATGCTGCAGCGCGAGCCGCCGCGCCGGCCCGAGCCGGACCGGCCCGCCGCGCCGCCGTCGGCGCGCGCAGAGGCGTGGAAGTTCGCTTTCACCGGGTCGCGGTGCGACGCCTGCACTCGCGTGCATCTGCCGCCGCAACGGGTGTGCGCAGGCTGTGGCTCCGTCGACGGGATGTCGCCCGCACCGCTCTCCGACGTCGAGGCGACGGTCGCGACGTACACGATCGACCGCCTCGCCTACTCACCGTCGCCGCCAGTGATCGACGTGGTCCTCGACTACGACGGCGGCGGGCGCTTCTGCTGCCAGGTGGCCGACGCCGACCCGGACGAGGTCGCAATCGGCGATCGTATGGAGATGACCTTCCGCCGCTTCTACACGGTGGACGGCGTTCACAACTACTTCTGGAAGGCGAGGCCGGTCTGATGGCGTCACACGGGATCAGGGATCGCGTCGCGATCGTGGGCATGGGCTGCACTCAGTTCGGGGAGCACTGGGACAGATCGGCGGACGATCTGCTCATCGACGCCACCGAGCAATGCTTTGCCTCGACGCCGGGCGTCGAGAAGGGCGACGTGGACGCTTACTGGCTGGGGACGATGGGCTCCGGCCAGTCGGGCCTCACGCTCAGCCGACCGCTCGCGCTGGATTACAAGCCGGTAACGCGAGTGGAGAACTTCTGCGCGACGGGGTCCGAGGCATTCCGCAACGCGTGCTACGCCGTGGCCGCCGGCGCCTATGACCGCGTGATGGCCGTCGGCGTCGAGAAGCTCAAGGACTCCGGGGTCTCGGGACTTGTCGTCGGCGCGCCGCCGGGCGACGGCACCTCACCGGACCTCACCGCACCCGCCGTCTTCTCGTTCCTCGCCCCCGCCTACGCGAAGAAGTACGGCGTCGACGACACGACGATGAAGGAGGCGATGACCCACATCGCCTACAAGAATCATGCGAATGGCGCCAAGAACCCGCGCGCGCAGTTCCGCAGCGAGGTTCCAAAGGAGAAGATCGCCCGCTCGCCGCTCGTCGCGGGACCGCTCGGGATCTTCGACTGCTCGGGGGTCTCCGACGGCTCGGCGTGCGCGGTGATCGTGCGCTCAGAGGACGCTCACCGCTACACGGATCGCCCGATGTACGTGAAGGCGCTGTCCTTCGTTGCCGGACCCGCCGACGGACCGGCCGACCCCGGCTACGACTACACCACGTTCAACGAGGTTGTGCGGTGCGCGCAGGACGCCTACGAGCAGGCCGGCGTCAGTGACCCGCGCTCGGAGATCTCGATGGCCGAGGTCCACGACTGCTTCACCCCCACCGAGCTCGTGCTGATGGAGGACATGGGTTTCTCGCCACGCGGACAGGCGTGGCGCGATGTGCTCGACGGCGTGTTCGACCTCGACGGCGAGCTACCCGTCAACCCCGACGGCGGACTGAAGTCATTCGGTCACCCGATCGGTGCCAGCGGCCTGCGCATGCTCTACGAGTGCTGGCTGCAGTTCCGTGGTGAAGCCGACGCCCGGCAGATTGACGATCCCAAACTTGGCGTCACTCACAACCTCGGCGGACGTCCGGGCGCATGCGTCTCGTTCATGTCGATAGTCGGCAGCGAGGCGAACTGACCTCGGATGCGCAAACGACCCCCAAAGATCTCCGAACTCAGGAGTTTCTACCGGGGCCTCTCGCCGAGAGCGCGCCGGACGGTGTGGGTCTTGCTCGTCTTCGAGACGATCGCAGTCGCGGCCGCCGAGCGCGATATTCAGCGCAGGCCGACCGCGGGTATCCGCGGCCCCAAGCTGCTCTGGCGGGCTATCGCCACACAGAACATCATCGGACCGGCCGCGTACTTCGCGCTTGGAAGAAGGCCTCCCAGCTGAGGCCGTCCAACCGAGGGCACCGAGATTTCAGATCGCCGTGAGCACCGCCAGAGGGCGAGTCGGCGACCTAGGGGAAGGCTGGAATCGGGCCTCCGGCGGCAGGGACAGTCGGGACCTCGCGCGGGCGCGCCGGCGGCTCGACGTGTGCGGCTCCCTTGGGGCGGATCTTCCCCCCCGGGAACGCGAGGCGCACCAGCGTGCGCTGGACCATTCCCCACTGTCTGAGAAAGGGCCCGGTGTTGTAGGGCAACTGGTAGCGCTCACAGATGGCGCGCACCTTTGGTGCGATCTCCTTGTAGCGGGAGCTCGGCATGTCCGGGTAGAGGTGGTGCTCGACCTGGTATGAGAGGTTGCCGCTCATGAGGTGGAATGTGTCGCCGCCGTCGATGTTGGCGGCACCGAGCAGCTGGCGCAGATACCACGCCCCGCGGCTCTCGTCGGCGGCCTCCTGCTGCGTGTAGGTGTATGCCTGGTCGGGAAAGTGGCCGCAGAAGATGATCGCGTTGGACCAGATGTTGCGCACGAGGTTGGCGGTGAAGTTCGCGGCGAGCGTCTGCTTGAAGCCGCGCCGTCCGCTGAGAGCGGGGAACACAACGTAGTCCTTGATGAACTGCCGAGCGACCTTCTTGCCTATCGCGAGCAGCTCATCGCGCAGCTGACTCGTCGACTTCGTGCCCTTGCGAATTGCCTCGAAGTCGAGGTCGTGCACGGCGACGCCCCACTCGAAGAACAGCATCAGCAGCACGTTGTAGAACGGCTGCAGCAAATACACCGGGTGCCAGGCCTGCTTCGGATCGACCCGCATGATCTCGTAGCCGACGTCCTTGTCGAGACCGACGATGTTTGTGTAGGTGTGGTGCAGGTAGTTGTGTGAGTGCTTCCAGGCCGCCGCGGGCGAGACGTTGTCCCAGTCCCACGTCGAGGAGTGGATGCCCGGATCGTTCATCCAGTCCCACTGTCCGTGCATGATGTTGTGGCCGAGCTCCATGTTCTCGATGATCTTGGCCGCCGACAGCCCGGCCGTTCCGAGCAGCCAGGCTGGCGGATAGCGCGATGCCATCAGCACCACCCGCGAGAGCGCGGCGAGGCGGCGGTGGAACTCGATCAGGCTGCGAATGTAAAGCGCGTCGGCCTCCCCGAGGTCCGCGCGCACATCGTCGCCGAGCCTCTGAAAGGCGTCGCCGATCTCATCGATCTGCGTCCGCGTGAGGCGCGCGAAGGGGTGCTCGGGTGGGAAGGGAGCGCTCGCCGCATCCGACCCGCCGCCATGCGGGGAAATAGAGCCGTTTGCGCTCGAATTGTTGGGTGTGGTGCTCAAAGCCGGCGTGGCTAGAGATCGATCTCGACGTGCCCCTCTGGCGCGTTGACGCATGTTCGCACCGTTTCACCGATCTCGCCGTGTAGCTCGCCGGTGCGCAGGTCGCGGAGCGTACCCGCGCGCAGCCGCCCCACGCACGTGTGGCAAATACCCATCCTGCAGCCGTAGGGCAGCAACGCTCCGGCGCGCTCGCCGCCGACCAGTATCGACACGCCCACGTCGCATTCGGCGTGGACCTCTCTGACGCGGAAATGCACCGTGCCCCCGCTTCCGACCTCTGCATCGCCGCGCCCGATGATCGGTTGAAAGCGCTCGACGTTCAGCCGCGCGGGCTCGCCGTGCTCGCGCCAATGAGCGAGCATGGCGTCGATCATCTCGCGCGGGCCCGAGAGGAACGTGTCGCGATCGCGCCAGTCGGGGCAGAGCTCGTCGAGTTGCGCCGGAGCGATGCGCGGGCACTCTCCCGTCAGGTGTTCATACAGCGTGTAGCCGGGCTGTTCGCGGTCCATGCGGCGCAGGTAGTCGCCAAAGATGACTCGATCGGCGGTGCGCGAGCAGTGAAGGTGCACGACATCAGACAGCGCATCGCGGCGCTCGAGCTCGCGCAACATGCTCCAGATCGGAGTCACGCCGCTGCCGGCGCTGATGAACAGCGCGCGGGCGGGCGGCGGATCGGGGAGGCGGAACTCGCCCTCCACGTCGCCCAAGAACACGACCGAGCCGGGCTCGGCGCGGCGCGTGAAGTAGGGGGACATCCTGCCGTCCGCGACGTATTTCACCGTCACCGAAACCAGCCCCTCGGGATGGTCGGGGTCGGATGTCAGCGAATAGGCGCGCCAGTGGCGGATGCCGTTCAGCTCCACACCGATGCGCAGGTACTGACCCGGCCGGTGGCCAGGCCATGGAAAGCTCGGACGCACCACCACCGTCGACGCCTCCTCCGTCTCGCAGCGGATCTCGATGATCGTGCCCGTCAACTCACGCGCCGACCACGCCGGGTTTATCAGCGCCAGGTAATCGTCGGGCACCAGCGGCGTCGTCATCGCTCGCGCCAGGTGCATGAAGCTACGCCGCAGCGCAGAGACTCTCGGAGTAGCCCCCCTCTCGACCATCGCCGCGCAACCCTACCGATAGGCCAAAGCAGCGACGCTCGATCGCGGCGGACAAGCTCGCGGCGATCGTGGGAGGCTTAGCTAGATCGCCTGTCGCAAGCGCACAGGCGCGGCGCGTTGCGACAGCAAACCGTCAGGCGGACAGCGCAGCGCGCGAGCTTCGCCGGGTCGCTGTCCACAGGCCGAGACCAAAGGAGGACCCGATGCCGTTCGTCACCGTCGCAAGCGAGAACAACACCGACATCAACCTCTATTACGAGGACCACGGCTCCGGCAAGCCGGTGATCTTGATCCACGGCTACCCGCTCGACGGACACTCGTGGGAGCGCCAGGCGCGAGCGTTGCTCGACGCCGGCTACCGGACCATCGCATACGATCGCCGCGGATACGGTCAGTCCAGCCAGCCGACGATCGGCTACGACTACGACACGTTCACGGCGGATCTGAAGGCGCTGCTCGACCACCTCGCACTCGGCGAGGACATCGTGCTCTGCGGCTTCTCGATGGGCACCGGCGAGGTGACCCATTACCTCGGGACTCACGGGTCCGGCGGCGTTAGCAAGGCGGTGCTGTTTGGCGCCATCCCGCCCTATTTGCTGAAGACCGACGACAATCCGGAGGGCGTCGACGGGTCCGTCTTCGACGGCATCAAGCAAGCCGTGCTGGCGGACCGCTACAAATGGTTCGACGACTTCTTCGCGAACTTCTACAACACCGACGAGCTCGCACCCGAGCGGATTGGCGACGCCGCCCTTCGCGCGAGCTTCCAGGTCGCCGCCAAAAGCTCGTGGTATGCCGCATACGCGTGCGTCGACACCTGGCTGACCGACTTCCGCGCCGACATCGCCAAGATCGACATCCCCACGCTCGTCGTGCACGGCACCAAGGACAGGATCCTCCCCTTCGAGACCACCGCCGCTCGCCTCCCGGCACTGAACTCCAACATCAAGCTGGTTCCCGTCGAGAACGGCCCGCACAACATCGGCTGGACCTTCCCCGAGGAGTGCAACCAAGCCCTGCTGAGCTTTCTCGGGTAAGGACACGTCCAGCGCTCGGGTCATGAGGCGCGCCCCGCGCGCAGGCGTTACGCTCGCAGCGATGATGGTCCTGGCGTTGGTCGGGACACGCAAGGCGCTCGTCGCGTTGAGCGGGCTTGCCGCGGCCGCCGTGTTCGCCGGATGCGGCGCAGGCGCCGCGCCCGCGAACAGCGTCACGCCGGCGCCTGGCGCCACGACCGCGCCCGGGGCCGGCGCAAAGGCGGCGCCGCTGACCAACGAAGAGATGCGCGAATACGACGCGAACGAAGGCCGCTGCCACAACGACGGGGGGAGCGTCCGCGACGTCGGTTCGGTGGACGCATACTGCGCCTTCGCGCAGCGCTCAAACGACTTCCACCTCGTCGAAACCTCTCACGCCAAGCAAGCAGCCGGCGCAGAAGAATGACGCTCACGCGCCCAGCGCGAAGCTTTCGATGTCGTGGTCGAGCGTGCCCTGCGCCTCGTACTGTCCGGCGTGCAGGTACACCGGCTTGCCGGCGCGATCGAGAAAGATTGTGGTGGGCACCCCGTCGAAGGCGGCGAGCGAGCTGAGCGCTTCGGTGCTCGTCCGGTAGCTCGGATAGGCGACGACGTGGTGTGCGAGGAACGAGCGCCCGTTCGCGGTCTGGTCTTCGACGTCCGCGCCGAGGAAGGCGACGCGGCGTCCATAGGTCACCGATGCGTTGGCGAGCAGCGGGAACTCCGCGCGGCAGGGTACGCACCACGACGCCCAGACGTTGAGCACGACCGCAAACCCGTGCAGGCTCCGCAGGCGAGCGGCGAGCGCCGGCTGCGAGCCGAGGAGCAGCCCGGCCTGTCCGTGCAGATCCGCCAGCACGGGCGGCGAGCCGGCGAGCTGCGCCCGTATGGAGGTGCGCGTTGGTGTCGACCGGGCAGCGGGTGTGAGCGCGGCGCGCAGCTGGCTCACGAGCGCGGCGCGGGAGAGCCAGCCCCCTGCGCTGACGTCGTGGTACCACAGGAAGTCGCCCGAGCCCGAGACCAGCTCGAGGTACGGCTCGTCCTGGACCCTGTAGCCGTCGGCGACGCGGCCACTCGAGTCGATCGCGACGGGGTAGGAGAGCGGGTGCGGCAGTGTCTGCAGGAATCGCGGCAGCGCGCCCGGGGAAGGCTCGACGCTGGCCTCGTCGATCGCCGTGAGCGCCGGCAGTCGCTCGCGGGCCGCGGACGCCGCGTACGTGTCGAGCGCCTCCAGTTCTGTGGCAAGGTCGGTCACCTCGGAGTCCCAGGTGTCAAAGAACAGGAGCAGGCGCGGGCCCCCGCCCGGGCCGAGCCGAACGCCGCTGCCGCCCCCAGCGCGCGGCAGCGTCACGGTGCGAGCCGGTTCGGTGAGGGGGATCTGGGCGTAGGAGGCGGGCGATTGCACCGTCGGGTGCCCGGGCAGCAGGTGCGCCGCCGCCTGCGCGAACAGAGCGGCGAGCTGGCCGACGCTCGAGTAGGACATCTGGGTCTCAAAGAGACGCGAGAGCCTGCCGCGCGTGTCGATGACGTACACAGCCGGGGTGTGGTCGATCTGCCCCTGAACGATCTGCGCTTCGATCCCGTAGGCATGCCAGACCGCCCTTAGCTGTGCGAGCGGCCCGTTGCCGAAGCGCCACGCGTGCATCATCCCGTGCACTTCTGAGTACTCGCGCACCCAGCGCGTCTCGGTCGCCTGAGGGTTTGCACCGACGCCGAGCAGTTGCACCTGAGCGCCCGCGCGCCCGAGCAGTCGCTTGGCATCGACCATGGCGGTCGTCGTGAGTGGGCAGATCGTGGTGCACTGCGGGTCGTTGAAGGCGAGGATCACGACCTTGCCGCGCAAGGTGTGCAGCGACAGCCGTCGCCCGAACTGGTCGCGCAGCGTGAAATCGGGAGCCGGTCCGCTCAGGGGCGTACCGGGATCGAGCGACGGGTTGGCGGCGAGCGCGGCGGAGACCGAGACGGCCGGCGAGCGGTTGCGAAGCCCGATCGTGAGGGCGATCAGCGCGGCGATCGCGGCCGCCACAAGCGCCGCCGCCAGCAGCACGCGCCGGCCGGCCCGCGAGACGCGAGGTCGCGCTCGCGAGCGCATCGCCTCACGGCGCTGCCGACGTAGCGGCAGCGGCGAATGGCGGCGCCAGGTAAACCAGCGAATCGTGAAAGCCGAGCGTCGAGCGCCCAAGCTTCGGCGCTCGCCAGGCCATCAGCCAGCCCCGCCCGAGGGCGATCGCCCATGCTCCTGCGCGCGCGCCGCGGACCCGTCGCCCGCCTCGGTGGCGGCGCCGCGACGCTCATGGCGCCGAATGAGCAGCACGCCCCAGACGACCAGCGCGATCAGCGTCGCCATCGGCACGAGCATCGCCAGCAGCGAAGCCGAGAGGAACTCCGAAGCCAGCACGCTCGTCACCTGCACGGTCTCCTCATGTCGTCAGCGTCCCCTGTGGTAGAGCCGGGGTGGGCGCGCCGTTCGCGTGCCCCGGGGGCTCCGGGGGTAGAGGACGAAGGCCCGACGCTGCCGGCGCGCGTGCCCGCCCCGGCGGCTCGGGAGCGACCCACAGGTAGAGCCCGATGAGCAGGGCGATCGTGTACGCGACCGAGCCGCCCACCCACATCATCCCGCCCGCGAGCTGCTGATCGGTCAGCGCGCTGATGCCGCCGGGACGGCTGGCGAGGTCGGCGTAGTGTGTGTAGATCGGTGTGGGCGCGACCACGAAGACGATCGCCAGCACCCAGCCGACGACCATCGCGCCGACGATGTAGGCCAGCCGCCAGACTGCCTGCACGTGAGGTCGTAGCGGGCCGACGTCGGTCACACGCGCCCAGAACAGGAGCCCGAAGAAGAAGAACATCGCGTGCTCGCCGGCGTGCACCAGGCCATTGCGCTCGGTCAGGTCGTACGCCGCGGGAATGTGCCAGACCACGATCGTCGCGTTGAAGACGATCCACGCCGCCAGCGGCTTGGCAAGTGCGCGCAGCGGTGCGGCCAGGCGCGAGTGGGTTGCGTCGTGCGCGAGCGTGACGCGCCAGCCGAGCGGCAGCGCTCGCCACATCCTCGGCCACGGACGGCCGAGCAATATCAGCGGCGGGGCGACGGTGAGCAGCAGGATGTGCTGCGCCATATGCACCCACAGCAGTTCGTCCGCATAGGCGTCGATCGTAGAGTCGACCGCGAGGACGATCGTTAGCAGCCCCGCGTAGAAGGCCAGCGCCTGCAGAGCGCGCGGCCGGCCGGCCTTGCGCCGGCTCCCCCGCGCGTAGAGGATCGCGGCCGGCACGACGTAGAAGAGCGATGGGTCCCAAGACCAGCTGCCGAGATCCATCGCGTCAGACCAGGTAGAGCACGATGAACGCGATCACGCCGATCGCCACGAAGTACGCCCAGTAGAAGGAGGACGCCTCGACGCCGGCGCGCAGCAGCTCGTCGTCGTCGGCGGGCACGCCCTCGCGACGCGAGCGTCGCTCGGCGCCGCCGAGCCGCCGGCGCACGAGGCTCGCCACCTGGATCTCGATCCAGTAGACGCCGGCGAGGGCGGCCACCGCATAACACGCGGTCCAGCCGAAGAAGACCGCTGCGTAACCGCCGCTCGAGGCGCCAAAGCCGAGCGTCGTGTACTCGTAGAACTGCAGCGCCACCGCGGCGAGCGTGCACAGCAGCGCAACGACCCCAGCCGGCAGCATGTCCGCAAACGGCCGGCGCGCGGCGAGCCGATACACGATCGCGCCGATCAGCAGCAGGCCGGCGATCGCGGTGCCGAGCCCGATCGGCGGTTCCACGTGGCCGATCCTGAAGTGGCCGTTGTTGTTGAGTGCCAACAGGTAGAAGTATGCGAACAGGAAGGCGACGAAGAAGAACGTGATCGCCCCGCACAGCAGCCGTGCGCCGAGCCGCACCGCGTGCGGCTGCCAGTCCGGTGGCTCGGCCTGGACGTCGGCGGCGAGAGGGGCTGAGGCCTCCATCGCCTAAGCCGTTCCCCCGGCCGGGGCGAGCGCGGGCACCGGAGCGCGCGCGTCGCCGTAGGGATAGGGATCGCCGTCGAAGACCGGCATACGGTCGAAGTCGTGCACCGGCACCGGCGTGGGCAGCTGCCACTCGATCGACTTCGACTCCCACGGGTTGGCCTCCGCCGGCTGGCGCTTGAAGACGAGTGACCAGACCACGTTGGCGAGGAACAGCAGGAGCGAAAGCCCGAGGACGTAGGCCGACGC
>DASZFR010000173.1:0-1995 GCA_035939635.1 Solirubrobacteraceae bacterium
GCCGAGCGTGCGCTTGCCGGCCTCGCGCACCACCGCGAAGCACTCCGGCAGCAGCGCGTCCAGCGAGTCGCCCTCGCGCGCGCGCTCGCGCAACGCGTCCATGCGCTCGCGCAGCTCCGCGTCGGTGTCGTGCTCGAGCTCAGCCTCGAACGCGCCGATCAGCGCGACCCGCTTCTGGTACTCCTTGAACTTCTTCGCCTCGCCTACGTTGAGCGCGCGATCCAGCAGAGAGGGCATCCGCCCAAGGATAGCTCCCGCCGGGGGCCCCTCGACCCCCCTGGGAGCCCGCGGCGCGCGCCCGCTGGGCGATGCGGGCGCGCGCCGGAGCTAGTGGTGGCAGTCGGCCAGCGTGACCGCGATCGGGCCGCCGGTGATGTTCAGGTGCGCCTTGCAGCTCACCTTGGCTCGCTTGGCGTCGATCGTCACGCTCGAGACGTTCGTTGCCACGATGTCGAGCACGTCCTTCACCGGCGCGCTCGGTGCCGATCCCCAGGTTTTGGTTTCGCTGCTGAAGGGCTGCGCCCCTACCTGGCCGCCGGTCATCGTGCGAAATGGTTCTTTCTGGGTTGCCGAGGCGGGCGCGTCGCCGACGCCGAAGCCCTCGGAGCGCACGTCAATCGTCCCCAGCGGAGCCGCGCCGCTGGCGTCGCGCAGCTGCACGCCGTAGACCCAGTAGGCGTGGCCGGCGGTCGTGCCGTCGGCCGCGAAGTCCATCGTCGGGTTGTAGGTGTAGCTGACGTGGGGCGGGTTGGGCTGCACGGTGTCGGTGCCCAGGAACGCGGCCGCGGGGGCGAATTCGTCGTTGATCGACAGCGTCAGGTGCTCGCCGCCGTGGAATTCGTCGAACTCGTAGCGGTAGCCCAGTTCGTCGAACTTTTTCACCTGTTCCTTCACCCCGGCGATCGGCACGAGCTCGTCGGTGGTCTGATTCCAGATCAGGAACGGGATGTTGCGCACCGAGGCGAGCATGCGCTGCGTCAGCGACGCCTCGCCACCGGTCGGTTCGGTGCTCCCGTCCCAGATGCCGAGCGCGGGCGGGCCGACGGTCGGCTGGGCCTTGGCGAACAGGTCCGGGAACTGGGTGGAGAACTTGTACGTCCCGTAGCCCCCCATCGAGTAGCCGGCGATGTCCGTGAAGGCCGGGTTCAGCGCGTAGTGGGCTGCCACGTCGGCCCAGACTTCGAACGTGTCGGCGCCCGCGTGGTCGTAGTACCACCCGTCGGGCCCGCGGCCGGTGGGCGTGATCACGATCGATCCCGAGCCGCGATTCGCAAACTGCGACTGGTTGTGCGAGCCCTCGTACTGGTTGTAGTTGGCCGACAGCGAGTGCAGCAGCAGCGTCAGGCCGTAGCCGCCCGCCGGCGCGGGTGCGCTGGGCACATAGACCGCGTACGGCAGCAGCTGCCCGCGCATCTCGCCGATGCAGCCGGAGGCCGACGCGCATCCGCCGGTTTCATAGTCGGCGCCCTGGCCGTCGGCGAAGTGGGAGGCGTAGATCCGATCGAAGGCGCCCGTCTGGGGCACGCCCGTGGGGCCGCCCGGCATGTCGTCGTTGACGCGCGCGCGCAGCTTGGCGAAGTCGACTTCGGCGTGGAAGGCGCTGATGTCTTTGGCTGCCAGCGCTTGCGACTGCGCGGCCTCGCGCCACCAGCGCGGGTTGGCGGTGGTTTCGTTGTTGGACGTGCCCGGCACCGGCTCCTGGGCGTTGAAGCGGAACGCCACGTCGTAGAACGCCGGAGGGTTGGACACTTCGCCTCCTCCGCCGGGCTGCGTGGCGCTGCGTTCGGCCACCGGCAGCAGATAGCGGCCCGTGGCTTCGTTCCACAGCCCCTCGGCGGCCGCGAGGCGCACGACCGAGGTGCCCGGGTTCCACTGGCTGTGCGACACGAGCACCGTGATCTGGCGGCGCGGCACGTCCACGCTCACCGTGGGCGGCGGCCCGGGCACCGCGGCTTCGGTCACGGCGTCGGTGAGCACGGCTGTTTCACCGTGGAT
>DASZFR010000174.1:0-11480 GCA_035939635.1 Solirubrobacteraceae bacterium
CGCCCCGGTTTGCCGCCAAGGCGAGCCCTTCCATCTCCTATCCCCGCTACAGGCTCATCGCGACGTACTTGGTCTCCAGGTACTCGTCGATGCCCTCAAAGCCCCCCTCGCGGCCGAAGCCCGACTGCTTGACGCCCCCGAACGGAGCCGCGGGGTTGGATACGACACCCTGGTTGAGGCCGACCATGCCGGCTTCGATGCCCTCGCACATGCCAAAGGCGCGCTCGAGGTCCTTTGTGTACACGTAGGCGACGAGCCCGTACTCGGTGCTGTTGGCTGCGGCCAGTGCCTGCTCGTCGGACGCGAACGTCGCCACCGGCGCCACCGGGCCGAATATCTCCTCGCGCAGCACGCGCGCGTCGGGCGTGACGCCGCCGAGCACGGTGGGCGCGTAGAAGTAGCCGGGGCCGTCCAGGCGCTCACCGCCGAGCAGCAGGTGGGCGCCGCGCTGCTCGGCGTCGCCAACGAGCTCGGACACCTTCGCGCGCTGGTTCTCGTCGATCAGCGGCCCCACGTCGACGCCGGGCTCGGTGCCGCGCCCCACACGCAGGCGCTGCATTCGCTCCGCGAGCCCCTGTGCGAACTGATCGGCGATCGACTCGTGCACGTGAAAGCGGTTGGCCGCCGTACACGCCTCGCCGACGTTGCGCAGCTTCGCGATCATCGCGCCGTCGAGCGCGGCGTCGAGGTCTGCGTCGGCAAACACCAAAAACGGCGCGTTGCCGCCCAGCTCCATCGACACGCGCAGCACCTTGTTCGCCGCCTGTTCCATCAACAGCCGCCCCACCTCCGTCGAGCCCGTGAACGACAGCTTGCGCGTGCGTTCGTCCTTTAGCAGCGGCTCGATCACCGCGCCCGAGTGACTCGCGGTGATCACGTTGAGCACGCCCGCCGGCAGCCCGGCCTGCTCGAGGATCTGGGCCAGCGCGAGCATCGACAGCGGTGTCTGCTGCGCGGGCTTGACCACCATCGTGCAACCCGCTGCTACGGCGGGCGCGATCTTGCGCGTGCCCATCGCCATGGGGAAGTTCCACGGCGTCACGAACACGCACGGGCCCACCGGCTGGCGCATGGTGATGATCCGCCCGCTGCCGGTGGTGTTGACCATGTAGCGACCGTGAACGCGCACGGCTTCCTCTGAGAACCAGCGAAAGAACTCTGCGGCGTAGGTCACCTCGGCGCGCGATTCGGGCACCGCCTTGCCCATCTCGAGCGTCATCAGCAGCGCGAGCTCGTCGCTGCGCTCAACGATCATCTCGTAGGCGCGGCGCAGGATCTCGCCGCGATCGCGCGGCGCGGTCGCCGCCCACGCGTGCTGGGTCTCGGCCGCTGCGGCGAGCGCCGCGAGCGCGTCCTGCTTTTGCGCATCTGCCACCTGCGCGATCGGCTCGCCTGTGGCAGGGTCCTCGACCGCCAGCCGGCCGGCGCCGGAGGCGTCGCGCCACTCACCGCCGATCAAGAGTCGGTGCGGCACCGAGTCGATCACCGCGCGCTCGCGCTCGGATAGCTCCGCTGCGCCCGCCGGCGGCGCGCCTGCCTGCTGCGTGCTCACACCAGTCTCCGTTGAGCCGCCGCCGTGGCGTGCAAACGATCGTCTAGGCGATGGGAGGGCTGCTCAGGAACGCCCCCCGCCGGGCCGATCGGCAGGACTGCGGGACAGTGGCGCTCAGGCACCTGCCTGCGCTGTGAGCGCGGTCTCCGGGCACGGATGCTCGCCATCAGATCAACCTACCACCGACCTGCACGCGCTCTGGGCGCCTGCAGCGCAGCAGGGCTGCTCGCGCTCGGCATCGCGCGCGCGGCCCAGGCGAGCGACCTCGTCGTCACCGGCGCCGGCTGGGGCCACGGCGTGGGCATGAGCCAGGACGGGGCACTCGGCTACGCAGAACACGGATGGTCCTATCGCGCGATCCTCGCGCACTACTACGCCGGCACCGGTCTGGGACAAGTGTCACCAGCGACGCGCATCCGCGTGCTGATCGGACACCGCGTTCACCGCATGTCACTCGAGACCTACGTGCGCGGCGTGGTGTCCGCGGAGATGCCCGCGGGCTGGCCCGCGGCCGCGCTCGAGGCCCAGGCGGTGGCCAGCCGCACCTACGCGCTCACCGCGCACGCAGGCGGCTCGCGCTTTGACGTCTATTCAGACACGCGCTCGCAGGCCTACCGCGGCAAAGCCGCCTATACGACCCAGACCGACGCCGCCGTGGCCGCCACCGCCGGGCAGATCGTCACCTACGCGGGCCAGCCCGCGATCACGTACTTCTTCGCGAGCTCCGGCGGGCGCACCGAGGACGTCGAGAACGTCTGGCCGGGCTCTGCGCCGCAGCCCTGGCTGCGGGGCGTGCTCGACCCCTACGACGCCGGTCCCACGCACAGCTGGAAGGTCACGATCGCGTTCGCCACCGCCGCCGCGAGGCTCGGCGCCGTGGTGCACGGCAGCTTTGAAGGCATCGAAGTGCTGCGCCGCGGCTCCTCGCCGCGGATCGTCTCCGCCTACGTGCTCGGCTCCGGCGGCCGCACGCTGGTCAGCGGCGAAGGACTCTCGTGGCGCCTCGGGCTGGACAGCGGCTGGGCCTACTTCAGCGTCAAAAACGGCGCGCAGCTCACGGCCGAGCCCGACCGCAGCGCCGCGAAACTGCCTCCCGCGGAAGAACCCTCCGCGTCGCAGCCGGCGCCCGCGCCGACCTCCCCGCACGACGGGGGCACCCCGGGCCCGGCGTAGAGTTCGCTTGCGTTCGGGGCGCGACGTGGGGACGCTCGCTGGGCGTTCTCTTTTTTGATGCCACATCCATACGTACTGCTTGTATGTCAGCGCGCGCACTTTGCGCGGGCTAACGCAGTCGGGCGCCGTGTGAACGTGCGCCGACTTTGCGCGTGTGTGTCAGCGCGCGGCTTTGGCGAACGGCGTTGCGCGGGCCCGCGGCGGCGCGCGGCCGCGTCGGCGTACGCTTGCCCACATCGCGCCGCCGCTTCTGATCGCAGACGTGCCCTGGCTTCTGTACCGGGCGTACTTCTCGGTGCCAGAGTCGGTCGTCGACGCGCGCGGCCGGCCGGTCAACGCGCTGCTCGGCACGGTCAACGGGCTGCTGACGGCGACCCAAGCGACCGAGCCGCGGGCGGTGGCAGCCTGCCTCGGCGCCGAGCAGGCCGCCTACCGCGTGCGCCTGTATCCCCCGTATCACTCCCACCGCGATCCGATGCCGAAGGCGCTGGCGGCGCAGTGGCGGCGCGCGCCCAAGCTGCTGCACGCTTTGGGCTGGACCGTGACCGAGACGGACGAGCTGGAGGCAGACGACGTGATGTTCTCCTACGCCTCGCTCGAGCGCGAGCGCGGCGGCAACGCTCTGCTGCTGACCGCCGATCGCGACCTGTACGCGGCGGTGAACGACAGCGTGGCGGTGCTCGAGCTGCGCCCCCGCGCAAAGGTGTCGCGCGTCGGGCCGGCGCAGGTGCGCGAGCGCTACGGCGTGGGCCCCGAGCAGGTGGCGGACTTCATCGCGCTGCGCGGCGATCCCTCCGATGGGCTGCCCGGCGCGCCGGGAATCGGGGCGAAGACCGCGGCGCAGCTGCTTTCGCGTTTCGGCTCGCTCGAGTCGCTGCTGGCCGCTGCCGCGCAGCCCCGCACCGTGATCGCGGGCGAGCTTTCGCCGCGGCTCGCGTCGGTGCTGCAGGAGAACGCGGCCCAGCTCGCGGTCTTCAAGCAGGTCGCCACGCTGCAGCGCATCGACGTGCCGACCGCGCCGGATGGCTCCACCGACTACGCCGCCGGCGCGCGGGCTGCGGGCCGGCTCGGCATGAACGGCCTCGCCGAGCGGCTGAAGGGCATGGCTACGGGGAGAACTTGACCGTGATCACGTCCCCGTCGGCCATCACGTAGTCGCGCCCCTCCAGGCGCAGCACGCCGCGCTCGCGCGCGCCGGCGTAGCCGCCGGCGTCCACCAGCTCGCTCCAGCCGACCACCTCGGCGCGCACGAAGCCGCGCTGGATGTCGGAGTGGATCTCGCCCGCCGCGTCCCACGCGGTGAGGCCGCGGCGCAGATGCCACGACTGCGCCGGGCGGCCCTCGCCCGCGGTGAAGAACGCGATCAGTTCAAGCAGCGCGAACGCCGCGCGCACCACGGTCTGCAGCCCCGACTCGCCGGCGCCGAGCTCGGCGCGCATGGCCTCAGCGGCTTCGGCGTCCTCTGCGTCGAGCTCGGCGAGCTCTGACTCCACACGCGCCGAAAGCGCAACGGCGCGCGCTCCCTGCGCTTGGACGTGGGCGACGATCGGCGCGGGCACCTCGTGGGAGCCCTCGTCGACGTTGGCGACAAACAGGACCGGCTTGGCGGTGAGCGAGCCCAGGTCTCGCGCGGCGTTCGGCGCTTCGTCGGGAACGGGCACGTCACGCACAGGCTGTCCCTCGCCCAGCTTGGCGATCACCTCTTTCAGCCACGCCTGCTCGGCGATCGCTGTGCGGTCCCCGCCGCGCGCCTGCTTTTCGACCCGTTCCAGCCTCCGCTCGGCCTGCTCGAGGTCGGCGAGCATAAGCTCGGTCTCCACCGTCTGGACGTCGCGCAGCGGGTTGCTCGAGCCCTGCGGATGAACCACGCGATCGTCGCCGTGCGTGCGCACGACGTGCACGATCGCGTCGGTCTCGCGGATGTTGGCGAGAAAGCGGTTGCCCAGCCCCTCGCCTTTGTGCGCGCCGGCGACGAGACCGGCGATGTCGTGAAAGTCGATCGTGTCCCACACGATCTCCGACGCCCCGACCGTTCTCGCGACCGCCTCCAGGCGCTCGTCGTGCACGGGCACCACCGCCACGTTCGGCTCGATCGTGGTGAACGGATAGTTGGCCGCCTCCGCGCCGGCGCGCGTGAGCGCGTTGAACAGCGAGGACTTGCCGGCGTTGGGCAAGCCGACGATCCCGATTCGGGTGCTCAACTACGCACGTCCGCGCTGCGCCCCGACGCCACCAGCGGCTCGGCGGCCGCCGCGGCGGCTGTGCCCAGCGCCGCGCCGGCCAGCACGTCGGAGGGATAGTGGACGCCGAGATACACGCGCGAGGCCGACAGCGCGAGCGCGAGCGCGTACAGCGGCGCGCGCGGGAGGCCCAGGCGCGAGTAGCACAGGGCGCCGGCGAAGGACGTGGTGGCGTGCGCGCTGGGGAAGCTCAGCTGGGTGGGGGTGGATACGAGCGCGGGCATGCCCCGCACGCGCGGGCGGCGCCGGCGCACAACCAGCTTCACGGCGCTGTTGAGCAGATACGCGCCCGAGACCACGCCCGTCGCCGCACGCCAGCGCCCGCTGCGCGGCGGATCGGTAGCGGCGCCCACCGCTCCGATCGCAAGCCATACCGCGCCGTGCTCGCCGAGCAGCGAAAACCGCGCCACGGCGCGCTCTGCGCGCGGGCCGTGCATGAGCGTGCGCGCGGCGCGCAGCAGACGCTCATCCAGCCAGCGCAATGGTCACGCGCCGAAGCCGACGCGCAGCTCATCGCTCTCGGAGCGCACGTAGACCACCTGCGAGAGGTCCAGACGCACCGGCCCCTCGTCGCTCTCGAGGTCGTGCCAGCCGGCAGCCTCCGCGACGAGCGCCTTGTTGAGCGCGGTTAGCTGCTCGTCGGACACGCGCAGCGCGAGCACCTGCCCGCCCTGGAAGCCGATCGCGACGCGTCTCCCGTGCGCTGTCGTCAATGTCCCACGCCGCCCGCGGGCTGCACGATCTCGGTGAGCACGCCGCCGGTGCCGCGCGGATGCAGGAAGGCCACGCGCGAGCGGCGTATGCCGGTGCGCGGCTGCTCGTCGATCAGCGGCATACCGGCGTCGCGCAGCTCGGCGAGCACGGAGTCGATGTCGTCCACCTGGTAGGCGACGTGGTGCAAGCCGGGGCCGCGCTTGGCCAGGAACTTGCCCACAGGCGTGTCGGGGGAAAGCGGCGCCAGCAGCTCCACGTGGTTCTCGCCCACGTCGAGCAACAGCGCCTCCACGCCCTGCTCCGGCACGACCTCGCGGTGGGCCACCGCGAGCTTTAGGCGGTCCCGGTAGAGCTCGAGCGCGGGCTCGATCTGCTCGACGGCCACGCCGATGTGGTCGATCCGGCTGAACACCGGCGCCAGTCTAGTCGCGTGCTGGCGCTTGCGCGACTGGCCCGCCGACGGCGGCCGCGGCGGCCACCACGCGCAGCCCGACGCCGGGTGTGCGCTCTAGGCGCGGCACGCCGGCCATGACGCGGTCGATCGCCTCGCGGTCGAGCACCTCGTGCTCGAGCAGCTCGTGCGCGAGCGCGTCGAGCTGGGTGCGGTGCGCCATGATCATGCGCAAGGCGGCGCGGCGCGCCTCCTCGACCAGGTCCTGGCGCTCCTCGTCGCGGATGCGCAGCGTCGTCTCGGACAGGCGCACGTCGCCGTCCGGAGCGCGGCCGACGCCCGCGGTACCCATGCCGTACTCGTGCACCATCGCGTGTGTGATCGCCGCCACGCGCTGCAGGTCGTCGGACGCGCCGGTGGTGATCGCGCCGAACACCACCTGCTCGGCCACGCGCCCGCCGAGCAGCACGGTCACGTAGTCGAGCAGCTCCTCGCGCGTCTTGAGGTAGCGGTCCTCGGCGGGCAGGTTCAGCGTGTAGCCGAGTGCGCGCCCGCGTGGAACGATCGAGATGCGGTGAACGCGGTCGACCGTGGGCAGCAGCTCGCCGCACAGCGCGTGGCCGGCCTCGTGGAAGGCCACCACGCGCTTCTCGTGGGCGTTGAGCACTCGGCGCGACTGCACGCCCGCGATCACGCGCTCGAGCGCGGCGTCGAAGTCGGCGGTGAGGATGGTGCCCCCGCCGCGCCGGGCAGCGAAGATCGCCGCCTCGTTGCAGATGTTCGCGAGGTCCGCACCGGTAAGCCCGCTCGTCTGCTGGGCGACCAGAGAGAGGTCCACGTCCTGCAGCGGCTTGCCGCGTGTGTGCACACCGAGCACGCCTTCCCGGCCCTTGATGTCGGGCGGCATCACGAACACCTGGCGGTCGAAGCGCCCGGGTCGCAACAGCGCCGGATCGAGCTTCTCGAGCAGGTTGGACGCGGCGATCACCACCACGCGCCCGCTGGAGGCGAACCCGTCCATCTCGACGAGCAACTGGTTGAGCGTCTGGTCCTTCTCGCCGGAGATGTCAGAGCCGCGGCGGCCGCCCACCGCGTCCAGCTCGTCGATGAAGATGATCGCCGGTTCGTGCTTGCGCGCGACCGCGAACAGGCGCCGGATGCGAGCCGCGCCGAGGCCCGCGAACATCTCCACGAACGACGCGGCCGACTGCGCGAAGAACTGCGCTCCCGATTCATGCGCAACGGCCTTGGCCAGCAGCGTCTTGCCGGTGCCGGGCGGGCCGTGCAGGAGCACCCCCTTGGGCACCTTCGCACCCATCGCTTGAAAGCGTCTGGGGTCGCGCAGGAACTCGACGATCTCGTTCAGCTCCGCCTTGGCCTCGTCCACTCCGGCGACGTCGGCAAACGTGACCGCCTGCTTGGAGCTCGGCTTGATCTGCTGCGGTTTGACGCGCGGCATCACCTTCAAGGTGCGCCACATCACCACGATGATCGCGGTGAAGAACACGAACATCAGAACCGGCTGCCATTCCAGCGCCCAGTTCTTGATGTCGGTCACAAACGAAGTCCCGCCGCCCGCTCCGGGCACCGGCGGCGGTGTCGCCGCGACGACGTGGGCGTGGGCCTGAGCGAGCTGCGCCTGCGCGGCGAGCGATTGGGAGTGCAGGGCGTGGGCGAGGCGCACGGCTTGCGCGTGCGTCATCCCAACCGGAAACAGGTTGCGCACCGCGTGCGCGAAGCCTGCGTTGACTTCCGTGAGAAGCTGCGCCATCCGTGGCATCCGTGCGAGTATCGACGCTGGGGGCCCCGTTTACCAGCGCTGAAGCGCGGGCTGCGCTCGAACATCCGTCCAGGGACGCCGCGGCGCCGGCCCGCCATCAGCTGCCGGTCGTGCGCCCTCAGCTGCCGGTCAGCGCGTCGCGTTCGGCGCGTTCCTGCGCTGTGCGATCGATGCGCTCGCCGAGCTCGGGGATGCGTTCGTGTAGCTCGTGCACGAAGTGAGCGGTGAACACGAACGCGCGCACGTCGCTGCGCGCCACAACCGCCGCGCTGCGCGGGGCGCCGTCGGACAGCACCGCCATCTCGCCGAAGAACTCGCCAGCGTTCATGATGCGCACGCGCTCTCCATGCACGAGCACCTCGGCGTGGCCCCGCTCGAGCACCATGAACTCGTGACCCGGCTCGCCCTCGCCCATGACCGTCTCGCCCTCGGCGGCCGTCACCTGGTCGGCCACGCGCGCGATCATCTGGCGCTGGCCGAGCGAGAGCCCTTCAAACAGCGGGATCTCGTTGAACTTCTCGGCCGCGTCGGGCCCAACTGACGTTCGGTGCACTCACTCCCCTGTCTCGCAGACGCCCGCGCGACGTGCCGGGCGGCTGCGGATTCTAAGCATCGGCGCCGCGCGCCGCGACTAGCCGAGGACGCGCTTCGCGAGGTTCACGAAGAAGTCCGCGGCGAGCGCCACGTCGCGCGCGTCGATGCGCTCGTCGGCGCCGTGGATCAGCGGCGCGGACTCAAACAGCGGCTGGTATCGCTGCGGGCTGAAGCCGTACGCGACGCAGTCGGGGAAGGCGGCGCGGAAGTGGCGCGAGTCAGAGAACCCGGGCAGCACGAACGGCACGACCTCGCCCTGCGCGTCCTGTCCCACCACCCACTCCGAGATGTGCTCCATCAGGTCGGTCGCGGTGGGCGAGCGGTTGCCCATCACGCGCTCGCTGAAGTCGACGTGAAAGCCGTCGTCGCCGAGCACTTCGGCGATGCCGGCGCGCACCGCCTCCTCGCCCATCCCCGGCGGCACGCGGCAGTCCACCTTGAGCTCTGCGCGGCTGGGAATCACATTGACCTTCTCCGACGCGCTGATCTTGGTGGGCGTGAACGTAACGCCGAGCATCGGCTCGAACATGATCGCCAGCCGCGGGTCGGCGGCTCGCAGGTCCGCGACGGCGCCGGCGGGGTCCTCGGCGTTCTCGCCGAGCGCCGCGAGCATCTCGCGCGCCTCGCTTGAGAGCCGGTAGGCGGGCTGGCGCTCGGCCAGGCGCGCGAGCAGCGGCGCCATCTTCAACAGCGCGTTGATGCCCATGCCCGGCATCGAGGCGTGACCGGCCACGCCGTCGGTCGACACCGTGAAGCGAAAGACGCCCTTCTCGGCGCAGCACACCGGGTAGCAGCGCCGCCCGGCGTACTCGAACAGCGAGCCTCCGCCCTCGTTGATCAGCAAGTCGCAGCGCACCTTGTCGGGGTGCTCGCCGCACAGCCAGTGCGCACCGAGCGAGCCGCCCGTCTCCTCGTCGACGACCGCCACGATCAAAAGCTCGCCGGCGGCGGGTCGCCAGCCGCTGCGAGCGAGCGCGGCCGCGGCCGCGGCCTCCGCGGCCACCTGCGACTTCATATCGAGCGCCCCGCGGCCCCAGATGTAGCCGTCGGCGAGGTCGCCCGACCAGGGGTCGTGCGTCCACTCGCGCGGGTCGGCGAGCACCGTGTCGACGTGGCCGAGGTAGCACAGCGTCGGGCCGTCCCCGGCCGCCGCGCCCTCCGCGCGCAGGCGCGCGACGAGGTTGGGGCGCCCCGGCTCGGCGCCGAGCAGCTCACACTCAAAGCCCGCGTTGGCGAGGTGCGCGGCGAGATGTTCGCTCGCGGGCAGCTCGTTGCCAGGCGGGTTGACCGTGTTGAAGCGGATCAACGCGCGCAGCAGCTCCTGCGCGTCGACGCCGGCGGCCTGCGCGACGTCCTTCAGTGCTGCGCTATCGACGCTCATGCGCCGGCGGTGGGTGGCTCATCGCGCAGATCGTACGCCGATCTCGGCGACCTCCTCGCGCGTGAGCGGGAAGTGACATCGCGTGGTCGTACCCGTGCCCTTGTCCTCGAGCAAGGGTTCCTCGACCGAGCAGAGCTCCTGCGCCTTGGGACAGCGCGTGTGAAAGCGGCACGCGGTAGGAGGATGCGCGGGGCTCGGCACGTCGCCCGACAGCAGCCGCCGCTGCTGCGACAGGCGGTGCTCGTGGGGCTCTTCGAGGTCGACGACCGGAACAGCCGACAGCAGCGCGCCGGTGTAGGGGTGGCGGGGGAACGAGTAGAGGTCGTCGCCGGATCCGATCTCGACGATCTGACCGAGATACATAACCGCCACGCGGTCGCACATGTGGCGCACCACCGAGAGGTCGTGCGCAATGAAGATCAGCGTGAGGCCGAACTGGCGCTGCATGTCGCGCAGCAGGTTGAGCACCTGCGCCTGGATCGAGACGTCCAGCGCCGACACAGGCTCGTCGGCGATCAACAGCTTGGGGCGCAACGCGAGCGCCCTGGCAACGCCGATGCGCTGGCGCTGGCCCCCGGAGAACTCGTGCGGGTAGCGGTTGTAGTGCTCGGGGTTCAGCCCGACCGTCTCCATCAGCTCCTGCACGGTGCGTTTGCGCTCGTCCCCGCCGCGCAAAAGCCCGTGAATCGCGTACGGCTCACCGATGATCGAGCCGATCGTCTTGCGCGGGTTCAGCGACGAGTAGGGATCCTGGAAGATCATCTGCATCTCGCGGCGGATCGCCTTCATGCGCGCGCCGCGCAGGCCTGTGATGTCCTGGCCCTCGAAGCGCACTTCGCCCGAAGTTGCGTCGTACAGACGCATCATCAGCTTCGCTGTGGTGCTCTTGCCGCAGCCGGTCTCGCCGACGATGCCGAGCGTCTCGCCGCGGCGCACGTCAAAGCTCACCCCGTCGACCGCCCGCACCGCGCCGATCTGGCGCCGGAAGATGATCCCGCGCGTGATTGGGAAGTGCTTGACGAGGTCGCGCACCTGCAGGAGCGGCTCGCCGGGTGTGCTCGGCTCGGGCACGGGATCCGCGGTCGGTGCCGGCACCTCGCCGAACGGATCTGCGGCGGCCTGGCTCACGCGACCTCCTCGGTGGTCAGCCCGGCGTCGGCGGGCGGCAGCTGGGTGGCGTCTTCGACCTCGTCCGACCCTGAGACCCCGGCCGCTGCGAGCGCCTCGTCGGGGCTGCGTCCGTTACGCAGCTCGCGCCACAGCCGCTGGCGCACCTGCGCCGTCAGCAAGCAGGCCACGAAGTGTGTCGGCTGCTGCGGAATCGGCTCGAGCCTCGGATCGATTCGCGAGTGGTCGGGCTGCGCGTACCGGCAGCGAGGGTGAAAGTGACATCCCGACGGGCGGTTTATCAGGCTCGGCGGCGTGCCCGAGATCGGAACGAGCTCCTCCTCACGGGGGCCCGAAAGCGTGGGTATCGAGCGCAACAAGCCCCAGGTGTATGGGTGCTCCGGACCGGAGAACAGGATCTGGGTGGCAGCGGTCTCGACGATCCGCCCGGCATACATCACCGCGACATCGTCGGCCATCTCGGCGACGACTCCGAGGTCGTGCGTGATGATCACGATCGCCATGCCGAGCTCTTTCTGCAGCCGCTC
>DASZFR010000175.1:0-2820 GCA_035939635.1 Solirubrobacteraceae bacterium
AACGAACACCGGCATCTGAATCAACGGCCCAGCCTGCTCGGTGCGCAGGAACATCGCGATCCCGATCGCCCACAACGCGGCGGTGAAGTTCATGCCGACACCGAGTGCGAACAGGCCGAAGAGTTCGATGCCGTGGCCGTACACGTTCATACCCGCGATCACCCCGGCGATGGTCACCACGGTGCCGGTGATCAGCCAGCGCCCCAGCGCGCCAAGCACGTAGCCGGCGACGATCCCGCTGCGCTGCGGCGCCGCCAGCAACAGCCGGCGGGCGAACCCCGACTGGAAGTCGCGCGCCACCGCAAAGCCGGTGAACACGCCGCCAAACGCGGCCGACTGCAGGAACACGAACACGAACTGAAAGGAGGTGTAGCCGGGCTTGTAGTTGAAGTTCGGCACTTCGCTGATCCGCGATAGGCCGCCGGCGAACGCCACCAGGAAGAACAGGGGGAAGATGATCGAGGGCACGAGGATGGCGGGGTTGACCACGGTGTTGTGGATGGAGCGCCAGGCGACGCCGCGGGTGACGTAGAAAAAGCGGCTCACGTGCGCGCCAGCCTCGATTTCATCGCGGTGCGCGACAGCGCGATGCAGATCACTGCAAGCGCCAGCGCGAACCCGAATGCCAGCCCCAGCGCCTGCGGATCCCAGCCCTTGATGACCAGGCTGCGCAACCCCTCGATCAGGTAGGAGACCGGGTTATAGGTCGCCACTTCGCGAAACCACGTCGTCTTGATGAGGTTGCGCGGCAACGACGAGGAGCTCAAAAACAACGTCACGAACAGCAGCGGGAAGATCCCCTGCACCGCTTCTCCGCTGCCGAGCCGCAGCGCCAGCAGCCCGCCCAGGCTCGCGAACGCGAAGGAGATCGTCAGCGACAGCAAGAGCAGCACCAACACGCCTCCGGCGCCGCTGGCAAAGCCGACGCCGATCGCAAAGGCGACGAGCAGGTAGACGATTGCCTGCACGATCCCGAGCACGAACGCGCCGCCGAGCTGGCCGACGAGCATCGCGTCGGTGCGCAGCGGCGTGAGCGCGAGCCGGTTCAGAAAGCCCGTTTCGATGTCGCGGCCCAGGCTCGTGCCGGCGGAGATCGACACGAACATCGCGCCCTGCACGAACGGGAACGCGAGCAGGAACGCGCGATAGCTGTGCGTGGGAAAGCCGGGGATCGCGGTCGCCTTGCTCAACGCGCTGCCGTTGATCGCGAACAGGATCAGCGGGAACAGCATCGGGAAGAAAAGAAGCGCGCGCTGGCGGAAGGCGTCGGTGGCCGAGCGCCGGGCGACGGCGCCAATCTGTGCGAGCAGCGACGGTGCGCGGACCACTACGCGCCGGCTCCCTCGAGCTTGCGCCCGGTCTTGGCCAGGAAAACGTCGTCGAGGGAGGGCTGGTGCAGCTGCAGCGACTCGACGCGCAGGTGGATGCCGTCCAGCGCGCGCACGATCTCGGCGAGCTGCGACTCGCCGCCGGGCAGCTGAACGCTGACGCTGCCGCGCCCGTTGCGCTGCGGCGCACCGAAACGCGCGAGGACCTCGGTGAGCGAGTCGAGCGCGTCCGGATCACACGGCGCGACCTCGACGCTCGGGCTTCCGATTTCGGCCTTCAGCTGCGTGGGGGTGCCTTCGGCGACGATCTGCCCGCGGTCGATGATGCCGATGCGGTCGGCCAGCGCATCGGCCTCCTCGAGGTACTGGGTGGTGAGGAAGACGGTCATACCCTCGTCGTGGGCGAGCCGCGCGACCTCCTCCCACAGCGCCGCGCGGCTCTGTGGGTCAAGCCCCGTGGTGGGCTCGTCGAGGAACAGGATGCGCGGCTCGTGCACGAGCGCCAACGCGAGGTCCAGGCGCCGCTTCATGCCGCCCGAGTAGCCGCCGACGCGGCGGTCGGCGGCTTCGGTGAGCCCGACGCGCTCGAGCAGCGCCTGCGCGCGCCGCTTGCGCTCCTGCGCCGGGATTCCCTGCAGCGTCGCCTGCAGCATGAGGTGCTCGCGGCCGGTGAGGATCGCGTCGAGCGCGGCCTCCTGCAGCGCGGCGCCGATCGCCGCGCGCACCTGCGCTCCCTGGTGCACGATGTCAAAGCCGCCGACGGTGGCGCTGCCGCTGGTGGGCGGCAGCAGCGTGGTGAGCATGTGCACCGTCGTCGACTTGCCCGCACCGTTGGGTCCGAGGAATCCGTAGATCTCCCCGGTCTGGACGGCGAGGTCGATGCCGTCGACCGCGCGCGGCCCCTTGCGGAACTCGCGCACGAGCTGGTGCACCTCGATCGCGGCGCCAGAGCCGTTCGTCTGTTGTGGTGCGGGGGGCAATCAACCTCCTTACTTGCCGGCTGTCTCGAACGCGGGCCGCGGAACCGGCGCCACGCGCAGCGCGCGCGCCACCGGACGCGGGAACCACCAGTTCCAGCGCCCCAGCAGTGATACCAGGGCCGGGACCAGCAAGGCGCGAACGAGCGTGGCGTCGAGCAGTATGCCCACACCCAATCCGGTCGCCAGCACCTTCACATCGGTGTTAGGGGCGGACGCCAGCGACGCGAACGAGAGGAACAGGATCAGCGCGGCGCTGGTCACCAGACGCCCCGTCCTGCCGAGGCCCTGCACGATCGCCAGGTCGGTCGAGCCGCTGCGGTCGTACTCCTCGCGCACGCGGCTGAGGATGAACACCTCATAGTCCATCGACAGCCCGAACAGGAACGCGAACACCATCAAGGGGATCCAGAACGTAATCGCGCCGGTCGCGGGGATGCCGAACACCGCCGACGACCCGTGGCCCTGCTGCCAGAACCAGGTGATCACGCCAAACGCAGCGGCCATCGAGATCA
>DASZFR010000176.1:0-10213 GCA_035939635.1 Solirubrobacteraceae bacterium
AGCCGCTGCTGGGCGATCCACGACGCGAAGCTCGCGCGCGGGACCACCTGACCGCTGTTGTACATGTATCCGTGCCACACGCCGCAGAGCTCGGCGCAGCGCACCTCGAATGCGAGCGGGTCCCTGGTCTTGACGTAAGCGATGTTGTTGACGCCCGGGTTGGCGTCGGCCTTGACCCCGAGCTGATACGCCCAGAAGGAGTGGATCACGTCGAGCGAGGTGACGTTGAACTGGATCTGCGCGTGCGCGGGCAGCTCCAGTTCGCGCGTCTCGACGCCGCCGTAGGAGGGCCAGCGGTAGGTGAACTGCCACTGCTGGGCGATCACCTGGACCTGCAGCGTGCTCGGGCTCGAGGCGTGCGGCGGCGGCGCGATCGGTTCCGGGCCCTGGCCGCCGCCGGCGCCGGTTTCGAGCAGCCGAATCGTGCCGTAACCAGACAGCGAGAGCGCGACCGTGGCCGTCGCAAGGATCCACCAGAACTGCGCGCTGGAGTTGCCCCTCAGCGCGGGACCGTCGGTCTGCAGCTGCGGTTCGTGATCGCGGAACGCCCACAGCGAGTAAGCGATGAACACGAGCACACCCGCTGCGATCGGCGTGGCGACCGCGAGCAGCACCGTGTTGTCTACGACCTGGCCCGCCGCTTCGTCGGTCCCGCGCCCCGGCGGCAGGTGCGGTCCGAAGACGTAGACCACGATCGGGGTCATGACCGCGCTCGCGAGCAGCCACAAGAGCGTGACGTTGCGCACGTGGTGGCGCGAGCGCTCAGCGCGGCGGCCGCCGTCGGCGCTCATACGACCTTCAAGTAGCCGTCCATGTATCCGACCGTTTGCATCGGGCCGCCGAAGCCCTGGATGTACCCCGCCGCGCACGGGATGAAGCACTGCCAGCGATAGAGGCCCTTCCCCGGGGTGCGGAACACAAACGAGATCGTGTGGTGCGCGTTGGCGAGCGAGCACGGCGCCTGTTCGCAGGCGTTCTTGGCTTCTTCTTCGACCCCCTCCAGCGGGACGGAGAGGCCGAGCTGCGGGATCGCAAATGCGTGCGAGGCTTCTTCAGGAGGAATCGACGACGTGGGCTTGCCGTCGAGCGACATGACGCCGCCGACGGTGCCGCTCACTTGGCTTATGAACGCGTTGCGCAACCCCGAGGCGCTGTCGAACTGGTAGATCGTCACGTGCACCAGCGAGTTCGCGGGAACCACGAAGGTCGTGTCGTGTCGCCATTCGCTGGCCGTCGCGTTGACGGCATAGAAGGAGACCCACGTGTTGTGGGGATCGCTCTTTTCGCCCTGGGGCACGGTCGCGAGGTAGAGCTGGGGACCGGCGGGCGTGCTTGCGGCCGCGACCGATCCAGGGACGTTGGTCAGGTAGAGCCCGATGTAGAGGCCGATTGCGGCCAGCACCACGCCAGTGACGAGCACCGTCGCAACCACGCGCTTGGCAACGCTCACGCTCCGCTCACCCCTCAGGCAACCCGATCAGCTACCTCGCAAGCCCGATTCCCGCGGCGCACGCCAAGCCGCCGAAGACCGCCAGCACGAAATGTGCTCGAACTTCGATACCGCCCGCTGCAACCGCTTCGCGACGCCCATGCACCCTGCCTCGTGGGATACCGGGGGGAGCATACCCCGATCGGCCGCGCGGCAAAACCGAGGCCGCGTGCCCGGCGCCGATCTCAGAAAAAGAGCCCTGCTCTACGCGCGGAAAGCGCGGTGGCGGTCGCTCACGAGTGCACCTCCAACGCTGGCTCCAGCGCACGCAGCCGGTCCGGCTCCGCCTCGATCGCCACGCGCGGCAACCGCCGCTCGAGCCAACTGGGCAGCTTCCACGTCGCGCGACCGATGAGCTGAAGGACGGCCGGTACGAGCAGCATCCTGACCACCAGCGCGTCGAGGAGCACGGCGCTCGCCAGAGCGAGTCCGAACATCGCGAGCACGCGGTTGCCGCTGATGGCGAACGCGCCGAACACGGCGACCATCACCGCGGCGGCCGCCGTGATGACGCGCCCGGTGTGCGACAGACCCTCCCTGACCGCAATCCCGGCGTCACCGCGTGCCTGCCACTCCTCGTGCACGCGCGAGACGAGGAACACCTCGTAGTCCATCGACAACCCGAACACGATCGCGAACATGAGCACGGGGATGAACGCGTCTATCGGCCCTGGCTGCACGCCGAACAGGCCGCCGAGCCACCCGCGCTCGAACACCGCTTGCACGATCCCGAGAGAGGCCACGATCGATAGAAGGTTCATGACCGCGGCCTGCACGGGAATCACCAGCGAGCGGAACACGACGACGAGCAGCAGCGCGGCGAGCCCGATCACCACGGCGATGAACAGGGGCAGCTTGGTGGCGAGCACGTGCGAGAAGTCGACCTGCGACGCCGTTGCGCCACCGACGTACACGCGCGCTCCGCTGCTTTGCTCGATCGGCGGAATCACGGTTTGGCGCAGTCGCGTGACGAGGCTCGAGGTCTCCGAGCTCTGGGGCGCCGTGCTCGGATAAGCCATCAGCGACGCCGTCGTTCCCGCCGAGTTCAACCGTGGCGCTGCGACCGAGGCAACCCCGCGGGTGCTGCCGACGGCGTTCGCCAACTCGCCCAGCGCGGCTGAATCGTGCGCCCGCGGCAGCGCCACGGCCAGCTGCAGGGGACCGTTGAATCCCTTACCGAACCCCCGAGCCAGAAGGTCGTAGGCCTTCCGAGTCGTCTGATTCGTCGGGTCGTTGCCCGCGTCGCTTGAGGCGAGGCGAAGGCCGAGCGCGGGCGCGGCCAGCGTCAACATCAGCGCGGTCGCGAGGATCGCGGTGACCACCGGGCGCCGTTGCACGCGCTCGACCCAGCGAAGCCAGAACCCGGGCCGCGCGCTGTCTGCTTCACGCACTGCGCGCCGTCCACCCGCCGTTGCGATTCGCGCACCGACGAGACTGAGCAAGGCGGGCAGCAGCGTGAGCGAAGCAGCAAGCACCAGCACGACGCCAATCGCGGCAGCCACGGCGGCACCGTTGAGCACGCTCACTCCGAGGGCGAACATTCCCAGCAGCGCAATCACGACGGTGACGCCGGCAAACAGGACCGCGCGCCCGGAGGTGTTCATCGCGGCCTCCACCGACGCCCGCACGTCGCCGCCATTGCGCTGATAGTTCTCGCGAAAGCGAGTGACGATGAATAGCGCGTAGTCGATACCCACGCCCAGCCCGATCATCAGCGCCAGCTCTGAAGCGAAGCTCGGCATATCGATCAGATGACTGGCGAGCGTGATCGTCCCCACCCCGGCCCCGAGACCGAACAACGCGGTGGCGATGGGAAGGCCCATCGCGCTGAAAGAGCCAAAGCTGACGAGCAGGATGAGGATCGCCGCGCCGATCCCCACGACCGTGGCGAACCCGAGCGAGGTCTGCTGCGCCTGCTCGATCGCCTGGCCGCCAAGCTGGACGTCGAGCGCGGGTGAGCGCGCGGCCTCCGCGGTTTTGATCACCTGTTCGACCGCCGGCTTGGGGAGCGCGTCGGCGCGCTTGTCAAAGTTCACGGTGGCGAACGCGATCGTGCCGTCGCTGGAGATCGCGTGCTGCCCGGGCGCGTAAGGGCTTAGGACCGCCGTAACGTGTGGAAGGCGGGCGACGCGCGTCAGCGTCGCTTGGATTGCCGCGCGATCGCTCGCGCTGGTGAGCGTGCCCGAACGGGCGTGGAAGACAACCTGATCTGAGTCGCCCGATTGGGCAGGCAAGCGGCTCTTCAGCAGGCTGACCGCCTGCTGTGAGCCGGTGCCCGGCAGCGTGAAGCTGCTCGCGGTCTTCTTGCCGACCGAGCTCGAAACGGCGAAGACTCCGACGGCGGCGACGATCCAAGCCACGACGACGATTCGGCGGTGAGCCATTGTCCAGCGGGCGATCCTCAACATCAGCGGCCTCAACTTTCACAGAAGGCAAATCTGCAGCACCTGCACTTATACACCGCCTGCACGGTCATTTCAACAGTCAGTGCAAAATTTCTTTCTGTGCACGTTCTTGCTAAGCTGTGCCGAAATGGAGACGATCGACACAAGCGTCCCAAGGCCTGGGCTGCGGGAGCGAAAGAAGCAGCAGACGCGCGAAACGATCGAACGCGTCGCGCTCGAGCTGTTCGCCGAGCGCGGCTTCGACGAGACGACCATCGCCGACATCGCCGAGGCGGCAGACGTTTCGCCGCGGACGATCTTCTCCTACTTCGAGAGCAAGGAGGACATCCTCTTCTGCCAGGAGTCCACGCAGTTCGAGCGGTTGGAGCAGGTGCTAGAGCAGCGGCCTGCCGGGACGACCACCGCCGACGTGCTGCGCGAGTTCCTCTCGTCGCTCGGACCGCACGACGAAGCGGCCTTGCTGCGCAAGAAGGTCCTCATGGCCAACCCCGCGCTCGGCGTCAGGATGCGGGCGCGGTTCGAATCCCTGCTCACGGAATCGATCGCCAAGGACCTCGGCGGCGGCGCCGACGATATTCGCTCCCGCCTTATCGCGGCCTCGATGAACGCAGCGTTCACAACCATGCGCGAGCAACTCGAGGCCGGTGGCGACGCACCCAACCCCGAGCAGGTAACACAGACGCTGGACGAAGTGCTCGAGTTCCTCCGAGGCGGGCTCGCGGCGCTCGATCGAAGCTAGCGGCAAACGCAGTTCGTACGCGCGTGGCGGCGCGCGTCAGACGTGACCCGGGCATCGGGTCTGGAAAAAAAAAGCACGCGCCGGAACTCTTCACCTCGGCGCGCGCTTGTGACTAAAGGCGCCGCGGAGAGTCAGCTATCGAGCACCTCGTGCACGAAGCGCACGGCGATCGTGCCGTCGCCGACCGCGCCGGCGACGCGATTGGCCGCGCCCGCGCGCACATCGCCGGCCACGAAGACGCCGGGGCGAGTCGTCTCGAGCATGTGCGGGGCCCGGTCCGACAGCGGCCAGCGCAGGTGGCCGTCGTGCTTGGCCGCCTCTTCACCGCACAGGATGTACCCCGCGGAGTTCACCGGAAGCATGCCGGTGATCGCCTCCGTGCACGGGTCGGCGCCGATCATCACAAACATGGCCGTCGTGGGCGCCTCGCTCGTGCTGCCATCGCGCCGGTCGATGAGCGTGACCGACTCCACCGTCGCGGTGCCGTTGACGGAGAGCACCTCGGTCTCGGTCATCACCTCGATCTGGGGCGAGCGCTTGATGCGGTCGAGGAGATACTGGGACATCGTCGACTTCAGCGTGGGAGCGCGCACCACGACGCGGACGCTGCGGGCCCTCTGCGCGAGGTAGACCGCCGCCTGACCCGCCGAGTTGCCGCCGCCCACCACGATCACGTCCTCGCCTCGGCAGCGCTCGGCGTCGATGCCCATCGCCGCGTGATAGACGCCGGCGCCACGGAAACGGTCGACGCCATCCGCCTCAAGCTCCCGCCAGCGAGCGCCTGTCGCCATCACGACCGACCGCGCGAGCACGTGCTGACCGTCGTCGAGATCCACTCGCAGGAGGTCCTCCGGCCCGTCAGCGAGCTCGACCGCGCGATGAAAGCTCGACAGCACGGCATCGAAGCGGCGCGCCTGCAGCGTCGCCGCCCGGGTGAGCTCCGTGCCGCTGATCCCGGTGCGAAAACCGAGGTAGTTCTCGATGCGCGTGCTCGTGCCGGCCTGGCCGCCGGGCGCCCAAGCCTCGGCCACGAAGGTGCGCAGACCCTCGGAGCCGCCGTACACGGCCGTCGCGAGTCCAGCCGGGCCGCCGCCCAACACCACCAAATCGAAGCGCTGCGCGTCGACCTCGGCGCGCAGTCCAAGCGCGCGAGCAACTTGCGCCGCCGACGGGTTGCGCATCACCTCGGTGGCGTGAACCAGCACCGGCGTCTCCGAGCGCGGGATCTCGAGCCAGTCCAGCAGCGCCGCGCTGTCGGCGTCGGCGTCGGCGTCATACCAGCGCACGGGCAGGAGGTTGCGCTCGAGCAGGTCGCGCACTTCGAACGCTCGCCGCGAGCCCCGCGGGGCGATCAGCCGCATGACGCCGTGTCCCTCGGCCTCGTGCCACGCGCGCCGCGCCAGCAACGTCGCGAACACCTGCTCGCCGAACTCCGGCCAGCGGGCGACGAGCTCGCGCAACCCATCGCGGTCGAACGCAATCACGTCCGTGGGCTCCACCGCCACACAGGCGCTGATCGTCGGCTCCCCCGTGAACGCGGCGATATCGCCGATGTAGGTGCGGCCGTCGGCGTTCGCGATGTAGACGTCCTTGCCGGGCTTTCGATCCACAAACTCGACGAGCCCGCGCTCGATCACATAGAACGGCGCGTCTCGCTGGGCGTGCTCGTAGAGCACGTCCCCGGGTTCGAAGGTGAGCTGGCGCCCGCGCTTTCCCAGCCACTGGAGCTTGCGGTCGGAGAGCCGCGGGAAGAGCACCTCGTCATTTAGATCGGGGAACCGATCGCTGCGCACCGCCTGCGTCGCTGCCACAGACCGAGGCTAGCGCGTGCCCGCGGCCTTGATGGTCGTGACGCCGCTTGACAGGTTACAGACAGTAGCTTATGGTGCGAATATTACAGCGTGTAAGTCGGCAATCGAGGGCCGTCGCCGCTTTGGGTAGGAGCAGGCACGAGGTCAGCGTGCAATGAACGAGCCGGGATCAACGACGCGACGCACGTTCGTCAAGCAGGCAGTCGCGGGCGCCGCCGCGACAACATTCGCGGGCAGGGTGCTGACTGCGGCCTCGGTGGCGAGCGCTGCCGGCCGTGGCGTACCGCTGCCTTCACCGCGGCAGGTACACGCGAGCTTCAAACGGATGGTGCGGTTCGGTCCGCGGCTGACGGCCTCTGAAGCACACGGCAACTACATCAACTGGCTCGAGCAGGAATTCACCAAGGCGGGCCTGCAGACGCTGCCTCGCGACAACTACGTAACCAACCGCTGGCTCGTTGGCCAGTCAAAGCTCTCGATACTCGATGGGTCCGCAGCGGGGCCGGTCAAGGTGGGCACCTATTACCCGCGGTCGCAGGCAACGCCGGCCGGCGGCGTGTCCGGCCCGCTCGTGTACGGCGGTACTGCGCCGGCGCCGAGCGTCAACGCGGGCGATCTCAGCACCCTGGACGCTGCCGTCGAACGCTACCCAGCCGAAATCGCCTCGTGGACGAGCGGGTTGAGCGGGACCCTCAGCGGCACCAAGGGGAGCATCCTGCTGGTCGACCTCCCCCAGCCGATCCCGCTGGCCGGCAGCGCGTTCCTCCCGATCGCGACATTTCTGAACTGGCCCGGGCACACGGTCGCGGACTGGACGACGAGCGACTACAAGCGGTTGTGGATCGAGCCGGGACTCGGGGTTCCGCTCGCGCCGTTCCAACAACTCGGCGCCGCGGGCGTGGTCTTCATCCTCGACGCTTCCTATGAGGCCCTGGCTGGCGGCTATCTACCGTTCACTCACGGGTTCGAGCCGTTGCCCGCCGTGTATGTCGATCGAGACGTAGGCCGCGAACTGCGAACCCAAGCCGCCGGGCGCCCGCAAGCAAACTTGACGCTCACCGCGAGCGTGACCCCATCTCCGACACAGGCGGTCACGGCCGTGCTCCCAGGCGAAAGCAATGAGGTCATCATCTTCAACACGCACACCGACGGACAAGGATTCGTCGAGGAGAACGCCGGCGTGGCTTTCGTTCATCTTGCACGCCACTTCGCATCGCTGCCTCCCGCCAACCGGCTCAAGCGCACGCTGGTGTTCGCGGCGTGGCCAGGCCACATGGTCGCCGATCTGCCTCAGACCAAAGGGTGGATCGAAGCGCACCCCGATCTCGTCGGACGCGCTGCTGCCGCTCTCACCGTCGAGCACCTCGGCTGCACGGAGTGGATCGATACGGCGACCGGGTACCACGCCACCGGTGAACCGGAGCTGCTTGGAGTGTGGACGACCCAAGGGAAGATGTTCGAAGTCACGCGCGAATGCGTGGTCGAGCACGAACTGCCCCGCACGGCACTGCTGCGGCCACCCGTGCAGTTCGGCGTAGGCGGAGCTTTCCAGGAAGCCGGTGTACCTCAGATCGGTGCAATTGCCGGACCCGAGTACCTGCTCACGGTCTCACCCAAGGGCGACATCGACAAGCTCGACGCCAATCTCGCCGCACGCCAGATAGCGTGGATCGCGGACCTCGCGACCAGGCTCGACAAGATTCCAGCCTCCGAACTACGCGAAGGCGACCCCACGCTTGGGCACTGACGTAAGGACGCTCCCGAAGACCTCTTTGCAGCGCCTCGCGGGCAAAACCTAGCGGCGCACCGCGGGCTCACGTATGGCGGTCGGGGCGCGTAGACCGCTGCGCTGCTCCGAGGCCCCCCCGCGCACGATGACGGGGCGCAGGGGCGCTCTCCATTGCCGGCCGGCGATCAAGCGGATGTGACTCGTACCAGTTCGCGTACCGTCTGGCGAGCGGGGCCGCCGTGGCGCCATGCGCGAACACCGACAGGCCGACAGTCAGGTACGCGGTGAGCAGCAACGTCTGCGCGCCCGGCAGGTGCGCCTCCTCGACCGCGATGATGGCGAACACGATCGAGGCGAGACCGCGGGGGCCAAACCAGCCGAGGAATCCGATCGTCGGCCACCTGGCTTCGCTGCCGATCATGGCGATCGCGACCGGCAGCATGCGGATCAGCGTCAGACTGAGCGCGGCGTACAGTGCGATCTGCCAGCTGACGTGCTCCAGCGTGGGGCCAAGCAGAACCGCGCCGAAGATCAGGAAGGTCACACCGCCAAGGAGTGCTCCGAGCTCCTCGTTCAGGCGGGAAGCCTCCTCCGACTCCACACTTACGAGCGCTCCGAAAATCGCCCCAGCGACGAACGCGGCGATGAACCCGGACCCACCTAGCGCGGCCGCCACTCCGTAGGCGATACCCGCGCCGGCGATCGGGATGACCTGCAGCCACGAGCCGCTGATCAGGTTCCGGCGATACGCGACCGCTGCGGCCGCGGCGATTCCGGCCACCAACCCGCCGAGTATGCCGTAGCCGATTTGTTCGGCCACGATGGCGACGGCATGGTGTCCGCTCGTCGACTTGTCTTCCACGTCCGCCGCGGCAAGCGCGATCAGCAACAGCGGGACGCAGATACCGTCGTTTAACCCGCTCTCGACATTGAGCCCCTGCCGGACGCGCGACGGAAGCCGCGGCTCGGTGACCACTGCCTGGCCCAGCGCGGCATCCGTGGGCGCGAGCACTACCGCCAGAACGACCGCCTCGGCGGCGCTCAGCTGATCGAAGATCAGCGCAGCGAGCACGGCGCCGGCGCCTATGGTGAGCGGCAACCCGAGTCCCAGCAGCCGCAACGGAACCGAGTACTCGTGACGCAGCGCCCGTAACTTGATCCGTGAGGCGTCCGCGAACAGCACCAGGGCCAGCGTCGCCTCGGCGAGCGTCCGCACGCCTGCGCCCGTCGGAGCGGCGGTCACCTCGTCGATCGCGAGCGGTCCGACGAGCACGCCGATCAAAACGAACACCATCGCGGTGCTGACCGACGTACCGCTCAGATGTCGGGACACAGCGGCAACCGCCAGCACCGACGTCGCAACGATCGCGAGCTGCCAGTTCACGGCCTAAGCATCGATCGAGTAGAAGGCATGACTAAGCCAGCGCCCGCGGAGCGGCCCCAGCGTTGTAGCTCGTTGTCCTCGTCGCGGCGGGAGACTAGTCGTGTGGGCTGATCGGCGCGCCCGAGTCGACGGTTGCCGTGCTGAGCGGCGCACGCTTGTCTGGAGCCACGGCTTCGTTGGCGGGCCCCGCGGCGCCGATCAGCCTGGTGCCGTGGTCAACTCAAGCGAGCCGACGCCGTCAAGCCGAACTGCTCCCTGAAGATCTCCGGAACGAGCGCCTCGAACTCTCGATGGCGTTCGATGAACGCTTTCACGAACGGGCAGAACGGCAGCACGGCGAGACCGCGCGCACGGGCGTCTTCGAGGGCGAACCGGATGAGCCGATCGCCGATTCCGCGACCCTGGAGGCGTTCGTCGACCTCGGTGTGGACAAACGCGATCAAGCCGGGGCGCGCGCGGTAAGCCGTGAAGCCAACCACCTCGCCGTTTATCGAAAGCTCATAGCGCTCGCGGTCAGGCGCGTCCGCCAGCTCGATGCGCTCCGCCACCGCCATGTCGCAAGGTTAGAACCGGCGCTAGTTCACAGCGCGATCACGGTCTTGCCGCCGGCGGGTCGCGCGTGTCCAGGGTTCAGCGCAGCGGGGGCGTCCTCCAGG
>DASZFR010000177.1:0-9216 GCA_035939635.1 Solirubrobacteraceae bacterium
CGGGTTGATCACGAAGGTCGTGCCCTTGACGTAGGAGCCCTTGCCCACGCCCAAACTCGTTTCGGTCCCCTGCTGGATCGAGAAGCTACCGTTCCTTTCTAAGGCCAGCGTCCAGGTTCCGCCCTCCACTTTGCCGATGGGCGTGGGCGGCGCCGGGATGTTGGTCGTGTAGGTGCCAGTCGGCGTGGCGCTGCCGCCTCCACATCCGGGCAGTGAGGCCGCGACAAGGAGTGCCGCAAGGCCGCCCGAGCAGGCAGGCACGAGCCTGCGAAGCCGGCGCGGGCTCGCCGGCCGCGAGCGCTCAGGCATGGATCGCGTGGCTGTTGGATCGGCCGCCGCTCTGGTCCGCAAGATGCTGGAAGCGTAGTGATGACGACCCGCTGACGTGCAACCAAAGCGGCGTCGGTAACGGACCGGCGCTTACGCGCACGCGCCCCGCCGAGCGAGCGGCGCCAGCGAGCGCTCCGACTGCCACGCAAGCCACAGGCGGTACGCCGGATAGGTGTGGTCGAGCCGTGCGTCGACGAGGCCGACCGGAAAGGCGGGATCGTCCCGAAACGTGTACTGAAACACGGCGCCCACCCGCGGGTCGCCGCTCCACAGAGCGAGCTGGCGGCTCAGCGCCCGACACGCGGCCAGCTCTTCGGCTCGGCCGCTCGCCGACGGATCGCCTGGATGCGGGGCGCCGGTGCCGGCCTCGGTCACCCAAATCTGCGCCGCCCGGGCGCAGCCGCCACGCGCATCGAGCGCGCGTTCGAGGATGCCGACGGGGTCCTGCGCGGGTGCCGATGCGCCCCGCGCCGCGTAGACGTGGATGGCCCACACGCCGCTAAGGCACAGCGCCTGGGCGGGCAGGGTGGCGACGAATTCGGAAATGCTTGTCCTGTCAAAGGCCGGGCCCTCATACGCGTTGAGCTCGCCGAGCAAAAGGTGCCTTTCACCCCCCTCGGCGCGCAGCTGCGCCGCCATCGCGGCCGCGAGCCGCGCGTAGGCGAGCGGGGCGCTCGCCGGCGTTGCGGCGGCACACGATGATCGCTGCGGCGACAGGAACGTGGGGTCGTTGGGCTCGTTCCACGGCGCCCACCAGCGAAGCGCCACCCCCTCGCGCGCGCTTAGCCCGACCAGCGCGTGGATCAGGCCCCGGTACGCCGCCAGCCCCGCGGCGGTGGGCGCCCGCGAGAAGGCCGACGCGCGCGCCCGTTCACAGCCGAAAGCCGGACGCGCAGCCCAAGCGGGCGTGCCGTAGATCACGATCACCGCTTCAAAGCCACCGCCGTGTCGCTGCTGGGAGGCGATCGCCGCAAGCTCTTCGCGCAGTCCGGCGTAGGGCGCGCAGGGTCCGATCGTGCGCGCGCAGCCGCTCACGGGCCGTTCGAGCTGGGGCGCTTCGCCGGCGTGCGGTTGCAGCGCCGCCCAGTCGACCAGCAGCCGCACGTAGCGCGGGTGAAGCGCGGTCAGCTGCGCGCGAGCGCGCGCGAGCGCTTGCGCGCCGGGCGCCGCAGCGGCGCCCGCCGCGAGTGCGACGGGCGACTGCGGGCTCCACAGCAGCGCCGCGTCGTCTTCGGTGATGCCAAACGAGGGGGTCGCGGCGGCCGCTTGCGTAGCGGGGACGCTCGACGTGCGGCGCGGCGAAGACCCGCACGCGCCGAGCGAGACCGCGAGCGCCGCGGCCAGCGCCGACAGCAACGCGGCCCGCGCGCCACGCGTCGTGCTACTGAGAGGACGGCCGCGCGCGGCGTGCCTGCGCGGGACCACTCAGACGGCCGAGACCTGCTCCTCCTCGGCCACTCGGAAGGAGGAGCCGCAGCCGCAGGCCGCCACCACGTTGGGGTTGTTCACCTTGAAACCGGCGCCCTGCAGGCTGTCCTCGAAGTCGATCACAGAACCGCGCACGAACGGCAGGCTCTCGTTGTCCACCAAAAGGCGCAGCCCGTGTGTCTCGAACACGACGTCGCCGTCGCGCTGCTCGTCGAACGCCAGCTGATACTGAAATCCGGAGCAGCCGCCGCCGCGCACGCCCACGCGCAGGCCGGCCATCGCCACGTCGGCTCCCTGCGCGGCGAGGAACTCGTGAACCTTCTCGGCGCCCTTGTCGGTGATCGTGATCAACGCTCTCGCTCCTGATGTTCGCGCCCGCGCCTACGACGCGGGCATGCCACAAGACTTTCCAAAGTATAGCGGTGGCAAGGGCGGCCGCGCCGGGGCGCCGAGGCGCGGGTTTCGGGGCAGCCGGTGCACCACGGGCGATCGACTACGCTAGGTCGCGATGCCCTCGGCGGAGGACATACGACAGCGCATCGAAGCCTCGTTACCCGGAGCGAGCGCAGAGGTCGAGGACTACACCGGCGGCGGCGATCACTTCCGTGCCACGGTGACCGCGCCCGCGTTCGCGGGGCGCAGCCGCATCGAGCAGCACCGCCTCGTATATGGCATCTTCGGGGCGGAAATAGGCGGCCCGATCCACGCGCTGTCGCTGAAGACCCAAGCGCCTACAAACGGAGAGCAATGAGCCAGGAGCTTCCCATGTCAGCACCGCAGAACCCCTCGCCCGCGAGCGCGGGCGCCGCTGTGTCGCAGGAGAGCAACCCGATCCGCGAGGCGATCGCGCAGGCGATCGGCGAGAACCGCGTGATTCTGTTCATGAAGGGCACGCCCGAAGCGCCCGCGTGCGGCTTCTCGGCGCGCACGGTGGCCGCGCTGCAGGCGCTCGACGCGCCGTTTGCGGCGGTCGATGTGCTGCCGGACCCGCGCATCCGCCAGGAGCTGTCGGCGATCTCGGATTGGCCGACGATCCCCCAGCTGTTTGTGGACGGCGAGCTGGTCGGCGGCTGCGACATCGTGTGCGAGATGTACGAGTCTGGAGAGCTCGCCGAGACCGTGCGGTAGCGTGCCGGGGCCGATGAGCCCCGTCGCGATCGCCACCGACAGCACGCACTATCTGCCGCGCCCGCTCGCGGACCGCGAAGGCATCCACCAGGTCAGCCTGTACGTGGGCTGGAGGGACGACCGCCAGCGCGAGCTGGAGATGGACGGCTTCGACGCGTTCTACGAGCGCCTGCGCACCGACCCCGAGCTGCCGACCACCTCGCAGCCCTCGATCGGCGACTTTCTGGAGGTGTGGGAGCCGCTGCTCGAGCAGGGCTACGACATCGTCGCGATTCACCTCGCCGGCGGCATCTCGGGCACCGTCGAGGCCGCGCGACAGGCCCAGTCGCTGCTTGCCGAGCGCGGCCTGGGCGAGCGCGTAGAGGTGATCGACTCTGAAAGCGCCTGCGGCGGCACGGCCCTGCTGGCGCTCGCAGCCTGCGCGGCGGCGCGCGCGGGCGCCGACAAAGAGCAAGTGGTGGCGCGCGTCCGCGACACGCGCCAGGCGCTGCGCATCTGGTTCTGCGTGGACACGCTCGAGTACCTGCGCCGCGGCGGTCGCATCGGCAAGGCACAGGCCTGGCTCGGGGGGACCTTGCGGATCAAGCCGATCCTCTCGCTGGAGTACGAAATCGTCCCCGTGGAGCGCGTGCGCACCGCGGGGCGCGCGTTCGAGCGCATGGTCGCCTACGCGCAGGACCTGCACGACAGCGGCGCCGACGGCTGGGTCGTGCAACACATCCAGGCGCCGGAGCAGGCGCAGCGGCTGATCGAGCGCGCGCAGCAGATCTTCGGCTCAGAGCCGGTGTTCACCTCGGAGGTGGGCCCGGTGATCGGTACCTACACCGGGCCGGGCCTGATCGGCGTGGGCGGCGTGCCGCGCTCCGCGCCCGGCTAGCTGCCACGCAGCCCTTCACCCGGCCGCGCTGCCCCACGCGGCCGGGCGGGCTCTGCAAGCGAGCGCGCGCTATTCGACCGTGACCTGGCCGTAGTAGGCGTACGGCTGGCTGTTGTCGACCTTGCGCTTGGCGACCGCCGGCGGCGCAGACAGCGGGTCGGTGCACGACGTGAACGGATTCACGCCCATTTTTTCTTCGATCTTGGTGATCGCTTCGAACTGGCCGGCTTTTTCGAGCGCGATCTTTGCTTTCTGTTCGATCAGGCTGAGGATGAACCGACGCAGGTCGAGTTCGCCGCCTGGCTTGGTGACTATGACCGTCGCGAGTTTCGCGCCACCGGTCAGCCCGGAGCGGTTGGTCGTCACCGGCGTGATCGCTTTTTCCTTCAGTTCGCCGCCGAATGTGAGCGTGTACGGCGTGCCGCCGTTTTCGCCGCCGGGGCCTCCGGTCACCGTGATGTCGCCGGGTTTGAGCACGGGCAGTTTTTCAAGCGCTTCTTCCACTTCTTTGGCTGTGGCGTTGTAGTTGATCGGTCCCGTGGTTTCGCCGCCGTAGGTGATCGTGAACGTGCCGCCGGTGGCGTTGACGGTGATCGTCTCCACCTCGTTGCCGTGCACTCCGGTGATGCCCAGCGATTCGCCGATTTTGGCGCTCAGCCACGGCCAGGGCATCACGCAGGTGCGCGCTCGCGGTTGCTTGGCGCTGTACTTCGAGGGTTCGAGCGTCGGTTTGAGCGTCGCGCAGTGCGTCGGCTTCGACGTCTTCACCTTGATTTTCACGCCCTTGCGCTCCACGAACGCGTATTTGGATTTGCCCTTCCCTTCTGCGCCTTCCGGAGCGCACACCTTCACCGGCGTCACCGCCGGCGTGGTGCGTTCGAGTTCGTCCAGCAGCGAAATCGCCGTCGCGGACGGAAAGCCAAACACCGCGTTGCGCACGAGGTTTTCGACCGATTCTTCGAAGGCTGCGGGGAACGGCTTGCCGGTCGGCGAGGCGTTTACGCTACCGAGGCTCGATCCGTACAGCTGAGAATCGCGGTACGGGTTGGTGAGAACGTGCACCACCGTCGCTTTGCCCGCCGCATGACCCACGGCCATGAAGGTGATCGGGTGAAGCTCTGAATGAAAGTCGTTGTGTCCACAGTCGATGATCCAGCGGCCGCGCATCGCGATGCGTTCGCCGGTCTGTGGGACGTAGGCGCCTTCGATCCCTTCGAGCGCTTCCGCCGTGACCGTGGGGACGTGCGGTTCGGTGCCGAGCTCTTCCCACACCTCGCCGCTCAACGGGCCTTCGCGCTGTGGCTCGGCGTGCAGCAGCGCGCCGGACTCCATCTCGACGTGGATTTCATGGAATTCGGTCTCGTTGCGTTCCGCCCCGTCCGGCGGGCCGGGGCCAAGCGAGCGCGCGAGGCTCCAATACGGTTCGTCGAGCAGGATGTTGAAGGTGAAGTCGCGGCTGAAGGGGTGGTCGGTCGGGATGTCGGCGTTGCTGAATTCGACGGTCTTGACCGTGCCGGAGATCTCCATTTCCTTACCGGCGATGACGTCGCCCCACTCGTTCTTGACCTTGATTTCCGAGGGCGCCGTGGTCAGCAGTTCGCTGCCCCAGGTGTTCGTTTCGGTGCCGCAGGCTTCCTTGACCTCTTCCAGCGGATTGCCCGGAATCGGCGGAACGCTGCCGTTTGAGGCGAGCGCCGCACCCTGTTCGAATTCCACCAGCTGGCTCGCCCCCGCCTGCGACACCGGCGCCCACGCCGCCGCCGCAAACAGCGCCAACACCAGCGCCGCTCCGATCCTTGACCGTGCCATCGTGCCCGTCCCTCCTCTCGCGCGCCGCGAACCCCGGACCTCGGGCGGCGCACCGCCGATGTAACGCTCCGGTTTATAGCGCAAACGCGCCGGCCGCGCGAAGCGCCCCGCGCGCCCGGCGAGGACACCGCGAGCGTGCGAGGCCGTCCCGCGCGCGCAATCGCGCGCGGGAAGCTCAATCGCCGCGACGGCGGCGGCGGCGCAGCATGCGCACGCCGAGCGCGAACCCAACCACGGCGGCGCCCGCGATCAGCTGGCTGCGGTGGCGCTCCACCTGCCCGCGCCAGTCGGTTAGCTGCGCGACCTCCCCGCGCAGGCGGTCGAGCGAGACCGCCAGCTGCATGCGGTTGGCCTCGATCGAGCTGCGGATCTCGGCGGGGGTGCGAGCCCGCTGCGCCATCAGCTGCCCTCCGCGCGCGACGGCGGCGAGCCCGCCGGCGCCGCCGAGGGGTCATTGCTCACGGCGCTCACCGTCTCGCGGATCTTGCGAGCTTCCTCGATCGCCATGGTCGGCACCGGCGGCGACGCGCGTTTGACCGCGCGCGCGGCGATCAGCCCGGCGACGGCCGCCAGCACGAGCAGGATCGCCGCCATCGCGAAGAAGCCCCAGAAGTAGGCGAACGTGGCGCCCGGCAGGTAGTAGTACAAAAGCCACGCGAAGCCCACCAGCACGAACACCAGCGCGGTTAGCACGAACACGCCCGCGGCCACCGCGACGGCCGCGCCGCGCGCGAGCTTGGCGACCCTCGCGCTGACCTCGGCCTTGGCGAGCTCGATCTCTTCGCGCACGAGCAGCGTCGCGCGCTCGGACACCTCGGTGATCGTGGTGGCTATGTTCTGGGCCGACTGGTTCTCGTCGCTGGACGGCGGCACGCTCATTCGGGCGGCTCCTCGTCGAACACGCGACGCCACACAACCCCCGCCAGGCGGTGCGTGACCATCGCGCTGAGCGCGCCGAGCCCCGCCAGCAGGCCCGACCACATCAGCCGCTTGACGAGGTCGCCTTCCATCGTCGCGGCAGTCTAGTCGCCCCCACCCATGCTGTCAGGCGGCGGTGCCCGATCCGGCGCCCTGGGGCTGCTCGAGACCGCCGCACACGGTCTCCACGACCAGCCACTTGGCGCGCTCGAAGTGCTCTGGATCCGCGGGCAACAGGCCGAAGATCCAGCCGGTGAGCAGCTGCTCGATCGCGCCGTAGAAGGCCATCGCCGCGAAGCGCGGTTCGATCTCGGGGCGGAAGGCGCCCTGCTCCTGCGCGTCGCGGACGATGTCGCCTATCAGCTCATAGGCGCTGCGGATCTCGCCGAGATGCGTCTGGCCGAACGAGTTCGCCGCGCGCGTGACCTCGACGATGATGACCTTCATCAGGTCGGGGTCGTGGCGGTAGCTGTCAACGATGAAGCCCGCGATCGCCGCGAGCTTCTCGCGCACCGGCATAGCCTGCTCGTCGACCTCGCGGATCAGGTCGAGCATCACGTTCCAGCGCTCCAAGAACAAGGTGTCGAGCACCTGCTCCTTGGATGTGAAGTAGTGGTACACCAGCCCGTAGGCCACGCCGGCCTCATCGGCGATGTCAGACACGCGGCACGCGTAGAAGCCCTGGCGCGCGAACACGCGCACGGCCGCGTTGAGAATCATGCGCCGCTTGTCGGCGGTGCCCTTCTCGTCCTTGGCCGCGAGCTTGCCGCCGCGCGCCGGCGCGCCGGCGGCCGTCACGCGGGCACCTCCTGCGGCCAGCGATATGCAGCCGGCCGGCGGTTGGCGAGCGCCGGGAGCTCCTCGCGGATCTCGCGCTGGCGCCGCAGGTCGAGGTCGGCGACAGCGTAGCCCTCGCGATCGGGCGCCTGTGCGAGCACCAGCCCCCACGGATCAACGACCATCGAGCGCCCGCCCGAGTGGTAGCCGCCCGGGTGCGCGCCGATCTGGTTGGCGGCGACCACGAACGCCTGGTTCTCGATCGCGCGCGCGCGCAGCAGGATCTCCCAGTGATCGCGCGTGGTCGCAAGCGTGAAAGCCGCAGGCACCACGATCACGCGCGCGCCGCGCACCGCAAGGATGCGATACAGCTCGGGAAAGCGCAGGTCGTAACAGATCGACAATCCCAGCGCCACGCCGTCGGCCGTCTCGGAGGTAACTATGTCCTCGCCGGGCTGCTCGAGCTCTGACTCCCGATACTCCCGCCCCCCCACGTGCACGTCGAACATGTGCAGCTTGCGATACACCGCGCGCACCTCTCCGTCGGGCGCCACATGCACCGAGGTGTTGGCGAGCTTCTCCTGCTCGGGCACGAGCTCGAGGATCGACCCCGCGACCAGGTCGACTCCCAGCTCGCGCGCGGTCGCGCGCGCCCACGCGATGGCGGGCCCCTCGAGCGTCTGCGCGGCGTCGTGCAGCTGCTCGTCCGGGCCCAGCGCCGTCCACTTCTCGGGCAGTACGATCAGCTTCGCCCCCTCGGCGGCGGCGGCGCGCGTCAGCCGGTCGGCGGCTTGCAGATTGGCGGACGGATCCGCGCCTGAGTTGAGCTGGACGGCGGCGACCCTCATGAGCAATTGCCTTTCCGGGGCTCATTCGAGATGAGCCGCGGCCACTAGATTGACTGGTCAATCAACACCCGCAAGCATAACGTCAGGCTACCCCGGCGCTGTGGCGGCGCGCAGCTGGAGACCGGATCGCCTGCCTCCGCTGCGCGGCGGGCGGATGCTCAAGCGCTGGCGCTACGTGGCGGTCTTCTGCGAGCAGCTGATGGCCTGCGCCGCGCGCGTGCACGTCGGGCCGGCGACGCAGTCCTTTTGGGCGCTGTACATGCGCGAGCGGGCAGAGCTGCGCGAGCGCACGCACAACTTTTACGGCCGCACGCGAGTGTCGCTGCCCGCGGGCGGCGTGCGCGTTGCCGACGCCGGCGTGCTGCTCGAGCTCGAGCTCGATGAAGGCTCCCCCGTGGCCGCGCACTGCGTCAACGACGGCGGCGACGTGTGGACGCGCAAGCAAGCGGGCGTGCGCGCGAGCGGGAACCTGGTGCTCGGCTCAGCCGCGCCGCAGCGCGTCAGCGCGATGGCGGTGATCGACGACACCGCCGGCTATCACCCCCGCCACACCGAGTGGTGGTGGAGCGCCGGCGTGGGGAGCGCGCGCAGCGGCGAGGCGCTTGCGTGGAACCTCGTCAGCGGCGTCAACGACCCGGCGAGCCGATCCGAGCGCGCGGTGTGGACCGGCTCGGAGACCTACGAGTGCGCCCCGGTCGCCTTCAGCGCCGACCTGTCGCGGATCGACGGCGCGGACGGCGCGCAGCTGCGCTTCAGCGCCGAGGCCGAGCGCAGCCGCGCGGACAACCTGCTGCTCGTGGCCAGCGAGTACCGCGCGCCGTTTGGCACGTTCTCAGGCGCGCTCCCGGGTGGCGCAGGCCGCGCGCCGCTGCAGCTGGCGTCGGGCCTCGGCGTCGTCGAGCACCACCGCGCGCGCTGGTAGCGCGCAGAGACCGAGCTCGCTGCCGCGGTCAGTAGCGCAGCGCGCTCTCAGCGCGCGCCGCTGCGCTGCCGGCGCAGCTCTGCGAGCAGCAGCTTCGAATGCATCGCCCCCAGCAGCTCGCGCAGCGGCTCCACGCCGGCGGCGATAATCGCCAGCGCGCGCTCGACATCCACTTCGCC
>DASZFR010000178.1:0-4225 GCA_035939635.1 Solirubrobacteraceae bacterium
CGCTCGCTCGTGGCGCTCGCGATGCTGCTGTTGAGGTCCGCGATGAGCCGGCGGCGGTTGCCCAGCCCGGTGAGCGCGTCGGTAACGGCGTCGCGCCGTACCTCGCCCAGCAGGTGCAGGTTCTCGCGGAACGTCCACGCGGCCCGAGCGATCACCAGGGCCAGGGCCGCGCCGGCGAGCACCAACCCGCTGAGCGTCACGTGGTGCACCCCTCCATAGATGAGCAGCCCGAGCGCGGTCGCGGCGAACACGCCCGGCACCAACAGCAGGCGCATGCCTTCGAGCTTTAGCGCCTGTTCGCGGCCCGGCCTCTGCCACGCGGCGAACGCGATACACAGAGTTGAAGCCGGCCACAGCGCGTCCAGCAACGTGCCGACGGTGTAGCTGTTCACCGCGTTGAGATACGCATACAGGGTGTCAGCGATCCCGCCGGCGATCAGCGCCAGCCCTAGGAGAAGCCAAATCCGGCCTGGCCGCCAGCCCGATAGGGCGAACACCGAGACGACCATGGCGAACAGCAGCAGGTCGCCCAGCGGGTAGGCCAGGTCGGTAGCCACGGCGGCGGGGTCCGCGGGGGTTGCGTGCACGATCGCCCCCAGCGCCAGCGCCGACACCAACGCCGCGGTCGTCACAGCGGCAATCGCGCCGTCCAGCCACGTGCTGGGGCTGTGGCGGTCAAGCCGCGGGCGCACCAACAACATGAAGCCCGCGTAGATGAACGGGTAGTAGGTGAGGTACAGGCCGTCGGCTACGGAGGGAGTAGGTGGATTGCCGTTGTCGCCGAAGGCGAACGAGTAATAGATCTCTCCCGCGGCGTTGAACGCGAGCCCGATGCCGATGCACATCCACGCCGCGCGATCCGCGCGGACGGCCAATCCGCGCACGATGCACGCAACCGCTGCGCCTGTTACCAGCGAGTCATACAGCTCGTTGTTGGCAAAGAAATCCAGACCGTGACCGCCGGCGCCGAACCCGGCGTGCGCGACAAAGGCGGCAAAGCCAACAACGGCGCCAACCGCCGCCACCCGCACTGCAAGTTTGAAACCAGGAGCCTTTGCCATCTGCGTCGAGATCTATCGGCGCGGAGCGCGGCGTAAGCCGTCACGCCGCGGCGCGAATCGAACATGCGGCTACGGCGCATTTAGCGTTCGGGCCGTCTAGCCGATACGCGTTTCATGCTCACCCTGCTCGGCATCTCCGTTCACGTGACGAACAACGCGCCGGTGCACGGCTCAGCCAGCACCGCGGCCGAAGTGTTGACGATCGCCGGCGCTGTGCTCGCGCTGACGGCGCTGTGGATCGGAACCCGATTCTTGCCGCGGGGTAAACAGCAACCCGCGTTGACCATCGCACAGCCAGCGCACCCCGAGGTCGCGCAGGTATCGCGGCTCGCTGCGACGCGTCCCGGTCGCCCCACGCACGCTGCGCGCACACCGCTGGCGCGCTAGCCCCGGCGCACGCCGTCCAATACGCGTCCCGGCCGCGCTGCGCTGCGGCGGCGCGCCGCTACTGTACGCACCAGCGTGCCAAGTCCCGTCGAGGGTTACCAGCTCAAGAACATCTCCTCGCGCGCGTACGAGCACCCAGCGGACCGCGCCGCCACAGCCGCATTGAAGGCGGTGCCCCACCTCGACACCGTCGTGCAGAAGGTGATCGAGTTCGGCTACGAGCGCGCGCTGCGCCGAGGCGTTCTCGGCTCGGCGGTGCGCCTGGGTGAGGATCAGCTGGCAGACGTGTACCGCGCCCACGCGCGCGCGTACGCGACGCTCGATGTGCAGCCCGTGCCTGACCTGTACCTGACGCAGTTTCCGATCGCAAACGCCCTCACCGTTGGCGCCGGCCGGCCGATCGTCGTGGTGAACTCTCAACTCGTTCGGCTGCTGGACGCCGAGCAGCTGCGCGGGGTGTTTGCGCACGAGGCAGGACACGTGCTGTCAGAACACGTGCTGTATCGCACCGCGCTTGTGATCCTGCTTCGCCTGTCGGCGGTGCCGGGCATCCCGCTGCCGCTGTTCCCGCTGAAGGCGGCGCTGTTCGAGTGGTTTCGCGCGGCCGAGCTCAGCTGCGATCGGGCGGCGGCGCTGGTGATCCGCGACCCGCTCGCGGTGTGCCACACGCTGATGGTCATTGCCGCCGGCGCCGAGGCCGCCGACTTGGACTTGGACGCATTCATGAAGCAGGCCCAGGAGTACCGCGAGACGGCCTCCTCCTTTGACCGCTTTTCTCGCTTGTCGGTCGACCTGAACCTCACTCACCCGATGTCGGTGCAGCGCGTGCACGAGCTCACGCAGTGGGTGAAGTCCGGCGACTACGACCGCATCGTCGGCGGAACCTACATCTCGCGCGACGAGCCGCTACGCCCCCGCGCCGAGGCGAGCGACGCGGTTAGTCTCTACGCCGATCGCTTCCGCGAGACGTTCCAGGATCTCGGCGCGTCCATCGGCGACGCCGGCGAACAGCTCAGCGAGTGGCTGCGCAAAGCGCGCGCGGGGGACGAGTAGCCGCAGGCCCGACGGCACGCTCGATTCAGCCGGATGGCCGCCGCGCCAAGCTTGGCGCGCACTCCAGCCGTTGCGAAAACCGAACGTATTGCGTCGCGCTTGGTTTTCGCTGCTGGGGCGTCTGGGAAGAACGGCTGCACCGGTTTCATACGCGCATCACGCGTCATGCAGATCAGGGCATCGCCGCATCGTGATCGACATTGGCTGAGAACGCCCGAATGACCGCGGCCTAGCCCCCTTCGACGCTGCGGGATACTGCGCCGGGGATGTCCGAGGAACCCACGACCCCCGACCTGACGCTGCTGGTGCAGCGGGCGACCGATGTTGGAAGCACAGACTTTGAGGCGGGGATGAGCTTCTATGCCCCGCACGCGGTGTGGGACATGTCGCAGGGTGGACTCCCGGTGATCGAGGGCCGTGAGGCGATCCGCGCCTTCTTCGAGGACTGGTTGGGGGCGTATGAGGAGTATCAGCAGGAGGCCGAGGAGATTCACGATCTCGGCAACGGGGTCGCATTCGCTGTGTTCCTCCAGCGCGCCAGGCCCGCGGACAGCAGCGGGTGGGTCGAGTTCCGAGACGCACGTGTCTTGCTCTGCGCGGACGGACTCATCGAGCGGGTGAATACGTTCCTCGACATCGACAAGGCCCGTGCTGCCGCCGAACGCCTCGCGCAGGAACGGGAGCGGCCGAGGTCGCAGGAGAACGTGGAGCTGGTTCGCCGCCTCTACGCCGCTGATGACCAGATCGCGGCGTTCGTGCAGATGAGCGCCTCGGACGTGGTCGTCGACCTCACGGCCCTGTTTCTCGATCAGGCTCTTCTTTGCGGTGAGGAGGAGGCCCTCGGCTACCTCAAGACGAGCCCGTGGGCATCCTTGCGGTTCGACCCCGAGCGTTACTTCCAGCTGGACGACGAGCGCGTGCTCGTCTTCAGCCGGACGGTCCAGACCGGTCGTGCGAGCGGGCTGACGCTGGAGACTCGGGGCGCCCAGGAGTTCACGTTCCGCGACGGTTTGCTCGTGCGCTACAAGGTCTATCCCGATCGCAGCGAAGCCCTCAAAGCCGTGGGGCTTGAGGAGTAACCGATCTCGTCGAACGCTGCTGGCAAGTACTTTGCCTCGTTGGGGCGATAGTCGACGGCGGCGGTCGGAAATCCAAGGCTCGCGCGACCGCCTGGCGAAGCGGCGGGATACTGCGTCGAGAATGTCCGAGGAGCCCACGGCGCGCGACCTGGTCGAGCTCGCGCGAAGAAGCATCGAGGCCGTCGACCCCGAGGCGGTCCTGAGCTTCTACGCCCCAGACGCTGTCTGGGACTCAACGCCGTGGGGGATGGGCATCTTCGAGGGAAAGGAAGCCGTGCGAGCGTTCTTTGAGGACTGGGGAAGCAGTTACGCCCACCTGGAGTGGAGGGCCGAGGAGATTCGCGACCTCGGCAACGAAGTCACATTCGCCGTCATATTTCAGACGGGGCGGATCGTCGAGAGCGGCTCCGTTCAGCTTCGCTACGCAGCTGTCGCGGAGTGGAGAGACGGATTGATCGTGCGCAACACGACGTATAGAGACATCGACGAGGCCCGTGCTGCCGCCGAACGCCTCGCGCAGGAACGGGAGTAGGCGGTGTCACAGGAGAACGTGGAGATCGTGCGTACGGTCATGCGCTGTTTCGCGGACGGGGATATGAATGCTGCGCTCGCCAACATCGATCCGCAGGCAACTCTCGATTGGTC
>DASZFR010000179.1:0-7613 GCA_035939635.1 Solirubrobacteraceae bacterium
CAGCTACCCGCGCCCAAACAGCGCTTCCGGGGACTGTTCTCGGAGGGCCGCGCGAGCGACGGCCCGGGGCCCGGCGCGGCCGCGCACAGGCGCGTGGCGCTTCTGTGCCCGCTCACGTACATGAACGACGCCGGGCGCTCGGTGGGGCCGGCGCGCGGGGCGCTGCGCCTGGCGCTGGAACGCGTGCTTGTGGTGCACGACGAGATCGACCTGCCCTTCGGCGAGGTGCGCGCCAAGCTGGGGGGCGGGCTCGCCGGCCACAACGGCCTGAAGTCGATCGCGCGCGCCCTCGGCGGCGATGGCTTTGAGCGCGTGCGCGTGGGCGTGGGACGCCCGCACTCGAGCGACCCCGAGATCATCTCGGCGCACGTGCTGGGCGCTTTTCGCGAGCCTCCAGAGCAGGTCGCCGAGCTGGTCGCGCGCGCCTGCGAGGAGGTGGCGCAGCTGGTCTTCTCGCAGCCGGAGGGAGCGGGCTGAGGCGATCGTAATGTGGGATCGCAGCTGGCCATGGCTCTAAGACAACTGCTCACACGCGTCGCGGACGTCCCCGAGGCGCTCGCGCTGCGCCGCGACGGCGGCCACGCCTTCGTGTCGTCCTCGCTGCGCCCGTATCTGATCGCGGGGCTGGCGGAGCTGGACGAGCCGGGACGCGCGCACCCGCAGCTGGTGGTCGTCGGCGACGACCGCGCGGCGCGCGACCTCGCCGCCGACCTGCGCGCCTGGCTTTCGCCGCGCCTGGTGCGCTACTACCCCTCGCGCGGGGTCACCTACGAGTCGCACCTGCGCCCGCCCGCTCACCTGGTGGGGCTGCGCATGGCGGCGCTCGACGCGCTGCTGCCGGCGCGGGCGCCCGACGACGGCGACGCGGCTGCGGCGGACTCGCAGGCGCTCGGCGCAGGGCGGCCCGACGGACACCACGACGGCGGACCGGTGGTGGTGGTGAGCGCGGTGGCGCTGTCTGAGAAGGTGCCCGACCCGGCGCTTCGCCCGCGCTCGTTCGTCCTGCGCGTGGGCGAGCTGCTGGATCTCGATGAGTGCGCGAGCGAGCTCGTCGCGCTCGGCTATGAGCGCGTGGAGCAGGTGGAGGAGCGCGGGCAGTTTGCGTTGCGCGGCGGTCTTTTGGACGTGTTCGCGGCTACCGAGGAGCGAGCGGTTCGCGTGGACATGTTCGACGTCGAGATCGAATCGCTTCGCTACTTCTCCACGTTCACGCAGCGCTCGCTGGAGGACACCAACGAGGTCGAGATCGCGCCAGCCGCCGAGCTCGCCGCCGAACATCGCAGGGGCGAGCTGCTCGAGGGCGCGCTGGCAGACGACGAGCGCCCCGACATCGCCGAGCTCTTGCCGGTGGAGCGCTTCGGGGCGCTGCTGGAGCTGATCGCGCCGCAGGCCGAGATCGTGATCGCCGCCGAGGAGGAGCTCGAGCCGGCGCTGGCGGATCACTGGAGCGACGTCTGCGCGGCTTTCGCTGACGAGGACGCGCACCACCTCTACGTGCGACCGGAGGCGATCGCCGGGCAGCTGCGCGAGCGCGCGCGTGTGTGGTTGTCGGCAATCGCAAGCGACCAGCCGATCGAGCTACGGGCGTCCTCGCCGGACAGCACCGCGCGCTCGCTGGCGGAAGCCGAGACGCAGCTTGAAAAGCTGCTTCGCTCCGGCTACCAGGCGGTGGTCGCCTTCCCGATGCGCGGCGACGGCGAGCGCGCCGCGTACAACCTCGCGCGCCTGCGCGCGACCTGGTTGGGGGAGCGCGCAAAGGCGCCGCCGGGGGCCTCGCCGGGGCTTGGCTTCACGCAGGCGTCGCTGCGCGAGGGCTTCGTGTCGCCCCAGCTGAAACTGGCGGTGATTCCCTCTCAGCGTTTGCTGCGCCGGCGCGCCGAGCAGGCGCGCGACGGCCGGCCGACCTCGCGCCGCGGCTTGCTGCGCTCCTTCGGCGATCTGCGCACGGGCGACATCGTTGTCCACGAGGACCATGGCGTGGCGCGCTTCGCGGGCTTTGAGACGCGCACGGTGGCGGGCGTCACGCGCGACTACCTGTACCTGGAATACCAGGGCGACGACCGCGTGTTCGTGCCGACCGACCAGCTGGCGAAGATCTCGCGCTACGTCGGCGCCGGCGGCGAGCATCCGCCGCTGTCCAAGCTCGGGGGGTCGCGCTGGGAGGCGATGAAGGCGCGTGCGCGCCGCGCGGCGCAGCAACTCTCGGGCGAGCTGCTCAGCCTGTACGCCGCGCGCCGGCGCCGCCAGGGGTTTGCGTTTCCCACGGACTCCGACTGGCAGCGCGAGTTCGAGGAGCGCTTCCCGTTCACCGAGACGCCCGACCAGCGCGACGCGATCGAACTCGTGAAGGCTGACATGGAGGCGCCGCGCCCGATGGACCGGCTGATCTGCGGCGATGTGGGCTACGGCAAGACCGAGGTCGCCCTGCGCGCGGCTTTCAAGGCGGCGAGCGACGGCAAGCAGGTGTTGATGCTCGTGCCCACCACGATCCTCGCGCTGCAGCACTACGGCACGTTTTCAGAGCGTCTGGCCGACTACCCGATCAACGTCGAGCACGTGTCGCGCTTTCGCTCGGCAGCCGAACAGCGCGCGGCCGTGCGCGGCTTTGCCGAGGGGCGCGTGGACATCCTGATCGGGACCCACCGCGTGCTCTCGCGAGACGTGCAGGCCAAGGACCTGGGGCTCTTGATCGTCGACGAGGAGCAGCGCTTCGGCGTCAAGCAGAAGGAACTGCTGCGCCAGCTCAAGCTCCGCGTCGACGTGATCTCGATGTCGGCCACGCCGATCCCGCGCACGCTGCAGATGTCGCTCGCGGGGTTGCGCGATATATCGGTGATCGAGACGCCGCCCGAGGGCCGGCGCCCCGTACGCACCTACGTCGGCGAGTACGAGGAGGAGCTGGTGCGGCGGGCGATCGAACGCGAGCACGAGCGTGGCGGCCAGGCGTTCTACCTGCACAACCGCGTGGAGACCATCGACGAGGCGGCCGAGCGGCTGCGTGCGCTGTGCCCCGGCGTGCGCTTCGCGGTGGCGCACGGGCAGATGGCCGAGGGCGAGCTGGAGTCGGTGATGATCGACTACCTGCGCGGCGGCGCCGACGTGCTGGTGTGCACCTCGATCATCGAGTCTGGGATCGACATCCCCCAGGCCAACACGCTGATCGTCGAGCACGCGGACACCTTCGGGCTGGCGCAGCTCTACCAGATCCGCGGCCGCGTGGGCCGCAGCCGCGAGCGTGCGTATGCGTACCTGTTCTATGACTCGGCGCACGCGCTCACGGCCGAGGCGGCTCAGCGCCTGGCGGCGCTGTCGGACTACACAGAGCTCGGCGCGGGCTTCAAGGTTGCCATGCGCGACCTGGAGATCCGCGGCGCGGGCAACCTGCTCGGCGACGAGCAGTCCGGGCACGTGGCCGCGCTGGGCTTTGAGCTGTACATGCAGATGCTCGACCAGGCGGTGGCCGAGGGCCTGCGCGCCGCTGACGCGCGCGCCCGCGCGGCCGCCGGCGATGGCGCCCCTGTCGAGGAGGAGCCCGAACCAGTGCGCCTGGACGTCAACGTCGACGCCTACGTTCCGGCCGACTACATCGCGTACGAGCAGGCAAAGATCGAAGTGCACAAGCGCATCGCCGGCGCGCTCGAGGTAGCCGACGTTGAATCGCTGCGCGAGGAGCTCGAGGACCGCTTCGGCCCGGTGCCGCGGCCGCTTTTGAATCTGCTGGACCTGCAGCGCGCGCGCATCAAGTTCGGCCAGGCGGGCGCGCGCACGGTGAGCTTTCGCGGCGACCGCCTGGCGGTGGTGCCGATCGACCTGGACTCGGCGCGCGCCAAACGCCTGCGCAGCGAGCTGCCCGAGGCGCTGTATGAGTCCGGGCGCTCACAGGTGTCGATGCGCCTGCCCAGCGACGCCGAGGACCGCTTTCCCAAGGTCGTTCGTGCCGCTGACGTGCTGCTCGCGCTGGTGCGCGAGGCCGCGTAACTCACGCATACAGCGGTGGCTTTCGCTAGAGTGCCCGCTTCGTGAGGTCACCCTCCCGTTGTATCGCGGCGCTCTGCGCCGTTTTGTTTGCGCTCGTCGGGATCGCCGCCTGCGGCGGCGGCATTCCGAGCGACTCGGTCGTTGCCGTTTCGGGCAAACCGATCACCAAATCCACGTTCAACCACTGGATGGGGGTTGCGGCAGCCGCCTCCTCCTCGTCTGAAGGCACGGTGAGCAAGCCGGTGATCCCCGAACCGCCCAACTACGCCGCGTGTATCGCGCACCTGGAAGCCACGCAGCCCAAACCGGCCAAAGGCGCGGCAGCGCAGACGCACGCGCAGCTGAAGTCCCAGTGTGAAACGCAGTACAAATCGCTGCAGCAGGAGGTGCTGGGCTTTCTCATCTCCTCGCAGTGGGTGCTGGGCGAAGGCGAATCGCTGGGTGTCAAGGTCTCCGACAGCGAAGTCAAGAAACGCTTCACCCAGATCAAGGAACAGCAGTTCCCCAAAGCGGCCGAATTTGAAAAATTCCTCGCCAGCTCGGGCCAGTCGGTGTCCGATCTTCTGCTGCGCGTGAAGCTCAACCTGCTCTCCTCGAAGATCCAGCAGAAGATCATCAAATCGAAGTCCAACCCGAGCGAAGCGCAGGTCGCGAAGTACTACAACGAACACAAATCGCGCTTCGAAGTGCCCGAAAAGCGCGCGGTGAACATCATCCTCACCAAAACCGCAGCGGAAGCGGCCAAAGCGAAAGCCGAAGTCAGCTCGGGCAAGAGCTTTGCGAGCGTTGCAAAAAGCGCCTCGATCGACCCGGTCAGCAAGGCGCGCGGCGGCCTTTTGCCCGAAGTGGTCAAGGGCCAGGAGGAGCAGGCGCTCAGCAACGCGATCTTCGCCGCCAAACCCAACGTGTTGAGCGGACCCGTGAAGACGCCGTTTGGCTATTACGTCTATGAAGTAAAGAGCGTCACGCCCGGCAACGTGCAGTCGCTCGCGCAGGCGAAGGCGTCGGTCAAATCACAGCTCGTCGCCACCAACCAGCAGGCGGCCCTGAGCGCGTTTGTCAAAAACTTCAAATCGAAGTGGATGTCGAAAACCGAATGTCTCTCGCATTACAACGGCGTTGCGCTTGCCAGCGCGATTCAGGACTGCAAGGAGTACAAAGCGGCCAAAGCGGGCGGGCTGAAATAGCCGCCGCCGGGCCGATGCCGCACGGCCGCTCGTGCTCTCACGCGCCACGGGCGCGCGCCGCGCAGACGTGAGCCGCATCGAGCGCGTGCACGCGCGCCAGATCCTCGACAGTCGCGGCAATCCCACCGTCGAGGTGGAGATCGGGCTGCGCTCGGGCGCGCACGGTCACGCGGCGGTTCCCTCCGGTGCGTCCACGGGCGAGTTCGAGGCGACGGAGTTGCGCGACGGGGGCGAACGCTGGGGCGGCAAGGGGGTGCAGCGCGCCGTGGACAACGTCAACGGCGAGATCGCGACGCTGCTGCTGGGCGAGGACGCGGCCGACCAGGGCGTGCTCGACCGCGCGCTGATCGAGCTCGACGGCACTGCGAACAAGTCACGGCTGGGCGCAAACGCGATCCTCGGCGCGTCGCTGGCGGCGGCACATGCGCAGGCGGCCGAGGAGGGCATGGCGCTGTGGCGCTATCTGGGCGGCGAGACCGCGCGCGTGCTGCCGGTGCCGATGATGAACGTGCTCAACGGAGGCGCTCACGCCGACAACAAGGTGGACTTTCAGGAGTTCATGGTGGTGCCGTTCGGCGCACGCAGCTTTTCGGAGTCGCTGCGCGTGGGCTCGGAGGTATTCCACGCGCTGCGGCGCACGCTGCACGAGCGTGGGCTGGCGACCGCGGTCGGCGACGAGGGCGGCTTCGCGCCGGACCTGGGCTCAAACGAGGAGGCGCTGCAGATGTTGGTGGAGGGCATCGAGGCGGCCGGCTATCAGCCTGGCGAGGAGGTCGCGATCGCGCTTGATCCGGCGGCGAGCGAGCTCTACCGCGAGGGGCGCTATGTGCTCGAGCACGAGGGCCGCGAGCTGCAGGCCGCAGAGCTGGCCGGCTACTGGCGCGAGCTCTCGCAGCGCTACCCGATCGTCTCGATCGAGGACGGCATGGACGAGGACGACTGGGAGGGGTGGCGGCTGCTCACCGACGAGCTGGGCGAGCGGGTGCAGCTCGTGGGCGACGACCTGTTCGTGACCAACGTGCAACGGCTGCGCAGGGGCATCGAGGCCGGCGTGGCCAACTCGATCCTAATCAAGGTCAACCAGATCGGCACGCTCACAGAGACGCTGCAAGCGATCTCCACCGCGCACGAGGCCGGCTACGGCGCGGTGATCAGCCATCGCTCCGGGGAGACCGAGGACGTGACGATCGCCGACCTCGCCGTGGCCACCGGGTGCGGTCAGATCAAGGCCGGCGCGCCCTCGCGCTCGGAGCGTGTTGCCAAGTACAACCAGCTGCTGCGCATCGAGGAGCAGCTGGGCGCGGACGCAGAGTTCCCGGGGCGGTCGGCCTTTCGGCGCGCGTCGCGTTGACCGCCTGGGCGCGCCCGCACGCCCACGGTCGCCGCGCCGCGCGGTGCAGGAGCTTCGCCGCCGGGCGCGAATTGGGCGGCGATGGCGGCGACAAGCGCTGTGGGAACGCGGGTGCGTGCGGGCTCGAGGAGCGCCGGCGGCGCACGCCGCGCAAGCGGCGCGTCCGCGCGCTCGGCGCCGCTGCCACGCGCGGTGCCGCTGACGGCCGCGGGGGTGCGGTGGGACCGTCTGGGGCGCCTGGCGCTTCTGTGCGTGCTCGCGGCGCTTGTGTACCTATACGCGAGCGCGGGTGTGCACCTGCTGTCAAAGGTTTCCCAAGCCCACGCGCACAGCGCGCAGGTGCGTGCGCTGCGTCGCGAACACGCGCTGCTGGTCTCGCAGCACGAACAGCTCAGCCGCCAGTCGACACTGGAAGCCGAGGCGCGTCGCCTGGGGATGATCAAACCGGGCGAGCAGCCCTTCATCGCGACGGGGCTTCCGAACGACTGAATAGCCGCGCACGGCGCTGTTAGCCTCCAACGGTGTCGTTTGAGAGCGCGCTGTATCAGTGGCGCGAGGGCGAACGCCGGCTGCGCGCCGAGCCAGAGGAGCGCGAGCGGCTGCTCGAGCGGGTTATCGACGCGCTCGTGGACGAGCTGCGCCGGCGCCTGGGCGGGCGCTTCAGCTCGGACGAGCTTGCCGCGCTGTACCGGAGCCCGACCAGCTGGTATCTGCCGGTCGCGATCCGCGTCGCGCCCGAGCAACCGTGGGCGTGGGAGGCCGGCGTGGTGCTCGACGCCGCGTTTGCGCGCTACCTTCGCGAGGCCGCCGACTACGCCGGTGGGCGCCGCGAGAGCGACGCCTAGCTCTCGTCGCTCTCCTCGCCGGCGCGCCGGATCACGATCCGGTCCTCGAGCACCTCGACCTCGATCGGGCGGTGACCGGCCCAGTACTCGGCGTAGACCGCGTTGTCCTGGATCGCGGGATCAAGCCACAAGCCGTAGCCCTCCTCGCCATGGTCGAACGTGCCCTGGAGCGGGCCGCCGGCTCGGGCGCCGCTCGCGCGCCTGCCCCGCCCGCCGCGCCTGCCCCGGCCGCCGCGGCGACGACCGCGGCCG
>DASZFR010000180.1:0-3504 GCA_035939635.1 Solirubrobacteraceae bacterium
CGCCCCAGATATGGCCTTCCCGCGGCTGAACGCGCTGTCGTTCTGGCTGCTGCCGGTCGCCGGGCTGATGATGCTCGGGAGCTTTCTCGCGCCGGGCGGAGCGTTCGCGGACGGCTGGACGGCGTACGCGCCGCTGTCGGACAACATGCCGATCGGGCAGACGTTCTTCTCGATCGCGGTGCAGTTCGCGGGCGCCTCCTCGATCATGACCGCGCTCAACTTCCTCGTGACGATCATCACCATGAGGGCGCCGGGGATGAGCTTCTTCCGCCTGCCGCTGCTGGTGTGGGCGAACTTCGCCACCTCGCTGCTGGTGGTGATCGCGACTCCGTTCATCGCCGCCTCGCAGTTCTTCGTGCTGCTCGACCGCGCGCTGCACTTCAACTTCTTCAACGCGGCAAACGGCGGCGACGTGCTCATGTACCAGCACGTCTTCTGGTTCTACTCGCACCCGGCCGTGTACATCATGATGCTGCCCGGGTTCGGGATCATCAGCGAAATCATCGCGGTCAAGTCGCGCAAGCCGATCTTCGGCTACCGCATGATGGCGTTCTCGCTGCTCGCGATCGTGGGGCTCGGGTTCACCGTGTGGGCGCACCACATGTTCACCTCGGGGATGTCCGCGTGGATTCGCATCCCGATGGCGATCACCACCGCGATCATCGCCATCCCCACCGGCATCAAGATCTTCTCGTGGCTGGCCACGCTGTGGCGCGGCGTGCTGCACCTGGATACGCCGATGCTGTTCGCGCTGGGCTTCCTCACCACGTTCACGCTGGGCGGCATCAGCGGCGTGATGCTGGCGATGATCCCGTTCGACATCCACGTCAGCTCGACTTATTTCATCGTCGCGCACATCCACTACGTGCTGTTCGGCGGGTCGCTGATGACGATCTTTGCCGGCGTGTACTACTGGTTCCCCAAGATGACCGGGCGCATGTACGACGAGCGCTTGGGCAAGTGGCACTTCTGGACCACGTTCATCTTCTTCAACGCGACGTTCGGGCCCATGCATATCCTCGGCCTGCAGGGCATGCCGCGGCGTGTCGCCACCTACGCGGCCAAGTTCGCCGACCTGAACCTGTTCATCTCGATCGTGAGCTTCGCGCTCGGGCTCAGCACGCTGATCTTCCTCTACAACATGGTCACGAGCTGGCGCGGCGGGCCGCGCTCGGTGGCCAACCCGTGGCGCGGGCTCACGCTGGAGTGGCAGGTCACCTCGCCCCCGCCTGTGTTCAACTTCGACCGCATACCCACAGTCGTTGGCGGCCCCTACGAGTACGGCGTGCCCGGCGCGGTGCACGGCATCCTCGCGCCGACGCCGGCTACCGTTGGCCAGCCACTGCCGGCTGGGGTTCCGCGCGAGTGAGCACCGAGGTGATGTTTTGAGCGAAATCCTGGTGGTCGCCAACCGCACGCTCGGCGGCGCGGGGCTGCTCGAGTCCCTGCGCGAGCACGCGGCGGCGGGCAATGTGACCTTTCGCCTGGTGGTGCCCGCCACCGCCCCGTCGGCCGGCCTCCTGGTCTACGACCAGTTCGTGCGCGAAGCCGCGCAGGTGCGCGTCGACCTGGCGATGTCGGTGATGGCAAACGAAGGCATCAAGGCCTCCGGCGAGGTGGGCGACGAGGACCCGTTTCTCGCGACGATGGACGCCGTCGCCGAACGCCGCCCGGATTCGATCATCGTCTCCACCCACCCGGCGAGCGCATCGGGCTGGCTGCGGCGCGATCTGATCGAACGCATCCACAACGCCTCCGGACTGCCTGTCGAGCACGTGACGGTGGACCTCGAGAGCGAGGGCCTGACGTTCGGGGTGACGCTGGTGATCGCCGCGAAGACGATCGCCGGCGATGAGCTGTTCGAGCACCTGCGCCGCAAGGCAGCCGGCGACGAGCGCCACGTCTTCATCCTGGTAGAGCCACAGCAGGACGGCGGCGGCGCGGCGGCCGGCGCGGCACGCGGACGCCTGGCGGCGATGCTCGACCGCATGCACCAGGCCCATCTCTTGAGCTCGGGCATGATCGGCGATCCCGACCCCTACACCGCGTGCGTGAGCGCGCTGCAGCTGTTCCGCGTGGACGACGTGGTGATCTCGACGCTGCCCGACGAGCGCTCGGGCTGGCTGCGCGCGAACCTAATCGAGCGTGTCAAGAGCGCCACGAATCTGCCCGTGGAGCACGTGGTGGTGGACCTCTCGAGCGCGCGCGGGGCGCAGCCCACGCCGGCGGCGTAGGACCAGCGCGTGGAGGCGATCAGCGCAACCCACGCCGTAGCGCATGAGGAGCACCACGGCCCGCCCGAGGCCCACCGCAGCTCGCGCGTGGAGCCGCAGCTGCTGGGAATGCTGCTTTTCATCATCTCCGAGGTGATGGTGTTCGGCGCGTTCTTCACCGCGTACTTCTTCATCCGCGTCTCCGCGGGCGATCCGTGGCCCTCCCCCGGGACCACGCTGCCGGTGGAGGTGGCGGGCATCAACACCGCGATCCTGGTGTCCTCGTCGTTCACCATGCACTGGGCGCAGACGTCGATCAAACACGGAAACCGCTTCGGCCTGAAGGCGGGCATCCTCACGACGTTTCTGCTCGGCTGCACGTTTTTGTTCGTGCAGATCAACGAGTACGCCAACATCGGCTTCGCGCCGCAGGACCACGCGCAGCAGACGATCTTCATCTCGCTCACGGGGCTGCACGGCGCGCACGTGTTCATCGGCCTGTGCCTGCTGCTGTTTGTGACGATCCGCGCCTTCCGCGGCCACTACAGCTCCGAGGAGCATCGCGGCGTCGAGGTGCCCGGCATCTACTGGCACTTCGTCGACGTGATGTGGCTGGTCGTGTACAGCACCGTGTACATCCTTTAGCGGTGCTCAACCCGCTGCGCTCAGAGGACGAGGCGTTTCGCGCGCTGCTGTACGCGGCCGCGGTGATCGTGTTGATCGTCGGCGTCGTACTGCTGCTGCGCGCGCTGTTGTAGTGGCCGGCCCCCCACGCCCGCCGCGCGAGCCGCCCATCGACCGGCGCGCCGAGCTCTTGCCGGACGAACGCAGGCGCTCGCGGCGCGGCGCGATCGAGCTCGTGGTCGCGACGCTCGCGATCGTGGCGCTGGTGGCGCTCGCGGTGTGGTTTGTGTTCCTCGCGCGCCACCCGCTGCTTCACCCCTGAGGGCCCGCGCGAGCGGCGGCCGACGGCGGCCTGGCGGCCGGCGCCGGGCCGCGAGCCTACTTGACGGTGAGTTTGCCTTCCATGCCGGCCGCGCGGTGCCCTGGGACCTGGCAGAAGAACGTGTAGGTGCCCGGCTTGAGCGTGACTTTCACCGACGCCAGGCCGTTTGCGGTGAAGGCGCTCGCACCGAGCACCGCTCCGCTCGTGCCCTGCTGGATAGCGATGTTGTGCGAAACCCCCGACTTGTTGGGCATTTCCACCGTCACGGCGCCCGCGCCGGCGCTGGCCGTGCTTGTCACGTAGGCGAGCTGCCCGGTGGGGCTGGCTTCGATGCTGAGCTTGCCG
>DASZFR010000181.1:0-19199 GCA_035939635.1 Solirubrobacteraceae bacterium
ACTCCTCGTAGCGTAGCTCCGCGAGCGAGCGACGCCATGGACGTAGGTCATCCTCCTGCCGGAAGCCGTTGAACACCACCAGCAGCCGGTGCTCACTGCCAGGCGCATGATGAATATAGGACTCGGTGAACCGCGCAAGCACCTCCGGACCGATTGGTGCCCATATGAGGTGAACGACGACAGTTTCCCCGCCGCGACCAGTCACGCCGACAGTCTCCGCAACGCGAAGTGCCTGCGAGCGGCGCTGAGTTCGTGGAGCAACTCGTCCGGAATGGCGCGCGTCACTACGAGAATCGCGAAGTAGACCACCGTCGCCACGGCGACAAGAGCGATCACCGGAACGCCGGGAATAAGGGCTACCAAGGCCGCGAGACCCCCCGCGAGCGCTATGCGCGGGACACCCGCCATTGAAGGCACAATCTGGCGGTCGTACCGCAGGAGAACGAATGGCGCAAACAACGCGCCCGCTACCTCTGTGATCGCCGTACCCAACGCGGCGCCTTGAGCCCCGTTGGTCGAGGCGAGCACCGTTACAAGCGCTACCCCGGCCACCAAAGACACTAGGCTAAGCAGTATCAATTGCCGGTAAAGGCGCAGGGTGACCATCACCATGCCCCAGAGCGCGCCCACAAAGCTCGCGCCCAGACCAAACGCTTGTATCCGGAGCACTCCAGTCGCCTTGGAGAACGCTTCGCCGCCGAGTAGTTTGATCGCGATTGGCGCACCGATGGTGAGCGTTAGTGTGAACCACACGCCCACGATGAGCGAGACGATGAATACGCGCGAGACTCCGTAGGCCAGACGCTCGCGATCATGCATCGCGGAACGCGCGAAGATCGGGAACGCGGTGGTAACCATGATGCCGGGAATCACCACTAACACTTCTAAAATCCGGAACGATAAGCCGAAGTAGCTGAGTTGAGTTGCGCTGGCGGTAAGCGACACCGCGACGACCGAAAGGCGGAAGTAGACAACCGCGATGGTGCTCGCGAGCGCAAACGGAGCGATCTCGCGGAGCAGCATGCGCCACTCGGCGCTGTCGAAACGAGGCAATAACGGTACCTCGCGCGGCACAAGCCAAACCGTGATGATCAGGAACACGAATCCGATCGGAATCGGCAGACTGATGAAACCCAGCACTCCCGCTCCGATCATCGCCAGCAGGATCGTGAAGGCTGTGATCACCGCCTGCTGTCCGGTTGCGATCGCGGTGAGCAACCCGAACCGCAGCCTGCTGACAAGTGACAACGACAGAGTTCCCCCGAAGCTGCCGAGTAGGAGACCCACCCCTGCGAGGGCCACGCCGGCTACGAGCACTGGTTGGTAACCCACCAGCACCGACAAGCCCACCGACAGCCCCGTGCCGACCACAGTGAGCCCGAGCCGCAGGCCGACAAGGCTCCTCATCAGTCGTGCGCGGCCGGCCCGGTCGCGCACCGCAAGCTCCCTGGTGCCAAGGGTGGTCAGGCCGAGATCAGACAAGCCGGCCACGATCCCGGCGATCGTCACTGCCGTCACATAGGTACCGGTGTTCTTGGTACCGAGATGGCGATACATGAAGGCGCTTCCCAGGGCGCCGAGCACGCCGTTGAGAAAATACGATCCGACTCGGATGACCCCACCGCGCGTGGCCGCTCTACCCGCCTCCGGACTTTCGAGCACATGCGCGACCTCATCGCGGTCGTGGTCGACCACCAGGTCGACGCTGCCGGTCGATTGGAGTCCCCGCTCGGGAGCAGTCTCGTCGTGGTGGGTAAAGTTCACCCAACCCCCGAAGCCGCGTGTGACGTCGACCACTTGGCATGTGAACGGTGTGCGGCAGCCACGTCGCGTCTAGCCTAGCGGGCGCGGTCACCGGCGATGAGGGCAACTAGCTGTCGGGTCCGCAGAACTGGCACTGTCGAGTCTCGGTGCCCGCTCGACGCACCCTAATGAGCGATCGGCCACCACGCTGCGGACAGCGGGTCTACGCCTGCGCTACGTGCTCTTGCCACCAGGCGATGACGTCGTCGAGGCCATCGGAGAGCTCGATCTTGGGGTTCCATCCGAGCTCATCGCGCAGGCGGCTCACGTCAGCCAGCAGGGCCGGCGGATCGCTCGCACCCATCGGGACAGCTCCTACTCGAAGCAGCTCATCGCGCCCGATGTGGCGGGCGATCGCCTCGGCGACTTCACGCAGTGACGGCCCGACGCCCGAACCGATGTTGATTGCGCCGGTCAAGTCACTGTCCGATAAGGCCGCGAACGCTGCGCCCGCATCAGCTGTGTGCAGGAAGTCGCGTCTCTGCGTACCGTCGGTCATGGGCGCGGGTTCCCCCCGTAGCAGCGACAGCACAATCGAGGGAACGAACCGACCCGGGGACTCGAAGGGCCCGTATAGAAAGAAGAGGCGTCCCCAGGCAAGCTCGACGCCTAGCTGCTTACAGAGTGCGCCTGCAACGACGTGCAGACCGTGCTTGGCCGCTCCGTAAAGGGTGGCCGGCGCGATGGGCGCAGTCTCAGCGTAACTGTCACCGGACCACTCATACTCAGCGCACGTGCCGGCTATTACGGCGCGTCGGCCGCCCGCGGCGGCAAATTCCCGGAGCAGACCGAGCGACGCCTCGACCCAGCGTACATTCTCCAACGATGTCCAAAACTTGCGATGCTCGGCGTACCAGGCGAGGTGTACGAGAATCTCTGGTTCGATTTGCGCGACTAGCGGGCACCCGGCCAGTAGGTCCGCCTCGTGCCACACGACTCGCGAAGCTTCTGGACCTCGGCGCCTCGCCACGGCATGCACCTCGTGTCCGGCGGCCGTGAGCGCCGCGAGCGCCTGCCGGCCAATGAAACCGGTCGCGCCCGTGAGCAGAACGCGGCTCACGACCCGACGTCTGGACAGAAGGAATCGCACTCCGAAATGATCCTGTCCCGACAGTTTCGGGCCACTGGATTCCGAACGCCGGATCGTTCCAACGGGCTCTGCGGGCCACGCCAGCTCCCATGAACCCCGTCGCACTCGTGAGTCGCACTCGGCTCACGGCGTGAGATCTCGAGATTTGGCAGACGGGAGAGCACGAGATTCGCACTTGGTATACCTCATCGCGCATGAAGTTCTCAATCCTCCTGCCGACCCGCAACCGCCTCGAGTATCTGAAGCTCGCGGTCGAGTCGGTGCGACGCCAAGGATTTCGCGACTGGGAGCTCGTCATCTCCGACAACTGCTCGGAGGAAGACATCGCTGGCTATCTCGGCGCCCTTGACGACCCACGGATCCGCTACAGCCGCACCGATCATCCGGTGCCCGTGACCGAGAACTGGAACCGCGCGCTCACCCGTAGCAGCGGTGATTACATCATCATGCTTGGGGATGACGATGCACTTACGGATGGCTATCTGAGCCGGATGGATGAACTCATCGGGCTGTTCAGCAGTCCCGACGTGATCTACACGAAATCCCTGCTGTTCACGTACCCCGGCGTCGATCCGGCACATCCCGCAGGCTACCTCATCGATCACGGCTGCGCCGAGTTCTTCACCGGCGCCTCTAGGCCCTTCGAGCTCGACCGCGCACGCGCGCTAGATGTCGTGCGAGCAGCGATGCGCTTTCAGCTGCGCTATGACTTCAATGCTCAGTTTGCCCTCATTAGCCGCCGCGTGATCGAGTCGCTCGAGGCGTATGGGAGCTTCTATCAGTCTGCGTTTCCCGACTACTACTCGATGAACGCCGCGTTTCTGCGCGCGCGCAGCATCGTGGTCGATCCCGTCCCCGGAATCGTGATCGGCCGCACGCCCAAGTCTTACGGCTACTTTCAACTCAACGATAAGGAGACCGAGGGTCGCAGCTTCCTCGATGGGGCCGCCGCGCGCGCCGCCGCAGGCACCAACATCAACGTCGGGTGGCTGAGCGCGGCGGCGGCGCTCGAGCAGGGCGTTGCCAGGGACTTCGGCTTGCGTGCGGCTCGCCACCGCTACCGCTTCGCCCAAGCGACGCACGTGTACAAGCGCTACCGCTTCGGAGAAGTCGATCGGGACGAGGTGCGAAGCCTTGAGCGAGAATTACCGCGGCTTGAGCGCTGGCTCTACCGCGCTGCAGACCGCGCCCTCGCACTGGTTCATCGCGTGGTCCCAAGGCGCCTCAAAGACGCAATCGCGGGGGCGGCGGTGCGCGTCACGACAGGTGGTGCGAGCCAGATGCCGAGCTGGACGCCGACCACCATTGTCGAGGGGCGCTACCGCGACGTGCTGGAGGTGTGCGATGCGCAGGCGCCCGGCGCGTAAGGCCCTCAGCGCTTGACGAACACCGCTGTATAGGCCGTCCCGTTCATGCCCCGGCGTTCGAGCGGCGCGAGGCCGTCGGCAAGCAAACGCGAGCCAATTCGCGTGAGCCGCGTCGAGGGGCGACGCGAAGGGTGACGCCTGAGTGCATACTCCCAACCAAAGCTGTTCCAGTGTCGGCCGGCCGGGTCGGAGGTCGTGACGGAAGCGACGTCGAAACCGAGGTTGTTCATGTGAGCCTTGAGGGCGGCGAATGGAATCAGGAACAGATGTCTTGGGGCATCGAGGTGCGCCCATCGCCCGGCGAGTAGGTGAAACTGCAGCGAGTCTGGGTTCGGCGTCGCTAGCGCGATAACGCCTCCCAGACCAAGGCACTCGGCTGCCCGCTCGAGGACCTCCCACGGGCGCGCCAGGTGCTCGAGGACGTGCCACAGTACTATCGCGCGGCTGGGTCCGACATCGACAAGGGCGCGCTCGGGGGCGTCGCTGCAGATCGTTCGCACGCCAACGACGTGCTCCAGGTACTCACAGCAACGAGCATCCATCTCGATCGCGGTGACCTCGTAGCCAGCGCTCCGCGCGGCGCGCGAAAAGATCCCAAGCCCGGCTCCAACCTCGACGAGCGGTCCGTCGGCGGCGAACGGTCGAAGCAGCGCCAGCCTAGGCGCCTCGCCGTTCGCTGCGCCGTCGAGTTCATGGCGCGTCGGCAGCGCGTAGTACTCCTCGGGGTAGTAGCGGCCGAGGTCAACTGGCACGCCACTCAAGAAGATCGTGCGGCACAGTCTGCAGCGGCGATAGTCAAAGCACTGAGACGTGATTCCGCGGTTGCGGTCGCCGACACGAAAGGCGAGGTCGGTATCGCCTCCACACAGAGGACAGCGCGACGTGTGGCTCAAGGTTGAAAATCTCGGTAGGACGCGTCCCGCTCGGAGACAATCCTGCCCCCACACGCCGCCGGCCACTCGATGCCAAATGCGGGGTCGTCCCAGCGTACTCCCCGCGCTGCATCGGGCACGTAGCGATGGCCCATCTGATACAGCACCTCGCAGTCATCCGTGAGCGTCTGGAAGCCGTGCGCGTAGCCCGCGGGGATGTAGACGGCCAAGCGGTTCTCGGCGCTCAGCTCCGCGCCATGCCAACGGCAATACGCGGAAGAGTCCGAGCGCAGGTCGACCGCAACGTCGAAGATCGCGCCGCGCACGCACCGCACGAGCTTCGACTCGCCATGAGGCGCTGCCTGGTAGTGCATGCCGCGCAGGGTGTCGCGCTTCGCGTTGAACGAGGCGTTGCACTGCATCACCGCGGGGTTCAGGCCGCGAGCGTCGAACTCGTCAGCGTCGAACGTGCGGCCGAACCAACCCCGTTCGTCGCCGAGCAGGTCGAGTTCGATGACCCACACTCCGGGCAGCGGCGTCTCCTTGAACTGCATCAGCTCCTCCCTATCACGGGAGCAGGGTCAGCTCCGGCGTGCGCGCGGCGAAGCGGCCGCCCCACTCGCGAATGAAGCTCAGCTGCTCCACGATCTCGTCCTTGATGTTCCACGGAAGGATGACGATGACGTCGGGCCTGTCTTCCCTGAGCGCGTCCGGTGAGCGGATCGGGATGTGACTTCCGGGAAGAAAATGGTCCTGCTTGTGTGGATTGAGATCGCAGGTGTACTCCAAGAAATCGCGCCGGATACCGCAGAAGTTGAGCAAGGTGTTGCCCTTGGCGGGTGCGCCGTAGCCCACCACTCGCAGGCCCTGGTCCTTGAGACCGATCAGGAAGTTGAGGATCTGGCGCTTGTCGGCCTCCACGCGCCGGCCATAGCCGAGATAGGTCTCAAGGTCTTCATAACCGGCGGAGCGCTCGCGATCGCGCAGCTCCCGTACTGCCGCACTCTCGACCTTCTCCTCGTCCTCGGTGTGCGCAGCAAATATCCGCAGCGACCCACCGTGGGTGGGCAGCTCGTCGACGTCAACGAGCCGCAGCCCATGTGCCTCGAATACGCGGCTCGCTGTGAGAAAGGAAAAGTAGGAAAAGTGCTCGTGGTAGATCGTGTCCCATTGGTTCTCCTCGATCAGGCGCATCAGGTGTGGGAACTCCATCGTGATCACGCCGCCCGGCTTGAGCAGGATCTTCATTCCCGCCACGAAGTCGTTCAGGTCTGGTACGTGCGCAAGCACGTTGTTGCCGATCAGCAGATCGGCCGACGACTGCGAAGCGAGCGCGTTCGCGGTGTCTCGGCCAAAGAACGCCACGTGAGTGCTTATTCCCTTCTCGACCGCAACCTCGGCCACGTTGGCGGCCGGCTCGACTCCCAGCACAGGTATGTCGCGCTCGTGAAAGAACTGCAGCAGGTAGCCGTCGTTGGAAGCCAGCTCCACCACCTGGCTGGTGGAGCCCAGTCCCAGGCGCTCCACCATCAGCTCCGCGTAGCGGCGTGAGTGCTCGAGCCAGCTAGACGAGTAGGACGAGAAGTAGGCGTAGTCGCTGAAGATGTGCTCCGGCTCCTCAAACTCCTCAAGCTGCACCAAGAAGCAGTTTCCACACACCAGCGCGCGGAGCGGGTAGAACGGCTCCATCGCATTCACGCGCTCGGGCGGTAGGTACGAGTTCGCCAGCGGCGAGCTGCCCAGGTCTGCGAACACCGCCTCGAGCGGCGCGCCGCAAAAACGACAGCGACCGGTGCTCATCGGCTACACACCCGCATGCTGAAGCGCCTGTATTTGACCGAGCGACACGTTTCGCATGTCGGCGTCGGACGCGAGCTCGCGATACCAGTCGACGACGCTGGCGAGGGCTACGTGAAGCGGAACCAGCGGGCGCCAGCCAAGGCGAGAGCGCGAACGCGAGGAATCGAGCTTGAGGTAACGGGCCTCGTGCGGATGCGGGCCGTCGTCCACAGACCAGCGGACGCCGTCCGGCCACAGCTCGCCGAGGTGCTCGACGAGCCAGCCCACCGTCTGGGCATCCTCCTCAGGGGGCCCGAAATTCCAGCCCGCGGCGTCATCGGGCGACTCCCACAGCGCCTCCGCGAGCACCAGATAACCGCTCAGCGGATTGAGAACGTGCTGCCAAGGGCGCACCGAATTAGGGTTGCGCACGAGCACCTCCTCGCGCGCGAGAGTCGCTCGCATGATGTCGGGGACGAGGCGGTCCTCTCCCCAGTCGCCTCCGCCAATCACGTTTCCGGCGCGGGCCGAAGCCACACGTGTTCCGTTGGGATCTGAGAAGAACGAGCGGCGGTAGGCGCTCGTCACGAGCTCGGCGCATCCCTTCGAGCTCGAGTACGGGTCGTGGCCCCCCATCGGCTCATCCTCGCGGTAGCCCCACTCCCACTCGCGATTCTCGTAGCACTTGTCGGAGGTGATGACGATCACGACACGCGCGCGCTGGCCGACGAAGCGAACCGCGTCGAGCAAGTTCACAGTGCCGAGCACGTTGGTCTCATACGTCACCCGTGGCTCAGAAAAAGAGCGCCGAACCAGCGACTGTGCCGCCATGTGGATGACCACCTCGGCGTCGCTCTGCTGCACCGCCTCGACGAGCGCCGATGCGTCGCGTACGTCGCCGTCGATGTTGTCCATCTCCTCGCCCACGCGCGCCAGCTCATACAGCGACGGGTGCGTCGGGACATCGAGCGAGAAGCCGGTCACGTTGGCTCCCAGCGATTGCAGCCACAGCGCAAGCCACGCGCCCTTGAAGCCCGTGTGGCCTGTGAGCAGGACTCGGCGCCCGCGCCAGAAGCTCGGATCGACTTCGCGCGAGCGGCTGGCGCCCGCACCGTCCGCGTTGGTGCTCACAGGTCTTACGTCCAGGTCCGCCAGGGAGCGCCGCCCGTTTGCCAGAGCTCCTCGAGGTGGTTGCGGTCGCGCATCGTGTCCATTGCCTGCCAGAAGCCTTCATGGCGATACACCGCGAGCTGCCCTTCCTCCGCGAGGGCGCGCATAGGCTCCTGCTCCCACACGGTGTCGTCGCCGTCGAGGTATCGCTCAACACCCGGCGACAGCACAAAGAACCCGCCGTTCATCCACCCGCCGTCGCCGCGTGGTTTCTCCTCGAATCTGCGAACGCGCTCTCCGTCCACGCCCAACGCGCCGAAGCGCCCCGGCGGCTGCACGCCCGTCACCGTGGCCTGCGCGCCCTGCTCGCGGTGGAAGGCGATGAGCGCGGTGATGTCCAGGTCGGACACCCCGTCGCCGTAGGTAAAGCAGAAGTCCTGGTCGCCCACGTACTCGAGCACGCGCCGAAGCCGCCCGCCGGTCATCGTCTCTTCGCCGGTCTCGACGAGCGTGACGCGCCACGGCTCGGTGTCAGAGCGGTGCACCTCCATGCCGCCTTTGGCCAGGTCGAACGACACGTCGCAGGTGTGCAGGTAGTAGTTGGCGAAGTACTCCTTGATCATGTAGCCCTTGTAGCCGAGGCAGATCACGAACTCGTCGATGCCGTGCGCGGCGTAGATCTTCATGATGTGCCAGAGCATCGGCTTGCCGCCGATCTCGACCATCGGCTTCGGCCGCACGACCGTTTCCTCGCTCAGCCGGGAGCCCATGCCGCCCGCCAGAATCACCGCCTTCACGGCCGTCAGGTTATTCGACGTCGATCCGAGCCCCGGCGCGCGAGCCCGAAGTCCCCGGGGTAGATTGCGCGCCGCGGTGAGATTTCAGCTCGTCAGCGACGCACCGCGCCCGGCGTGGCCGAGCACACATGTGGCAGCGCTGTCGCTCCGGCTCGTGGGGCGGTGGCGGGCGTCCGACAGGGCAGAACGGGCGGCGGCCGGCGCGCTCGTGCTGCTCGTGATCGCGGCGATCGGCGTGCGCGCTTGGCTGATGGCGATCTACCGCCCGGCGTTTTTGGGCTTCAGCGACTCCTCTGCGTACCTGAGCGCCGCCGCACACAACATCTTCGCCGACGCCCAGCACCCGGCGGGCTACCCGTTCTTCCTGCGGCTGGCGCATCACCTCAGCGACCAACTGTCGTTCGTGATCGTCGTGCAGCACGCTCTGGGCGTCGCCAGCGGACTGCTTCTCTACGTCTCGCTGCGGCGGCTGAGGGTCGCCCCGTGGGTGGGGCTGATACCCGCCGCGATCGTCTTCTTCGGCGGCACCGGGCTGCTGCTGGAGCACGCGCCGCTGGCCGATCCGCTGCTCACCTTCCTGCAATCCGTTGCCATCTACGCGGTCATCCGCACGCTCGACAGCAGCGCACTGCGCTGGCCGGTGCTCGCCGCGCTGGCGACCGGCGCCGCGTTCTGGGTCAAGACGATCGCCATCTCGAGCGCGATCTTGATCCCGGTCGTGCTCCTGTTCGCGGCGGCGGGAAACCGCCGCAGGCGATTGCTGGCGGCCTCGCTTTCGACGGCAGTCGTCGCGCTGATGATCTTTGCCTACGTCGGGACTCAGGCCTACTTCACCGGACGGTGGGGCTACGAGCGCCAGAGCGCCTGGAACCTGTACGGGCGTGTTGCCACGTTTGCCGACTGCTCGCGGTTCACGCCGCCAAAAGGCACCGCGTTTTTGTGTCCCACAGAACCACCGTCGCGGCGCAACACCGGCAACTACTTCCAGTACGACGCCCACGCGCCGGCGGTGCGCCGATACCACGGGCCGGCACGCGCGCCGGGCTCCGCGAACGCCGTGCTTCAGCGTTTCAGCGTCGCGGCGATCGAGAAAGAGCCCGGTGCGTACGCCGCCGCGGTAATGCGCGGGCTCTCCTTCTACGTCCTTCCGCGCGAAGGCGAAGGCTATTCGCCGCAGGCGCTAACAGACGCGCTGCTCGACACGGGCACCCAGCACACCGGGAATTCGATCAAGGCGCGGCCGGCGGTGGCGCTGCTGTATCCCACCAGCACCGGATTGCACTATTCATCCGGGGCCCTAACTGCGATCAGCTGGTATGAGCGCCACACGCGCTTGGGAGGCGCGGTGATGTTCTTGCTGCTGGGCGCGGCGCTGGCCGGCCCATTCGTGCTGCGCGGACGCACCAGGACAGCTGCAGTCTTTCTCGGTCTCACGGCGCTGCTGTCGATCACGGTGGCGATCGCGACGAACAGCTACGACGCGCGCTATGCGTGTCCCACGTTTGGGCCGCTGGCGGCGAGCGCCGCGCTCGGCGGGTGGGGGCTCGCACGGCTGCTCAGCGGAGCGGTCCGCCGACGCGCCGGCAGCGTTCACATCGCGCGGATACGGCGCAACTCCGGCGTCGCCGGGTGTTAGACCAGCTGCGATGTTTTCTCGCCGCTTTGCCCTGCCCGCGCTGGCGACGCTCGCGCTCGCGTCGGCGGCCAACCTCGCCACGGCGAGCGCTCCGGCTGGCGCGCAGCCCGCGTCCGTGCCCGCCTTGCAGGGCATCCACAAGATCCAGCACGTGATCGTGATCATGCAAGAGAACCGCTCCTACGACAGCTACTTCGGGACGTTTCCCGGAGCGAACGGGATCCCGATGGCCAACGGCAAACCGACGGTGTGCGTGCCCGATCCGATGCATGGGCACTGCATCGCCCCGTACCACAGCTCGATCGACCTCAACCACGGCGGGCCGCACGGCGAAGGCGCCGCGCTGACCGACATCAACGGCGGCGCCATGAACGGCTTCGTCGAAGAGGCCCAGAAGCCGGGCATCACGCCGTGCAAAATCCCCAACGACCCCGTCTGCAACATCCCCGGGGAAACCGACGTGATGGGCTACCACGACGGCGGCGAGATTCCCAACTACTGGGCTTACGCCAAAAACTTCGTGCTGCAGGACCGCATGTTCGAGCCCAATCGCTCGTGGAGCCTGCCCCAGCACCTGTTCATGGTGTCCGGCTGGTCGGCGCTGTGCACCATCACCAACGACCCCATGAGCTGCTCCAACGCGCTGGAAAGCCCAGCGCCGCCGCCCGACTACAGCAAAACCAACAAAGCCCCCGACTACGCCTGGACCGACGTGACCTACCTGCTGCACAAGCACAGCGTCAGCTGGGGCTACTACGTCTTCGCCGGCTCAGAGCCCGACTGCGAGGACGACGAAAGCGTCGCGTGCACGGCGGTGCCGCAGAACGCGAAAACGCCCGGCATCTGGAACCCGCTGCCCTACTTCGACACGGTGCGCGAAGACGGCCAGCTCGCCAACGTGCAGTCGCTGACCAACTTCTACGCAGCGGCGAAGGCGGGCACGCTGCCGTCGGTTTCCTGGATCACTCCCAACCAGAAGGTCTCAGAACACCCGCCCGCAAGCGTCCAGGCCGGCCAGGCGTACGTAACCGGCGTGATCAACGCCGTGATGCGAAGCCCGAACTGGCCGAGCACGGCGATCTTCCTCTCCTGGGATGACTGGGGCGGTTTCTACGACCACGTGGCGCCTCCGCAGATCGACCAGAACGGCTACGGCTTGCGCGTGCCCGGGATCGTCATCAGCCCCTACGCGCGGGCGGGGTTCGTCGACAACCAGACGCTCAGCCACGACGCCTACCTGAAGTTCATCGAGGACGACTTCCTCGGCGGCGAACGCATCAACCCCACGACCGACGGCCGCCCGGATCCGCGACCGGACGTGCGCGAAGCAAGCCCCGCGCTCGGCGATCTCGCCGCCGACTTCGATTTCACCCAGCCCCCGGCGCCGCCCTTCCTGCTCCCCGTGCATCCCGCGCCGTGGTCGATCCCGACCGCCTTTCGCTTCTCGCTCGCCGCTCAGCCCCTGCGTCAGAACCCGCGCCTGCACCGCGGCGGCATCGTTGTAAGCGTCACCTGCAGCACGCCGTGCCAGCTGAGCGTTAGCGGTTACGTTCGCATAAGGGGACGGAACTTGCGGCTGGTGACGCTCACGCGATCGCTCAGCGCGGGGGCTCACCGGTTCCAGGTGAGCCTGTCGCGCCGAAATCGCGCCTTTCTGCTTCGCGCCGTGCACGCGCACAGGGCAGGGGTCGGCTTCCTGACGTTCAGCGCCAGTCAGGCCGGCGCGCCCAGCGAGAGCACGTCGGCTTCGGCGCAACTGACGCTTCGCGCTTAGCGGGTCACGCGGCTTCGTCTTCGCGCAGCGCGCGCTGCAGGAAGGCGACGGTCGCGATTGGCACGGTCAGCGCGACGAATACGGCGATCACCCACACCAGCCACACGGGTATCAGCCGGTCGGTGAGGTTGGATGCGTGTTCGAATGCTTCGCCCAGGCGGCTCAGCCGAGTTTTGCTCTTGCTGTCGGCAAATGTGAGCGCGATGTCTCCCGCGACCGGGCGCCCGCCGATCGTGAGCCTGGAGCGCGTCCGTGAGCGCTGTTCGGTCGAGCCAACGAGCACCGCTGGGGTGGTGCCGCGGTTGGTAAGACACGCAGTGCCGATCGCGAAGTGTCGCGGCGGGCGCACAGGCAGCTGGGCCGGACCTTCGGATTCGCCACGGGGCAGTTGTGCCACGCTGCGATAGCCGGGCGCGCTCAGCAGCACCTCGATCGGAGGGCTGCCGTTGCCGGAGGACGGTTCGCCGAGCAGCAGCTGCAGGGTGCGCCCGTTTGGCGGCAGCGTGACGGAGCTCATGCACGCGCGCTGGCCTGGGTGAAGCGTGAAGGTCGTCGCGTGAAACAGGGCCTGCGGTGCAGGCGTGCCGGCGATCGGCTTTTCTTTGTGCAGCAGGTAGAAGCCCAGCAGAAGAAGCGCCCCCAGGGAGATGACCGCGGCCGCGACTGCGGTCGCGGCGCGCGCGCTTCCGGAAGCCACGCGTGACCTACCGGGGTCAGGCATAGAACCGGAACACCGACACGAACAGTCCTGTGAAGCACAGCAGCACAGCGCATCCGAGGATCGCCGCGCCGAACATCGGACCGAGCCGACGCGGGAGCGAGCCCGCCGTGAACGTGATCGCGATGCCGAACAGCGCGATCATCGGCAGCAGGTAGCGCCCGATGAACAGATGCCCCGCGCCGCGGCTGAGCACCGCGCGGTAATTGACGTAGTGCAGGAACACCAAGCTCGTGACGAGCAGACTGAGAGCGACCAGCACGTACGGCCACGCGCGGCGCACCTGCTGCCAGCACGCCACGATCGCGGCCACCAGCGCCGCCAGCCCGAGCAGCGTGAGCGCGCGCAGGACGGCGACGACGCTCTTGGGGAAAGACACGTTCCCCGAACCGAAGCTGCTGTAGAAGCCTTCGATGAACACCTGCCGCCAGCCCCATTTCGGGCCGATCGATTTCGGCGTTTTCACGATGGGTTCGAAGTAGAAGTTCCAGATCGTCGACGCGAACTGGCCGACGCTGAACACGCGGCCCCCGGCAGCGCGTGAGTTCAGCTCGCTGACCTGGCCCCCGTACAGCGAACCGCTGCCGGTCGCCTTGCCGAACAGCGCGTAGAACAGAAACGCCGCGCCCACCGGCGCCACGCCGGCGGCGGCGAGCACGAGCGTCCCACGCGCGGCCGGCCGGTGCCTGATCCACGTCACGACCAGCACCACCGCGAGCACCGGCAAGGTCACAAGGCCGCGCCCGTGGGTGAGCGACGCGGCGGCGGCGAACAGGCTCGCAGCGAGCACGCGCCAGGGCGAAGGGCCCCGTTTGATCAGGCGCACCGAGGCGAGCAAGAAGCCGGTGGTAAGCGCGATGAGCAGGTTGTCGGGATTGATCGTCACGCTCAGAAACGCCATCTGCGGCTCGAGCGCCACAACCCCGGCGGTGAGCGCCTGCTTCCAGCGCACGGCGCCGAACAGCTCGCCGGCGAGAAGCCACGCGAACACGATCGTGGCGAGGTAGAAAAGCACGTTCAAAAGCCGCATCAGGAACACGCGCTTGAGCAGCGGCAGCCACACGAACGCGCGATACGGGATCGTCATCAGCGCGTAGTACAGCGGCGGGTTTTTCGCCAGCGGATTGCCAGAGCCGCCGTTTGTGCGCGAGCCGTGCGCCATCGAGCGTTCGGCCTCGTGTAAGAGGTTCAAATCCACCGAGCTCCAGGCCGGGCGCACGTGCCGATTGGTGATCGCCGGGCGCAGGCCGAGGCTGTTGACGGTCACCTGCTCCTCGGTCGAGCCGGGTGCGACTTCGGGTTCTGCTTCGGTGAGAACGCGCGGCAGGTGGCCCGTCTCAGCGAGGTACTGCACGTAGGCGAAGTGCTTGGCTTCGTCGGGCCCCTCCAGCGAGGGCGACGCCACGTCCCACGCCAGCGACAGGGTCGCGGCGACGAAGAGGATCAGCGCCAGCGGCTTCGGGACTTCCCCCAGCCGAGCTCGCAGTCCGCGGCGATGCGAAGCGCGGACGTGCTCGTCAGGCCTGGTGTCACTTGCGCTCGCCATGCTCGATCGTCAGGCCTGTCCGCGCGGTGCGGGTATCTCTGGCCCGCCTCCGCGGCGCCCGATCATAGCCAGCGCCCTCGGGGCGCGTATGAGGTGGGATGGGACCGTCAGCGCTCGCGCACGGCAACCAGGTCCGAGGCGCCGGCGGCGAACGGGTAGTCGGACTCCGGTTCGGAGATCGCCCGGAACTGGTACACGGCGGGTCCGGGGAACCTGAAGCGGTAGGAGGCGCTGAAGCGCCCGCGCGGGCCGGCGCGCACCAGCCGAAACTGAAGCCAGGGACCGCGCGGCGAGCGCGCCTCGAGCACGATCTGCTTGCCCGCCGGCGGGATCGGACCGCCGAGCAGGCGCCCACGGAAGAAGATCTCATGGCCGGCGCTGGAGGTGTGCGGCGAGACCGACAGCGAGATTCCCGCGCGGACGTTGAGCACAAGCGAGCGGGTGACCGCAGCGCCGCCGGGCGGGCGGTAGGACAGGCACAGCGTGCGCGAGGACACGCCCGGCGGGACGCGCACGCTGAAGCGGCCGCCGGGCCCCGACTGCACGCTCGCCGACTGGGCGGTCGCGCGCTGATAGACCGGCGTGGAGACTACGTCGATCGTCACACCGACGAGCGGCGCACCGGCCGCGCCGGTCACCTGCCCGAGGATCGTCTGCGCGCGACCGAACGTGCTCGTTCGCCGCGCGCTGCGCGTCCCCCGCCAAGCCGCGGCCAAGGTCGCCTGCGAAGAGGCGCTCGCGGCAGTGCCGGCACTGCACGCCGCTACCGGGTTTGAGACCGTGATTTCGCGGTCGAGCACCGGCACCGCGTTGCCCGCGGCGTCAGAGACGCTCACCACGAGATGGTGCGCACCGTCGCCGAGCCGCGTCGTGTCGAGCCCCACGTCTGCGCTCAGCGTCCCGAGGCACGGCTGCACGTACAGGAACGCCGGGCGGCCGTCGGCCGCGGTGCCCGCCGGGCGGCAGCGCCCGCCGTTTTCGTTGAGCACCTGACTCTGCACTATCTGGCCGTCGACCGTGGCGACCGCCTCGTACACGCCCGATGCCGAGTCGGTCGCGGTGAACGTCAGGTCCTCGATCCCGCGCAGCGTGGAGGCGCTCGCCAGCTCGCCGCCGACCGCTGTGACGCTGGGACCCTGAGTCTGTTCGAGCGTGATGTCCGACGCGTACACGTAGAGCGCCGCGGCGTTGCCGCTGGGGTCGCCGCTGCCGGCCGGACATTCGGCGTCCGCGAAACCGGTGCACGTCGCGCTCGCATAGAGATGCGAGCCGAGGTTGGCGACCGGCACGGCGACGCGGTTTTCTTCGGAGAGGGGCTGCGACTGGTTGCCCTGGGAGGCACAGCCGAGCAGCGCGCCGCATGGGGCGAAGTAGTTGCTTTCGGTGGGAGCCGCGAGGTCGAAGGCGTAGGTCGCTGTTTGGGTCCCACCGCCGGCCGTGTCCCCCGCTCGCCAGAGCGTCGCACCGACAACGCTCAACCCCGCCGGCGCCGCGAACCGCCACGTCGCCTGATCGATATTTGCTCCGTGGACCGTCTGGTCACCCAGCGCCGCCACGAGCGCGCCGCCGTCGGCGCAGGTGTTGCGCGCGTATTGGTCAAAGGCGCCGCCGGTGGCGACGGAGCCGGTCCAGCCGTCGGCCGGGGCGGGCTGGCCCGATGGTGTGCGACAGCCGTAGACGTGGTAGGCGCCGGCGCGCGCGTCCGCGGCGAGCACCGCCAGGACCAGCGCGATGGCGGCGAGCGCCGCCGCCTGCGTGCGAGGCAAGGACATCTCCATCCCCATGTCTCTCCTTGAGGGCCTCGTGCCCCCGGCGAGATGCTGTCACTTCTTCCGCCGCGACGGCGCGCGGCGGGACGGCGTCAGAGCGTGAAGCGGATCGGCAGGCTCGCCAGCCCGTAGACGCCCGACGGGTTTTCGAACTCGGCATCGCCGTCGAGCGCGAGGTCGCGCATGCGCTGGGAGAGGAACGCGAGCCCCTCCTGCAGCTCCAGGCGCGCGAGGTTCGCGCCCAGGCAGTAGTGCACGCCGGCGCCGAAGGTGAGCGCCCGCGCGCGACGTCGGTCGGCGGTGATGTCGAAGGCGTCTGGGCCGTGCTCCCCCTGCGCGCCGTCGTCGAGGTCGCGGTTGCCGGTGAACGCGCACACCATCACCATCGTGCCCTCGGGGAAGCTCACGTCGCGAAACGTCACGTCCTCGGTGAGGATGCGCGCGGTGAACGGCGTGATCGGCTCGAACCGAAGCGCCTCCTCCACCGCGTTGTCGGCCAGCGCGGGCTCGCGTTGCAGCTTCTGCCATTGGTCGGGGTGTTCGGCCAACAGACGGATCGCGTGCGCGAGCTGGCTCTGGCTCGTGTCAACGCCGCCCACCAACACGTTGAACACGAGGTTGATGCACTCGACGTCCGACAGTCGGTCGCCCTGCTCCTCGGCCTGGATCAGCTTGGTGATCAGGTCGTCGCGGGGCTCTGAGCGCCTTGCGCGCACGAGCGCCTCGGCGTAGTCGTAGAACTCCTGCACCGCCTGCTCGATGCCCGGGCGCTCGTCCGCCATGCTGATCGCGTCGAACTGGCGCTGGATCCAGTTGGACCAATGGTGCAGGCGCGGCGCGTCGGTGAGGGGAGCACCCATCACCTCGGCGATCACCATCGAGGGGTAGGGCTTGGCGAACGCCTCGACGAACTCGCAGCGCACCACGCTGCGCGGGCCGCCGCCATTGTCATCCGCTCCGGGCGAGGTGGAGACCACGTTGTCGAACAGCTGCCCGAGGAACTCCCGCATCGCCGGGCGGTAGCGCTCGACGGCACGCGGCGAGAGCGCGGGGTTGACGAGGCTGCGTAGGCGCATGTGATCCGCGCCGTCGACGTGCAGGATGTTGCGCTTCATCTCCTCATACAGCGGCCCCTCGGTCACTTCGAAGATCTCCGCGATCTTCATACCCGGGAAGATCGCCGAGCGCGTGCGCAAGAAGAACTCGCCTGCCTCGCGGTCGAGCACCATGTAGCCGAACGGATGCTGCGCCAGCCACCCCTGCTTGCGCAGCTCGCGCATCGCGTCGTGGAATCGCTCGCCGCGCAGCGAGGTGTCGGTCTGATCGAAGTTCGGCAGCTCGAGCTCTGTGACGAGCATCGTCTGCAACGCTAGCGCGCGAGCTTCTTGCCGGGGTTCAAAAGCCCCTTCGGATCGAACGCCGCCTTGATCTGTTCGTGCAGCTGCAGCGCTCGCTCGTCCCACTGCGCCGCCAGTCGCCCGCGCTTGAGATACCCCACGCCGTGCTCGCCAGAGATCGAGCCTTCGAGCTCGGCGGTGAGCTCGAACAGCTCTCCCACCACCACCTCGGCGGCGTCGAGCTCGGCGGGGTCGTCCGGGTCCACGAGCACGGTCGCGTGGACGTTGCCCTCGCCACCGTGGCCCCACGCGCACGATGGAAGACCGTGGCGGGCCGCGATCTCATCGAAGCGCTCGAGGCCCTCGGCGAGGCGCTCCACGGGGAACACCACGTCCTCGGAAACCTTCGCCCCGCGCACGCCCGTGACGACGCCGTTGAAGCCGTCGCGCCAGCGCCACAGCTCCGCGGCGATCGACGGCTCATCGATCGCAAGCGGCGCATCGCCCAGAGCCTCGATCAGCGCCGCACGCGCCGCCAGCGCCTGCTCGCGCGTGCCGTCCACCTCGGCGAGCAGCGCGAAGCCTGCTCCGTCGGGCACGGTGCCTGGGTAGGAGCCGCGCACGAACGACAGCGTCGGCGCATCGATGAAATCGAGAGCCGAAGGCTGCGCGCCGGCCGCGAGCACGCCGAGCATCGCGTCACAGCCGTCCGCGCGGGTGGGTGTGAACGCCATCAGCGCGATCGCCTGCTCGGGCGCGGGGCGCAAGCGCAGACGCACGGCGGTGATAACGCCAAGCGTGCCCTCCGAGCCCACGAGCAGCGACTTGAGGTCGTACCCGGCGACGTCCTTGCCCGCCCAGCCGCCCAGGTGGACGAGCTCGCCCGGCGCGAGCGCCACCTCCAGGCCTGCGATGTAGGACCCGGTCACGCCGTACTTCAGCGCGTGCGGTCCGCCGGCGTTGGTCGCAACGTTGCCCCCGACGTGTGACTGCTCGGACGCACCGGGATCGGGCGCGAACATCAAGCCGTTCTCGCGCGCCAGGCGCTGCACGTTGCGCGTGGTCACGCCGGCCTCGGCCTCGATACGCCACAGCTGCGGTTCGAGCGCACGCACGGTGCGCAGCCGCTCGAGCGAGCACACCACGCCGCCCTCGGTCGGCACCGCGCCTCCCGTCAGACCGGTGCCGCCGCCGCGTGGCACGAGCGCGATGTCGCGCTGGTAGCACCAAGCGAGAACCATCGCGACCTCCTGCGCGCTACCCGGAAGCACGACCGCATCTGCACGCCCCTCGACGCCGCGCCGGCGCGAGCAGTCGCTGTTGTAGGGCGAGCCGCGCGCCGCTTCGAGCACGTGCTCGTTGCCCACCACGCTGCGCAGATCGCGGAGCATGGAGGCGCGGGCGCGTGCATCCATCAGCGACATAGTGGACGAAAGCGATGCAGACGATGCGCCAAAAGCGCACCTATGATGCCCTGCCATGGCCGACCCACACACTGCCGAGGCGACGGACAACGTTGCCGCGCTGATCGAGGAGATGCGCGCGGGTGTGGAAGCTGCGCCTGAGATTTACCGACCAGGGGCGTTTTGGGAAGAGTTAAT
>DASZFR010000182.1:0-1651 GCA_035939635.1 Solirubrobacteraceae bacterium
TGATCCTCGCGGGACCGGGTGTCAACCTGCTGATCGCATTCCTGCTGTTCTGGAGTGTGCTGTTTGCAGGCAGCACGAACGGCGCCTTCACGCTCGAAGGGGTCGCGCCAGGGGTGCGGACGCTCGAACCGGAGACGACCGCGGTCGGCGCCGTCAAGCGCGGCATGCCCGCCGCTGGGGTCCTGCGCCCCGGCGATCGGATCGTGACGGTGGACGGGCGCCCCGTGACCGAGAGTACCGCCGTCCAGCGGATCTCCTCGCATCGCTGTCCCGGCGTTGCAACAGAGGGCTGCCGTGGGCGGACCGCCGTGATTCTCACGGTGCGTAGAGCCGGACGGATCGCGAAGCTCTCGATCGTCCCCCGCTATAGCGGCGAAGCCAAGCGCATGCTGCTCGGCTTCCAGTTCGTCGCGCCGGCTGCGAAGTCATTCGGCGTGCTCGCCGCCGCGGGGGCGTCGGGCCGCGAGATGTGGGCGATGACCAAGGAGACGTTCAGCGGCCTCGCGAAAGCCTTCACGAACGCCAAGCAGCGCCATCAGATCAGCAGCATCGTCGGCATCAGCCAGGTGACCGAGCAGGCCGTCGCGGCCGGCCCGGGCAGGGCGCTTGTCGTGATCGGCTACGTCTCGCTAGTGCTCGCGGTCCTCAACCTGCTGCCGTTCCTGCCGCTCGACGGCGGTCACGTCCTGTGGGCGGTGGCCGAGAAGCTGCGCGGGCGGCGCGTCTCGCTCGCCGCCATGTGGCGCTTCAGCTCGGTCGGGATCGCTTTGCTGCTGTTCTTGGTGGTGAACGGGTTCAGCAACGACATCGGGCGGCTCGGGGGGTAGCGCCGAAGCAGGCGGCGGTTGTTGCGTGCTGGTGGTTGTTGCGTGCTGGTGTGTGTATATCCGTTTGGGGGTCCCCGCGCGCACGCGCGTGCGCAGGACCATGCTTTGCTTAATTAAATCGCCGCGCGCACGCGCGGGGCATGCCAAATGTGCATACCACGACTCACGCTCAACCGGGCGGCCGCACGCACACCCAGCTCTTGGCGAAGGGCCCGACGCGCTCGGCGAGCGCCGGACCGAACAGGGCCTCCAGCTCGCGGCGCGAGAGCAGCGAGATGTCCTCCCAGGCGCCGGCCGCGCCGAGGCGCCAGTAGGGCCGGCGCAGGCGCGGCGGCAGCCAGTGGGCGAAGGGCAGCAAGGAGTGCGGCTCGATCGGGAACGAGCGAGCGGGCGTTTGCACGAACCAGCCGCGCCCCACGCGGCGCAGCTCGGCGGCGAACGGAGCGCGCCGCGCGCGCGGGACGTGCTCAATCACGCTCGAGCAGTACACGAGGTCGAACTCGTCCTCGGCGAAGGGCAGGCCGGCCGCGGCGTCCGCGCGCACGAAGGGGCCGGGGTAGGAGGGCCGCTCGACCAGGTCCACGCCGGTGATGTCGAGGTCCGGCTCGAGCGCGCGCAGGCCGAGGGCGCCGCAGCCGAGATCGAGCACATGCGCTCGCGCGTCGACGCCCGTGAGCGCCCAGAATTGCTCGTGGCGGCGCCTGCGCGCGCGGGCCGCCAGCGGCGAGGCGAGGCGCGCGAGCGGGCCGCGCGCCGTGGCATAGACGTCAGTCATCGTAGAATCCAGCCTATGTCCTCAGAGCGCCAGATCCACGTAGGCCCGG
>DASZFR010000183.1:0-2814 GCA_035939635.1 Solirubrobacteraceae bacterium
CCGTTCGACGACCTCGACGTGATCGCCGGGCAGGCCACGCTCGGCCAGGAGCTGCTCGAGGACATTCCGGATCTCGCGCGCGTGATCGTGCCGGTTGGCGGTGGAGGGCTCGCGAGTGGGATCGGTATCGCACTGCGTCAGGCAGGCAGCGACGCCGAGCTGATCGGCGTGCAGGCGCGCGTGTGCGCCCCGGTGCCCGGTGCGCTCGAGGGACGCTCGGTGGACGGCCTCACCACCGCGACGGTCGCCGACGGCATCGCGGTCAAGCAGCCGGGTGCGATCACGCTGCCCCTGCTGCGAGAGCTGCTCGACGGGATCGAGACGGTCAGCGAGGATGAGATCGCCGCGGCGATCGTGCTGTTGGCCGAGCGCTGCAAGCTCGTGGCGGAGGGCGCCGGGGCAGCCGCGCTGGCGGCGCTTCTGCGCGGGACGCTGCCTGCGCGCCCGGGGGCGACCGCGGTGATCGTGTCGGGCGGCAACGTGGACAGCGGCCTGCTGGCTAGCCTGCTGCTGCGCCACGAAACGGAGGAGGGTCGCCGCGTGCGGCTCTTCACGCGCGTCGCCGACCGGCCCGGCGGCCTGGTCGAGCTCCTCACGCTCATCGCACACGAGCGCGCCAACGTGCTCAGCGTCGAGCACCTGCGCGAGGCCGTCCGCCTGGGCGTTCGCGAGACGGGCGTGGAGCTCACGCTGCAGACGCGCGGGCCGCGCCACACCGCCGAGCTGCTCGGCGCGCTGCGCGACGCGGGCTACGACGTGCGCTGCGAGTAGCCCGGCGCGTCCCGGCCCACTGGCCGCACAGGCTACTTGGCTCCGTTTGGGTACCTTCATAACGTGACACTGGAGGAGCTCAGACGCGCGGCGGGCGAGGGAACGGTCGACACAGTGCTGCTCGCGCTGACCGACATGCAGGGGCGGCTGCAGGGCAAGCGCCTCACCGCTTCGCATTTTCTCAACGAGGTTCTGGAGCACGGCGCGGAGGGTTGCAACTACCTGCTTGCGGTGGACGTCGACATGAACACCGTCGGCGGCTACGCGATGGCGTCGTGGGAGCGCGGCTACGGCGACATGGTGATGGTGCCCGACATGGACACCCTGCGTCCGGTGCCGTGGCAGGAGGGCACGGTGATCTGCCTGGCCGACGTCGGGTGGCACGACGGCAGCGAAGTGGCGCCCTCGCCGCGGCAGATCCTGCGGCGCCAGCTCGCGCGCCTGGCCGAGCGCGGCTTCAGCGCCAACGCGGGCACCGAGCTCGAGTTCATGGTCTTCCTGGACAGCTACGAGGAGGCGTGGGGCAAGGGCTTTCGTGACCTGCGCCCGGCCAACCTCTACAACGTCGACTACTCGCTGCTCGGCACCGCCCGCGTGGAGCCGCTCATCCGCAGCATCCGCAACCACATGACGGGCGCGGAGATGGTGGTGGAGGACTCAAAGGGTGAGTGCAACTACGGCCAGCACGAGATCAACTTCCGCTTCGCCGACGCGCTGCGTACGGCCGACGAGCACGCGATCTTCAAGAACGGAGCCAAGGAGATCGCGGCCGCGCAGGGCATGTCGATCTCGTTCATGGCGAAGTTCGATCAGCGGGAGGGCAGCTCGTGTCACATCCACTTCTCGCTCGCCGACGAGCAGGGCCCCGTGTTTCAGCGCGACGAGAAGCTGTTTCACTCGTTTCTCGAGGGACAGCTCGCGTGCCTGCGCGAGATGACGCTGCTGCTCGCGCCGAACGTCAACTCGTACAAGCGCTACGCGGCAGAAAGCTTCGCTCCAACGGCGGTGGTGTGGGGGCACGACAACCGCACGTGCTCGCTGCGGATCGTCGGGCACGGGCCCTCGCTTCGGTTCGAGAACCGCGTGGGCGGCGCGGACCTCAACCCGTATATGGCGCTCAGCGCGATCATCGCGTCGGGGCTGCATGGCGTCGACGCCGGACTCGAGCTCGAGCCCGCGTTCGAAGGCTCCGCGTACGCCGCCGGCGACGTGGCGCGGGTGCCCAAGACGCTCGCCGCGGCGCGTGAGCTGTTCGCGTCGAGCGACGTCGCGCGTCAGGCGTTCGGCGAGGAGGTGGTGGCTCACTACATCAACAACGCAGACGTGGAGCTCGCGGCTTTCGGCGCAGCCGTCACCGACTGGGAGCGCGTGCGGGGGTTCGAGCGCCTGTGAGGAAGCGGCGGTGAAGCAGACGTTGCAACCACCCGACGGCGCCCCGGCGTCGCCGCACCAAGCGCCTTCCGCCGCCGCGCCGAGCACCGACGCGGTGTTCTCGCCGGTGCGCTCGCAGCCGGCGTTCGAGGAGACGGTCGAGCGCCTCGGCACGGCGATCAAGCTCGGTTTGCTCGTCCCCGGCACCCGCCTGCCCGCCGAGCGCGAGCTTTGCGCGCGCCTCGGGATAGCGCGCTCCACCCTGCGCCAGGCGCTGACCGCGCTCACCCAGAGCGGGCACATCGTCGCCAGCCGCGGGCGCAGCGGGGGCACCTTCGTGGCCGATCCGCTGCCGCCTGCCACGCCGCCACCCGCGGGAACGCTCGCGTGCTGGCGCGAGACGTGCGACCGCCGGCTGGCCGTGGAGCTCGGCGTCGCCGGCCTTGCGGCCGAGCGCGCCAGCCACGAGGACCTGCTGCTGCTCGAGGACCTCGCGGGGACGCTCGAGATGACCGTGCACGACTTCCCCGCCTACCGCAAGGCCGACGTTCGCTTCCACGTCGCGCTCGCCGAAGCAACCGGCTCGGCGGCGCTCGTGCGCTGGATGACCGACGTGCAGGGCGCGATGAGCGATCTGATCTCCTACATCGCCCACCCGCCCGAGGTGCTCGT
>DASZFR010000184.1:0-1500 GCA_035939635.1 Solirubrobacteraceae bacterium
AGCGAAGCTGCGTGGGCGCACCTGTGCATCTAGCGCGCGCATCGTAGTGGCGGCGCCGGGCGGCTCCGCTGCTTCCCGCGCCGATCTGCGCCAGAGCGCGGTTGCGTGTGTGGGTCGCAGACGCGCCTCAGCCACGCCGCCTCGCGGCGTCTTCGAGCAGCTGTGGGTGGAGCTCGCTCAGAGAGGCGATGACCACATCAGCCAAGCGCAGCGCCCCCGGCTCGGGCGGGTAGTCTCGGTTGGGAACCGCCACCACGAGCGTGTTCGCAGCGGCGGCCGCGCGCAGCCCATTGGATGAATCCTCGACCGCGGCGCAGCGCGACGGCTCCACCCCCAGGCGGCGAGCCGCCTCGAGGTACACATCGGGCGCCGGCTTTCCCTTCGGCACTTCTTCCGCCGACACAACTGCGGCGAAGCTGGCGCGCAGGCCCGCCTGTTCGAGCACGAGCTCGATGAGGCTCGCGTTGGCCGAGGACGCCACGGCCAACGGCCAGCGTGGCGCCAGCGCGAGCACCGCCTCGCGGGCGCCGTCTATCAGCGGCGGCCCGGCGCGGTAGCGGTCTTCCATGCGCGCGAGCACCTCGGCGGCGATCGCAGTTGCGCTCATCTGCACGCCGAGGCGCTCGTGCATGTAGCGCGACCATTCCGGCGAGCTCATACCCATCATCGCCGCGGTGGCGTCCGCGCGCCAGGACCCGCCCCGCCCGCGCACCACCTGCTCGCGCACCGCATTCCACACCCGCTCGGAGTCGATCAGCACGCCGTCGAGGTCGAACGCGACCGCCTGCAGCATCATGAGCGCACGCGGCGCGGGCGCAGGCCGCTCAGGGCGCGATGCGCGCGACGCCCATCGCGTCCTCGCCGGCGACCAGCACGAGCTCGTTGCGCGCCCCCTGGCGGCGCCGTTCGCGGAACGACCGGTACTCATCGCTTTCGTAGAACGCGTCGGCGGCCTCGCGCGACGGCCACTCGATGATCAGAAATGTTTGCGGCGCCGCTCGCTGGCCCTCAACCCGCGCCACGTTCGGCGTGCGCGCGAGATAGCGCCCGCCGTGGCGTTCGACCATCGGCGTGACCTCCGCCACGTACTCGCGCACCCACGCGGGGTCGCTCACGTCGATTTCCCCCACCGCGTAGCAGCGCATCGCGCCCGATCATCGCAGGCGCCGGCGCCACGGGTGCGGGGCGCGCCCGCGCAACGCCAGCACCGCGCCGCTGCGGGGCAGCGTGCTTACATTAGGATCGAGGCCGCAAGGTCCTACGCGCCCGTAGCTCAGTGGTCAACGGTTCTCTTCGGGGAGCCAAAGAGCAGCGGTCTTTCAAGCCGCAGGCCGAGGGTTCGATTCCCTCCGGGCGCATCTGTGATGTCGCAAGACATCGGAGACAGATGTCTCAAGACATCGTAGACAGCGACTGCTAGCCAAGTGGCTGGTACTTGCGGCTGGGATCGAGCTCCAGCCGGCGCAATATCTCGCCCTCGGCGCTGACCACGCGAACGTC
>DASZFR010000185.1:0-20789 GCA_035939635.1 Solirubrobacteraceae bacterium
TAGTTTCTGATTCGCGGGCCGGGGCGGTGCCCGTACGGTACGCTTCCCCGGCACGCGCCCAGAGGGCGTTTTCTGTTTGTGCCGCGCTTTCGCACGGCTGTCAGAGGGCGCACAGCGCGCGAGCCGACCAGCCAGCGAAGCCAAGGAGTCGCCGAGCACCGATGAACACCACCGTTCCCGCACCGACCAAGAACGAGGAGCTTCTGGCCTGGGTCGAGGAGGTGGCGGCCACTGCCGAACCCGACCGCATCTACTGGTGCGACGGCTCGGCCGAGGAGTACGACCGGCTGTGCGGCGAGCTCGTGGCAGCCGGCACGTTTACGCAGCTGTCGGAGGCGAAGCGCCCCAACTCCTATCTGGCCTGGTCTGATCCCGCCGACGTGGCGCGCGTCGAGGATCGCACGTTCATCTGCTCGGCTGCCGAGGAGGACGCGGGGCCGACCAACAACTGGCGCGACCCCGGCGAGATGCGCGAGGTGCTGGGCGAGCTGTTCGAAGGCTCGATGAAGGGTCGCACGATGTACGTGGTGCCGTTCTGCATGGGGCCGCTGGGCTCGGACAAGAGTTATGTCGGAGTCGAGCTCACAGACTCGGCCTACGTCGCGGTGAGCATGCGCATCATGACCCGGATGGGCCAGGCGGCGCTGGACGCGCTTGGCTCAGAAGGCGAATTCGTGCCCTGCGTGCACTCGGTCGGCATGCCGCTGGCGGATCCCAGCGAAGACGTGCCGTGGCCGTGCAACGCCGAGAACAAGTACATCGTGCACTTTCCCGAGACGCGCGAGATCTGGTCATTCGGCTCCGGCTACGGCGGCAACGCGCTGCTCGGCAAGAAGTGCTTTGCGCTGCGCATCGCCTCGGTGATGGCGCGTGACGAGGGCTGGCTGGCGGAGCACATGCTGATCCTCAAGCTCACCTCGCCGGAGGGCGAGGTGAAGTACATCGCCGGCGCCTTCACCAGCGCCTGCGGCAAGACCACCCTCGCGATGCTGATCCCCACGCTCGCGGGCTGGAAGGTGGAAACAATCGGCGACGACATCGCCTGGATGAAGTTCGGAGACGATGGGCGGCTGTATGCGATCAACCCCGAGGCGGGGCTGTTCGGAGTGGCGCCGGGGACGGGGGAGAAGACGAACCCCAACGCCGTGCGCATGCTGTCGGCAGACTCAATTTTCACCAACTGCGCGCGCACCGACGACGGCGATATCTGGTGGGAGGGCCTCACCGAGCAGCGCCCGGAGCACCTGATCGACTGGCGCGGCAACGACTGGACCCCCGACAGCGAAACTCCAGCGGCGCACCCGAACGCACGCTTCACGGTGCCGCTTGCGAAGAGCCCCTCGGCCGCGCCCGAGTGGAAGGACCCGAACGGGGTTCCGATCGACGCGATGCTGTTCGGGGGGCGGCGCTCCACCGTGGTGCCGTTGGTGACGGAGGCCTTCGACTGGGAGCACGGCGTCTTCCTCGGGGCGACGATGAGCTCCGAGAAGACCGCGGCTGCTGCCGGCACAGTCGGGGAGTTGCGATTCGACCCGTTCGCGATGCTGCCGTTCTGCGGTTACAACATGGGCGACTACTTCGCGCATTGGCTCGCGATCGGGCGCCACGAGGGCGCAAAGCTGCCAAAGATCTTCTACGTCAACTGGTTTCGAAAGGACGACGGCGGGCGCTTTCTATGGCCGGGGTACGGCGAGAACTCGCGGGTTCTTGCCTGGGTGTTCGCGCGCTGCGCCGGGCGCGGCGCAGCGCAGTCCACGCCGATCGGGCTTGTGCCGCCGGTGGGCGAGGACGGCATCGACACGCGCGGCGTGCAGGTCTCCGAGGCCGACATGGCCGACCTGCTGCACGTGGACGCGGACGAGTGGCGCGAGCAGCTTCCACAGCTACAGGCGCACCTGGCGAAGTTCGAGCGCCTGCCGCTCCAACTGCACGAGCAGCTGGCCGCGCTGCAAGAGCGCCTGGGCTAGGCCGGCGCCGAGGTGTTCACTCGTGGCCGTGCGGCTCGCCGGCGGCCGCCGGCGGGCGTGACTCCTCTGCCAGCGAGGTGATCGTGAGCGCGCCGCGCGCCGCGGACTCGAGGACCTCGGTGGCCTCCTCCAGTGACCGCGCGTACAGCTCCACGAGCAGGTGCACGATGATGCGCGAGTCGTCCTCGTGCTTGTGGAAGCGCACGTGCGTGAAGAACTCGCGCACGCCGTGGTCGCCGAACGCCGCGTAGGACAGCGCGTCGCCCGCCTCGGGTCCCGAGCACGTCTCGACCTCGTCGGCGTCCACCGCCACGGTGCACGACGCCACCCAGGGCGTGCCCGCGATCATCCGCTCCCAGCGGTCCTCCACGGGCTCCACGCGCCCGTTTGAGAAGCCGAGGTGGGGCTGGTCGTGCATGCAGTCCAGGCACTGCACCACCGCCTCCTGCAGCTCGTCGATCACGTCCGCGCGCTCGCCGGTGCGCGGGTCGATCTTGTGGATGCCCTCGTAGTGGACCTGCACCTCGAGGTCCTGCGACCAGCAGCGATAGCAGCGCAGCCAGCTGCGCGCTCCCGTCTCAGATGGCGTGGCCTCCATGAGCCCATTCTATGCGCGCTCTGAGCGCCGCCGCGGGTCGCGCGGGCGACGCGAGGATACGTGCATCAGCCGAACGTGAACGCGTAGCCCGAGATGCCCGGGGTGAAGCGCAGGCCGAGGCGATGGCGCTCGTCGCCGTGCAGCGCGATCAGCGCGTACAGCCGCTCGCGCGCGACGGTCACCCGGCCGTCGTGCACGTCCGCGCCGGCGTCCTTGGCGGAGACCGGGCGCCCGTCGAGCAGCACCTGCAGAGTACGCGGAAGTTCCCCTTGCGAACTCAGCACCAGGTACACGTTCTTGGCCTGGAACTCGGCGTCGATACCCGCGCGCGCGACCGCGGTCGCCGGCTGTTCTTCGGTGTGCCAAGTGCCGCTGAAGGCAAACTGGTTGAGCTGCAGTTCGCCGCCCGGCGGCGGACCGTAGTCGTGCACTCCCGCCTTTGGCCCCGACAGCCAGCCTTCCCCGCGCGCGCGCCCGAGGTAGGTCTCGGGCGTGGCGATTTCGCTCGGCACGATCACTCCGGTGGGATGACTGTGCGCGGCGACCGGCCGGCCCGCTTCGGCAAGCAGCGCGCGGATCGCGGTTTCGGTCTTGGCGTAATCGCCCTCACCGAAGCTCGCGTCGCGCACCTGCCCGCGCGCGTCGATCAGGTAGTCGGCCGGCCAGTACTGGTTTCCGTAGGCGTTCCAGGTGCCCATGTTGTTGTCCTGCACCACCGGGTAGCGCAGCCCGAACTGCTTGATGGCGTTTTCCACGTTGCCACCTTCGTGCTCGAACTGGAACTCGGGCGTGTGCACGCCCACGATGGTCAGGCCCAGCGGCCGGTAGGTGGCATCCCACGCCTTCAGGTAGGGCAGAGTGCGTATGCAGTTGATGCACGTGTAGGTCCAGAAGTCGATCAGCACCACGCGACCCTTCAGCGACGCGAGCGTCAGCGGCGCGTCGCCGGGAGTGTTGAACCAGCGCTGCGTTTCGGTGAATTCCGGCGCCGTGCCCAGATCGCGCAGGCGGTGGGCGTCGGTCACCAGCGTGGACTGGCTGGCGGTCAGCGGCTCGGCGTGCAGCGGGCTCGAGCTGCCATGACAGTTGGAGGACCCATTGGCCGGCACGAACTTCGGCGAATGGCCCGAGATCTCGTGCAACCTGCCCGTGACCGCGCTCGAGCACTCCAGCGAGGCCGTCAGGTTCACGTCCGGGATGTGCTGCGCGATGAACTGGTCAAAGCTCACGTCGAGCATCGTCACGATCGCCACCGCGGTGAGGATCATGATCGTGCCCAGCGTGCGTTGCAGCGCCGGACCGCGTCCCGCCGCGCGCACGCGTTCGAACACGCGCCTGCCGCCCAGCGTGAGAACGAGCAACACGAGCGCTGAGCCGATCGCGTACGCGAGCGCGATCAACACCGTCCGCCCCGACGCCGCGCTCACCGAGATCACGGCGGCGAGGATGGGGCTCGCGCAGGGCGTGTACACGAAGCCCAGCGCGCCGCCGACCACGAGCCCCGAGCGAAAGCCGTTGCCGCGCGTCTTGGGGCCAAGGCGCGACAGGCGCGACAGCGGCGCCTCCAAGCGCGCCGCCAGGTCCGGCCAAAGAAGCGCGGCGCCGAACGCGGCCAGCACGACGATCGACACAACCCGCAGCGGGTCGCTGCCGAGGCCCACGCCGTCGACGACGTTCGCCACGCCGACGATCGTGACCGTGAACGTGAGCGTCAGCCCCAGCACGATGCCCAGCGGGCGGCGCCTGCCGCCGACCCCGCCGGCGGATAGCAGCGCGGGCAGGACCGGCAACACGCACGGCGACAGCGCGGTGCCCGCGCCGGCGAGCAGCGCGAAGGCCAGCAGGATGATCATGGCAGCTGCAGATTAGGCCGCGGTGGCACCGGAACACGCCGGTTTGCAGCGGATTTCATCAGCTGTTCAGCGTCGCACCAGCACGTACACGACGCTGATCGCAAGCGCGATCTGCCCAAACGCGAGCGCGGTTCCGAGGTTGACCGCCCCCAGGGCTCCAGCGAGCGCGCTCCCGGCCACGAACGCGCCCACGATGATTGCCAGGTCAGCGAGCATCGCCCGCGGGCGCCTCCCCGAGACGGGCGCGCTGTTCGAGTGCTTCGACCAGCGCTGCGGTGTCCAGGCCGCTGTCCTGCGCGGCCAACAGGTGTTCGGCCGCACGGCGCCCGCCCAGCGCGCGCAGGCCGCGGTCGCCGTGCTCGCGCGCGAAGTCCTCCAGCGCGCCCGCGCGCCTGGCTGCGGCGCGCCGCGCGGGCACGTCGCTGGCGTCGCGGTGGCTGTCAAAGGCCGCGATCAGCTCCTCGACGCCGCTGTCGGGCGGCAGCGACGAGACCGCGAGCACGGGTGTGACGGCGCTGCCGAGCGCCCGCACGGCCGCGCCAACTTCGCGCGCCGTGCGCATCGCGAGCGCCCCGAGGTCTGCCTTGGAGACGACCAGCACGTCGGGAATCTCCATGATCCCCGCCTTGAGGAACTGGAGCACGTCGCCACCGCCCGGCTGCACCACGACCGCGATCGTGTCGGCGACGTCTGCGATCTCGGTCTCTGCCTGGCCCACGCCTACGGTCTCGACCACCACCACGTCAAATGCGTACGCGAGCGCCTGCGCGGCGGTGCGCGTGGCGCGGGAGAGGCCGCCCAGGCGCGGTCCGGCGGCGGTGGAGCGGATGAACACGCCGCGGTCTGAGGGGTCGAACTCGATGCGCGTGCGGTCGCCCAGCAGCGCGCCTCCCGAGCGTCGCGAGCTGGGATCGACCGCCAGCATCGCGACCGTGCGCCCTGCGGCGCGCCAGTGCCGCAGCAGCGCCGCCAGCAGCATCGACTTTCCCGCCCCCGGCGGGCCGGTAACGCCGATCACGTGACCGGATGCTTCGCCGGCGCTGCCGGCGGGAGAGAGCTCGCGCAGCAGCTCCCGCGCGCTGGCACGGTCGCCCTGCGCGGTGCTCTCGAGCAGGTTCAGCACCGCGGGTGCGGCAGCGACGTCGCGCTGGCTGAGCCTCGCCGCGAGCGCGGCGCCGTCGTCGCTCACGCCGAGCCGTTGGCGGAGGGGCCGCCGGCTGCGGCGGGCGCGGCGCCCTCGGCGCCGACGAGCTCCACGATGTCGCGCATGATGCGGTTGATGTCGAAGTCCTTGGGCGTGTAGACCGCGGCGACGCCCGCGTCGCGCAGCGCCTGCACGTCCTGCTCGGGGATGATGCCGCCGACCACCACGGGGGCCTCGACGCCCGCGTCGTGCAGCGCCTTGATCACCTCCGGGATGAGCTCGCGGTGCGAGCCGGAGAGGATCGACAGCCCGATCACGTGCACTCCCTCCTGCAGCGCCGAAGCGGCGATCTGGGCGGGCGTGAGCCTGATGCCTTCATACACCACGTCCATGCCCGAATCGCGGGCGCGCACGGCGATCTGCTCGGCTCCGTTTGAGTGGCCGTCGAGCCCCGGCTTGCCCACAAGGATCTTCGGCCGCCGGCCGAGCTTGTCCTGCAGGCGCGCGACCTCCTCGCGCAGCTGCTCAAGGTCCCCGTTGGCGGGAGTCGCGGCGGCTTCGCCAACACCGGTGGGGGCGCGGTATGAGCCGAACACATCGCGCAGCGTGCCCGCCCACTCGCCGGTCGTGGCGCCGGCGCGGGCCGCCGCGATCGTGGCCGCCATCAGGTTCTGGCCGGTGTCGGCAGCGGCGGCCACGTCGGCCAGTTGCGACAGCGCCTCGTCCACCGCCACCTGGTCGCGCTGCGCGCGCCAGCCTTGCAAGTTCTCGATCTGCTCGGCCTGCACCGCCGGGTCGACTACGAGGATGCCGCCCTGCGCGTCGTCGGTCAGCGGCGAGGCCTCGCTCTCGGTGAAGCGGTTCTGTCCCACCACGACCTGCTCGCCGGACTCGATACGCCGCCGGCGCTCGCGGTGCGAGTCGACCAGCGCGGCCTTCATGTACGGAACCGCCTCCACCGCCCCGCCGTGCTCGGCGACCACGGACATCTCGGCGCGCGCGCCCTCGATCAGATCGGCCACGAGAGCGTCCATCACCGCTGAGCCCTCGAAGATGTCGGGGTACTCGAGGACGTCGGTCTCGTACGCGAGCACCTGCTGGATGCGAAGCGACCACTGCTGGTCCCACGGTCGCGGCAGCCCGAGCGCCTCGTTCCACGCCGGCAGCTGAATCGAACGCGCACGCGCGCTGCGCCCCAGCGTCACGCCGAGTGTCTCGAGCACGATGCGCTGCACGTTGTTCTCGGGCTGCGCCTCGGTGAGCCCGAGCGAGTTGACCTGCACGCCGTAGCGGAAGCGCAGCATGCGCGGGTCGCGCACGCCGTAGCGCTCGCGGCCCAGCTCCTCCCACAGCTTGCCCATCGCGCGCAGCTTGGCGTGCTCTTCGACGAAGCGCACGCCGGCGTTTACAAAGAACGAGATGCGCCCGAACACGCGGCTCATCAGCTCGTCGGTCGAGCCAGAGTCCCGCTGCAGGCGCTCACGCGCTGCGTCGAGCACCGCGATCGCGTTGCTCATCGCGTAGGCGATCTCCTGCACCGGCGTCGCGCCGGCCTCCTGCAGGTGATAGGAGCAGATGTTGATCGGGTTCCACTTGGGCACGTGCTCGACGGTGTAGGCGATCATGTCCGCGATCAAGCGCATCGATGCCGCGGGCGGAAACGCGTAGGTGCCGCGTGCGAGGAACTCCTTGATGATGTCGTTTTGCGTGGTGCCCTGCAGCTGCTCTTCGGCCACGCCCTGTTCCTCGGCGACCACGATGTAGAGCGCCAACAGCCACGCGGCGGTCGCGTTGATCGTCATCGAGGTGTTCATCTCGCCGAGCGGGATGCCGTCAAGCAGCGCGGCCATGTCGCCGCGGTGGCTGATCGGCACGCCCACCTTGCCGACCTCGCCGCGCGCGAGCTCGTCGTCTGAGTCATAGCCGGTCTGCGTCGGCAGATCGAACGCGATCGACAGGCCGGTCTGGCCCTTCGCCAGATTGCGCCGGTACAGCTCATTGGAGGCCTTGGCGCTCGAGTGGCCGGCGTACGTGCGCATCGTCCACGGCGCGTCGCGCTCGGGCAGGCGCGGGTTTTGCTCACCGCTCATACGCAAATTGTACGGTCGCGCAGCGCGCATTATCCTTGGCGGCATGAGCCAGACACTCGAGCTGCCGCGCGTCGGCGGGCCGGGCGGCAGCCTTGGAGACGGCTGGAAGGTGATTGTGCGCAACGACGACCACAACACGTTCGAGCACGTCGCGCGAACACTCGCGCGCGTGATCCCGGGTGTGTCGCTGCAGCGCGGGCACCAGATCGCGAACCTGATCCACAACTCCGGCCGCGCGCTGGTATACACCGGCCAGCAAGAGCCCGCCGAGCACTATTGGGAGCAGCTGAGCGGCGCGGGGCTCACGATGGCCCCGCTCGAGCAGGGCTGACTAGGGCGTCTCGCCTTCGGCCACGCGCGCGCCGTTGCCGCCGTCGCGGCCGTTGCCGCTCGGGGGCGGCATGAGCACCTGACCGCTGGCGGTCAGATCCCACCAGCCGTAGAGAACGGGCACCTGATACCAGCCCGAGTGAACAACGCGGAAGGAGGTCATCTCGGACCCTTCCCAGTAGCGTTCCCATTCGAGTTTGTCTTCGAAGTTCGCGAACTGCTGGAACTTGTAGCGGTCGTCGCGCGAACGGAAGACCGCGTAGGAGACCGCGCCGTAGCGCAGCGCGGCCGCCGCCACCTCGTTGACTGCCGTCTCGAAAGCGTCGGCGCGAAAGCCGGTGGCGTACCAGGGGACGACGACCGTGCCGGCCACTAGGCGCCCACCTCCGCGTGGATGGCTCCCGGGCCGTCAGCGCTCTTGCCAAGGCCCTCCCGCTCGGCGCCGACGAGGATCGAGATCTTGCCCAGGTGCTTGTTTTCCATCATCAGCTGGTGCGCTTCTGCGACGCCCTCAAATCCCAACGTGCGCCAGAGCACCGGGCGGATTTGGCCCGACTCGATCAGTTCGTTGGCCTTCATGCACTCGTACGCGTTGGCAAAGTGCGAGCCGAGTATCTCCTTCTGGCGCATCCACAGATACGCCACGTTGAAGTCGACGTCGATGCCCGTGGTACCTGCGCAGATCACGACTTTGCCGAAAGTCTTCACGGTGAACACCGACGTCGGGAACGTGGCTTTGCCGACGTGCTCGAACACGATGTCGGGCGCGTCGCCGAGGATCTCCTTGACGCGCTTGGCAAAGCCGCGCGACACCTTGAACCGCTCGGCCTCCTCCTCAGGCGTCTCGCCGCCCTTGCGCATCATCCCGGCGAACTCGTTGCGGTCGATGTAGTCCACGGCGCCGAGGCGCTTGACGAGCTCGCCCTTCTCGGCCGAGGAGACCACGCCCACGGATTTCGCGCCGGTGAGCGCGCAGATCTGCGTGGCGAACACGCCGAGGCCGCCCGCGGCGCCCCAAATCAGCACCCGCGCCCCGGCCTGCAGCTTGCAGCGCGTGATCAGCATGCGGTACGCGGTGAAGTACACAAGGCCATAGGACGCGGCCTCCTCCCACGTCAGCGCAGCCGGCTTGGGCAAGAGCTGTTGCGCCTGCACCTTTGTGAATTGGGCGAACGAGCCCCACGTCGTCTCGTAGCCCCAGATCATCTGCGAAGGCGCCGCGAGCGGATCCAGCCCGTGCACCTCGGGGTCCTCGTAGGAGGCCTGATTGCAGTGGATCACGACCTCGTCGCCGGGCTTCCAGCGCGTGACACCCACCCCCACCTTCCACACAATCCCCGACGCATCCGAGCCGCCGATGTGATGTCCGTACTGGGGGTGGTCGCCGTAACGCATCACTGACACCGGCTGGCCCAGCGCCGCCCACACGTTGTTGTAGTTGACGCCGGCGGCCATCACGCGTACCACCACCTCGAACGGGCCCGGCTCGGGGACTTCGATCTCCTCCACCTGAAAGGCGTCCTTGGGGTCGCCGAAGCGCTCCTCGCGGATCACCCATGCGGCCATCGTCTCTGGCAGCTCGCCGGGCTCGGTGCTTACGTCGGATACTTGCTGCAGATCGATCGCCACAGGCTCTTCCTCGCGTGTCGGGGGCGGAACTGTCCCGCAATGCTACCCGCGCTCAGCGGGCGTGGCCTGACGGCGCTCGACGCGCCATACCAGGCGCAGCCCCGACCAATCCTCGCCGATGGCGGCCACCTTGACGTCCACCAGCCCGAGCGGCAGTGCGAGCTCGCGGATGTCTGACTCGCGGATGTCGCTCTCGTGACCCGCCGCTCGCCGCGGCCACGCGACCCACAGCGCGCCGGCCGGAAAGATCCTCTGCGCGAGCGCGGGTAACTGCTCGCTCAGCGCCGCGAGCGAGGCGAAAAAGGCGAGGATCGCCTGCGCGGCCGCGCCGTCGCGCTCTCGCGCGCGCTCACGACTTATCCTCGCCGTCGCCGGGCGGCCGGGTATTTGCAGCTTGGCCGGGGCATCGATCAGGACCAGGCAATCCTCGTCGCCCAGGCCGAGCTTGCTCCACAACGGCTTTTGCGAGTAGCCGGCCAGCGCTTGCCTCGCCGCCGACCGAGCGGCCTCAGGCTGCGACGGTCTCGGGTGCCGCCGCGCCGGCCGAGCCCTCGATCGCGGGCGCCGGGCCGGTCGCCGTGTCGGCGGCCTGCGGCTGCGCGAGCTCTCCCGTCACGGTGGCGCGGCGTCCGACCAGAGTCCAGGCAAGCAGCGCACCCACCAACGCGAGCGTGCCGATCCCGTACAGACCTTTGGCGAGCGCGTACACGTAGGTGTCGTTCAGCGCGCCCTGCACGTGCGCGGGCAGATGCGTGGTGCTCGCGCCCGATCCGAGCAAGTCCACGAGCTTGGTACGCGATGTGCTCGCGAGATGTGGCAGGCGCGTCGCGAGCTGGTTTCGCCCAACCGTGGCGATCACCGCGCCGAGCGCGGCGACGCCAAAAGTGGAGCCCACCATGCGCGTCATGTTCAGGATGCCCGAGGCTACGCCGGCCTTGGTGCGATCGACCGCGTTCATGGCGGCTGTGCTCATCGGCGACATCACAAAGCCGATGCCGAGCCCCTGCAACACGAAGCTGACGGCGAGGAAGCCGTAGCTCGAGTGCGTGGTGATGCCGGTCATCCAGAACATCGACGCCGATACGCACAGCAGCCCGGCGGTCATCAGCGGCCGCGACCCGATGCGGTCTGCGAGGCGGCCCGAGATCGGCCCGGAGACCATCACGATCAGCGTTGTCGGGAGAAAGCGAAGCCCGGTCTGAAGGGGAGAGAAGTGGAGGATGTCCTGCATGTACAGCGCGAGCGAGAAAAACGTCGCGAACATCACGAACGACACGATGAAAGCGACCACGTTGGCACCGACGTAGGTGCGCGAGCGGAAGAAGCTGAATTGCACGATCGGCGCGCGGCGCCGTGGCTCGATCAAGACGAACGCGACGAGAGCCGCGATCGCGAGCCCGAAGAGGGCGAGCACCTTCGTCGAGCCCCAGCCCCAGGTGTTGCTCTTTACGAGCGCCAGGACCAGCGAGGCCAGGCCGACGGTGATCGCGGCCACGCCGGGGAAGTCCACCTCGCGCACCGCCGTCTCATCGCGTGACTCGCGCGTGGCGAACAGCGTTACGACGATCGCAAGCGCCGCCACTGGCACGTTGAGAATGAAGATCGACTGCCAGCTGACGTCCTGCACGAGCAGGCCGCCGACGACGGGACCGATCGCCAGTGCCATCGCCGACACCCCCGCCCACGTGCCGATCGCGCGACCGCGCTCATGCGCGTCGAAGGTGTTGGTGATGATCGAAAGCGTCGCCGGCATCATGCAGCCCGAACCCACGCCCTGCAAAGCCCGGAATGCGATCAGCCACGTGTCGCTCTGCGACAGCGCGATCAGCAGGCTCGAGGTGCCGAAGATCGCGACGCCGATCAAGAACAGGCGCCGGCGGCCGTAGATGTCACCGAGGCGCCCCCCGGTCACCAGCACCACCGCAAACGTGAGCGTGTACGCGTTCACGGTCCACTCGAGCGAAGAGGTGCTCGCGTGCAGCCCGCGCTGGATCGAGGGCAGCGCGACGTTCACGACCGTGTTGTCGAGCATGATCATGAACAGCGCGAAACACATCGCGCCGAGCGTCCACCAGCGGCGGTTGTCCTCGGTCATGCGCAGCGCGTTGATGCGGTCGGTCACTGCCGTGCCACCCGTCGCTCCGTTGTTTGCTGTGGCCGCAGCTGCGCGATCTCAGGCCGCTGCTCGAGGATCAGCTCAAGCGCGCCCGACAGCGCACCGGCCTCCTGGTCGTCGAGCGTCGAGAGGAATTCCTCGATGCCGGCGAGTCTGCCCTGCGTGAGCGAGCTGGTGATCGCGCGGCCCTCGTCGGTCAGGCGCACGCTCTTCATGCGTCGGTCGCCGGGGCGCTCGCGCCTGTCGACAAAGCCGCGCTCGAAGAGATCGTCAACCGCGCGGCTCATCGCTGCGAGCGACACCTGCATCGACTCGGCGAGCCCCTTCACCGACCACTCGTCCTCGCTGTCGTCCATCGCGCACAGCGCCTTGATCTGGGTGAAGGTGAGGTCGAGCTCCGCGATCGTGTGAAACGTGCGCAGGTTCGATCTGCGCATCAAATAGCTCGCGAGCGCGAACATGTCGCGCGTCAGCTCGCCGCGGGCCGGCGGCTGTGAGGTGCCGGCCGAGACCCCAGTTGCTTGCATGGGCGCAAGTATATTGGCGGCGCAATTATTGCGTGTGTGACGAGCGTCACACTCGTTCAATCGCTGCAGAAATGATGCGTGGCACCACGGGTCGGCCCGGAGTCGCCGAGAGGTCTTGTGATCAGCGGACACGGATCAGCCCTCCGATAACGCCGGCTAGACCGACGCCCGCCAGCACCTTCGCTGCGATCGCAGCAGAGAAAACGATCAGCGCCACGCCCTGCGTCTTACATGCTGGCGGACACGAGCACCTCGAGCGTCACGCTCGGTATCCCCTCAGGCGAGCCCGCGTAGGAGTTACCCGACCGCCGCGAACGGCAGCTCGCAGACCTCGGCGGTTGCGCCAGCGTGGCCCACGCTGACAACTGCACCAGGCTGCGCCTCGCGGCGAACAAGCGCCAGCGCGATCGAGCCGAGCGTGGGGGATACGGCGACGCTGCCCAGGTGACCGACGTCGCGCTCGCCAAGGAGCACCGGATCGCCCGCGACGCCCGGCTGCGACAGGCGCAGACCGCGCAGGTGGCGGTTGGGTTTGCCCCTGTAGTGCAGGCGCGCGACGGTCTCCTGGCCCACGTAGCAGCCCTTGGTGAAGCTCACCGCACGCTCGTTGATCCCCGCCTCCTGCGGGATCGTGGAGTCGTCCATATCGATCCCGTAGCGCGGCCGCCCGGTCTCCACGCGCAGGCACTCGGCAGCGGGTTCCGACACGCTCGTCGCGCCCCGCTCGAGCAGGCTCGCGCGCAACGAAGCCGTGTCGCGTGCGTCGCACAGCAGGTCGACCCCCACGTCGGTGCGCACGGCCAGCGCCGAGATGCCGTCGACTACAAGCGCGGCGTTGGCGTGCTCGGCCTCCGCGAGCGAGCCCGCGCCGGCAAGCGCCTGGGAGTTGGGGCCGATCAGCGACAGCAGCCCGCGCTCGAGCGTGCCCTTGTGCAGCTGCACGTCGTAGCCGACCTTGAAGCGGCGGATCATGTCGAACAGGGCCTGCAGCGCGATTCGCTCGGTGTCGAGCTGCAGTTCGTGCGCGGGCAAGCCGGGGGCGTCGGCGACGGCGAGCACGCGCAGGTCGCCGAGCATCTTGCCCTTGTGCGTGAGGAACGCCGCGTAGCGTCCGTCGCCCGCGCGCAGGTCGGCAAGCTCGTTTGTCACCTGGCCGTTGAGAAACTCGACTGCGTCGGCGCCCGTAAGCGCCAGCTTGCCGCGCTCGGAGCGGTCGACCAGTCCACACCCCTCGCGCAGAGCGCGGTATTCGGCGGCGGCCACCAGCGGCTCGTGAGAGGTCTGCGCGGCATCGGCGAGAGTCATGCTTCGAGCATAGTTGCGGGCGCTGAGCTGCCGGCCGCGGCGCGAAGATAGGCTGTCGGCATGAACGCGAATCGCACATATGTGGTGGGTGTGGGCATGACGAAGTTCGACAAGCCCGGCACCAAGGAGGGCGACTACCCCGATTGGGCGCGCGAAGCCGGCGAGCGCGCGCTCAAAGACGCGGGTGTGAGCTATGACGACATCGAGCAGGCGTTCGCCGGCTACTGCTACGGCGACTCCACCTACGGTCAGCGAGCGCTGTACGGGATCGGTGTCACCGGCATCCCGGTGATGAACGTCAACAACAACTGCTCGACCGGTTCGAGCGCGCTGTGGCTGGCGCGCCAGGCGGTGCGGGGCGGGCTCGCGCAGTGTGCGATGGCGGTGGGCTTCGAGAAGATGGAGCGGGGCTCGCTGGGGGTCAAGTACACAGACCGCACGAACGCGCTCGACCGACACGTGCAGGCGATGATCGCCGGGCGCGGCGGCTGGGAGGAATCGCCGGCCGCGCCGCAGATGTTCGGCAATGCCGGTCGCGAGCACATGGAGCGCTACGGGTCAAAGCCCGACCACTTCGCGTGGATCGGTTACAAGAACCACAAGCACTCGGTCAACAACCCCTACGCGCAGTTTCAGACCGAGTACACGCTGCAGGAAATCAAGGACTCGCGCATGATCCACGAGCCGCTGACCAAGCTGCAGTGCTCTCCGACCTCAGACGGCGCAGCGTGTGTGATCGTCGCCTCGGAGCGTTTCGTGGACGAGCACGATCTGTGGGATCGGGCCGTCGAGCTAGCCGCGCAGGCCGTCGTGACCGACCTGCCGTCGACGTTCGCAGACGACCATTCATCGATCTCGATCGTCGGTGCCGACATGTCGCGCACCGCCGCAGAGCAGGCATACGAGCAGGCGCAGGTCGCTCCCGCCGATATCGACGTGATCGAGCTGCACGACTGCTTCAGCGCCAACGAGCTGATCACCTACGAGGCGCTCGGGATCGCCGAGGAGGGACATGGACACGAGCTGGTCGACCGCGAGGCGACGACCTACGGCGGCGACGGGCCCGTCGTGAACCCATCAGGCGGGCTGATCTCCAAGGGCCACCCACTCGGGGCCACCGGCCTCGCACAGTGCTCGGAGCTCACCTGGCAGCTGCGCGGCCAGGCCGAAGCTCGCCAGGTGGAGGGCGCGAAGGTCGCGCTGCAGCACAACATCGGGCTCGGGGGAGCGTGCGTGGTGTCGATCTACAAGCAGGCGCGCTGACGGCCGCTAGCCTGCGCTTCGGTGAGCGCACAACCACCCACGCCTGGCGATACCCAGGCGCACGATGCAACCGACCACACGCTGGCTGGGGCGTTTCAGGCCATCCTCGACACGCTCCCTGACGACTGGACCGACCTGGAGCTCGACCTGCGCATCGCCGATGAGTCGCGCTACATCGAAGCCGCGGTGTACATGGTGACCTGCAACGCGCAGCCCTATTCGCGCTACGACTGGCACTGGCGCCTGCTCGTGGCACATAGGTTCGGTCACGCCGCGTCGGCTCCGACGGTGCGCGGCACGCTGCGGCTGCTCGACGAAGCGGGTATCGAGGGCGAGCTCGCGTTGCGCCAGGAGCGCAGCGGGCGAGCTCCGGTGACGCAGATGTGGGGCCGCCCGGAGTCGGTGCGCAAGCAGCAGCGCAAGCTGTGGGCGCAATGACGCCATGGCGCGTGTGCTCGCGCTCGTGCCCGACCTGCTGTTCGGATCTCGCGTGCAGGCGGCGCTGCGCGCAGCCGGCGACGACGTCGAGCTTCTGAGCGACGCCGTCGCGCTCAGGCGTCGGCTGCGCGACTCATCGCAGGAAACGGTCCTGGTTGTCGACCTGGCCGACGCGCGCCTGCAAGGCGCCGAGCTGCTGGAAGAGCTCGGCCGAGAAGGTCTGCTCGAGGACGCGGCGACGCTGGGCTTTTACTCGCACGTCGACGTGGCGATGCGAGAGCGCGCGCAGCGCGCGGGCTTTGACCTCGTGGTGCCGCGCTCGCGCATGTCGCGCGAAGCCGGCGAGTTGGTCGCGCGGCTGACGCGGTAGCGGCGCCGCCCGCGCATATCGTGTCTGGCCATGGGCCCGACACCGACGCGGATGCAGAAAAAGTCTTCAGCGTCGCTCACGCGCACGCTGTGGGCGCCCGAGCACAGGGCGTTGACGACCGGTCTGGTGCTCACAACCACCTTCATCGCGGTGGAGGCGCTGGCGGTGCTCACGATCATGCCGCGCGTCGCGCGCGACCTGGGCGGGCTGAGCCTGTACGGGTGGGTGTTCAGCGCGTTCATGCTCGCGAGCCTGGTGGGTGCGGTCGCCGCCGGGCGCGACGCGGATCGAGTGGGGCCCGCGCGGCCCTACCTGTGCGGGGTCGCCCTGTTCGCAGCCGGCCTCGCGGTCTCCGGGCTCGCCCCCTCGATGCCCCTGCTCGTGGTTGGGCGCTGCTTGCAGGGATTGGGCGCGGGTGCGGCGCCGGCGATCGCCTACGTCGCGATTGGGCGCAGCCTGCCCGACCGCGTGCGCCCGCAGATGCTGGCCGTGCTGTCCACGGCCTGGGTGATCCCCGCGCTGATCGGGCCGCTGCTCAGCGCCGAGGTCACGCGCGCGTTCGGCTGGAGGGTCGTTTTCTTGGGGCTGATTCCGCTGGTGGCGTTCGCAGGCGCGCTCTCGCTCGGTCCACTGGTGAGGCTCGGACGGCCCGGGCGCGCGGACCCCCACTCAGCGAGCGCGGAGTCCGTCGATGAGCACGCGCTCGGGGACGCGCTGCGCACGGCCGTTGGGGGAGCGCTGGTGCTGCAGGCGCTTGCCTCCGGCACGCTCCCGGTTGGCGCAGTGCTCGCCGCGCTCGGGCTGGCGGTAGGAGTGCCCGCACTGCGTCGGCTGCTGCCCGGCGGAACGCTCGCGGCGCGCCGCGGCCTGCCCGCAACGATCCTCAGCCGCGGATTGCTCACGTTCGCGTTTTTCGGCGCCGACGCTTACGTGACGCTCGCGTTCAGCACGGTGCTGCATCACAGCACCACGACCACCGGTGTGTTCATCACGCTGCCCACGCTCACCTGGACCACGGGCTCGTGGCTGCAGGCGCGCCTGAGCGAGCGCCGCGAGGGACGCGGGTTCATCCGCGTGGGGCTCGTGCTGCTGCTCGCGGGCATCGCCGGGATGGCAATCTCGCTGCGCCCGGGTGTTTCCGTCGCGGTCGCGTTTGTGGCCTGGAGCGTCGCGGGGCTCGGCATGGGCCTCGCCTACGCGCCCACCTCCCTGCTCACGCTGCGCGAGGCGACCTCGGATCGCACCGGCTGGGCGTCGGCGTCGCTGAACCTCGCCGACGTGCTTGGCACCGCGCTCGGCACCGGCTTCGGCGGCGGCGCGCTCGTGCTCGCGTCCAACCAGGGGTGGCCCTTGTCCACCGGCGTCAGCCTCGCCTTCGCGATCGCCGCCACTGGCGGGTTGGTCGGGCTTTCGGTCACGCGGCGGCTGCCGGTCCAGCGCTTTGGGCGCCAGGAGGGGCTCGAACAGGCGCCGCTCAGCTGGGCTGGGTAGGCGCGCCGCCGCCCTCGGCCTGCTCGCCCGAGACGGAATCGAGGGGCACGAGCGCTCCGTTGGGCACGCGCTCGGTCTCGCTCAGCCAGCGGCCCGCGCGCCACGACAACGCAGCGCGGATGACCAGCCCGTGGCACACCACGAGCACGGGCAGCGGTCCCGGCGCGATGTCGCGCATCGCCGCCGACACGCGCTCCTGCTGGTGCACCAGCGACTCGCCGCCGGGAAACGCGAAACCCTTGTCGCCCGCGAGGAACGCCGCAAACGCCGCTGGCTCGCGCGAGCGCACCTCGGCGAAGCTCAGGTCCGTCCAGTCGCCGGCGTCTGTCTCGGCGAGCCGCTCATCCTCGCGCGGGGCCAGTCCCGTACGCGCGGCGACGGCTTCGGCGGTTTCGCGCGCGCGCAGGAGAGGGCTGCACCACAGCACCGCGAAGTCGTGCGCGGCCGCGCGCTCTGCGAGCTCGGCCGCCTGGCGGCGGCCCGTCTCGTCCAGCGGCACCGGCAGATGGCCCTGGAAGCGGCCCTCGAGGTTGTAGGCGGTCTGGCCGTGCCGCGCCAGGTAGATCGAGGCCACCTACGCCGGCTCGCCGGCCCGCGGCTCAATCACCCCGCTGTCCGGCGATCCCACCGGCTCGGGCTTGGCGGGTCGCAGGTAAAGGTACTCGTACACCATCACGGCGACGGAAGCGCCGAGCACCGGGCCCGCGTACCAAACCCAGGCATGCGACCAATGGTTGCCGACGAGCTGGGGCCCGAACGCCCGAGCGGGGTTCATCGCCGCGCCCGTGAACGGTCCGCCGAAGAGGACGTCGATCGTGATCGTCAAGCCGATCGCGAGGCCGGCGATCGATTTGAACGTGCCCCGCGGGTCCACGGCGGTGGCGAACACGACCCACACCAGGAAGAACGTGAAGATCGCCTCGAGCAGGAAGCCGGAGGTGGCATCGACGCCGTGGCCGAGCGCCGGCACGCCGAGGTTGACGGCAGCGCTGGCTTCGCGCGGCAGCAGGTTGCGCACCAACAGGGCTGCCAGCGCGGCGCCGCCGAACTGCGTCAGCCAGTACCACGCGGCGAGCGGCGGCTTGATCCGGCGTGTGATCAAGAACCCGAACGTGATCGCTGGGTTGAAATGCCCGCCGGAGATGTGCCCTAACGCGGAGACCATCACCGCGATCGCGACGCCGTTGGCTACGGCCACGCCGATCAACGTGGGATCGTGGGCCTGGCTGGCTGCGACGGCCGCGCCGGCGCCGATGAAAATTAGCGTGAACGCGCCGATGAACTCGGCGACGCCGCGGCGCACAGGATCCTCCAGCACGGCGGCAACGGTAAGCCGCGCATCGGACGGACCTCCGCGGGCGCGACGCGCCTACACTGACCCTGATGCGCCGCAGGGTGACGTTCAGCCGCAACCTCACGCTGTCGCTCTCGCGGACCTGTCGCTGCTACTGCAAGTACTGCTCGTTCGCCACGCACGAGGCGCACCTGTACGCGCCCGACGAGGTTCTGGCGATGCTCGACGCGGCGGCGCGGCGGCGCGTAAAGGAGCTGCTCGTGCTGACCGGCGAGCGCCCGGAGGTCAACGCCGAGGTGCGCGCGCGCCTGCGGTCCTATGGACACGACGACTTCACCTCCTACGTCGTGTGGACGTGCGAGCGCGCGCTCGAGCGTGGCCTGCTGCCGCACACCAACCTCGGCGTGGTCTCGCGCGAGGAGCTCGAACACCTGCGCGAGGTCACCGCGTCGCAGGGCCTCATGCTCGAGTCGATCTCCGAGCGCCTGATGGACACCGTGCACGCGGGCTCGCCCACCAAGCACCCTGCGCGCCGCATGGAGGTGATCCGCACCGCCGGTGAGCTGAAGATCCCGTTCACCAGCGGAATCCTCGTGGGCATCGGCGAGTCCGAGCAGGAGCGTATGGACTCGCTTGCGGCGCTCGCAGCGCTGCACGGCGAGCACGGCCACATCCAGGAGGTGATCCTGCAGAACTTCGTCGCGCACCCTCGCTACTACGGCCAGGAGCCGGCGCAGATCGCCGACGCTGCCGCGCAGGAGTTCTGGCGCACCGGAGTCGCGGGCGGGCGGTCGTCGCCGCCGATGCCGCCGTGGGCCTGTCCGATCGAGGTCGCAGACCTCAAGCGCCTGATCGCCGAGGCGCGCCGGCTGATGCCCGAAGTGGGCATCCAGGTGCCGCCGAATCTGTCTGACTGGTGGCCGCAGCTCGTGGCGGCCGGCGCCAGCGATCTCGGTGGCCTGTCGGCAAACGGAGATCACATCTCCCCCGAGCATCCCTTTCCCTCGCCTCACCAGGTGCGCCGCACGCTGCAGCGCGACGGCTACGCGCTGAGCGAGCGCTTGTGCGTATACCCGCGCTACATCGACTCGGAGTGGCTGGCGCCCGCCGTGCTCGACACGATCAAGCGGCGCTACTGGAGCTTTATCCCGCGACGCGGCTCAGGACGCGGCGAGCCCCCGGCGCCGATCCGCCCCGACCTCGTGTCCGGCGCCGTGAGCAGGGCGCGCGACGGCGCAGCGCTGAGCGCGCAGGAGCTCACCGCGCTGTTCGCCGAGACGCGCCCCGCGGCCATCGAGGAGATGCGCTGCGCCGCCGACGAGCTGCGCGCGGAGCTCGCGGGGGACACCGTGACGTTCGTGGTCAATCGCAACATCAACGTGTCCAACATCTGCGTGGTCGGCTGCGCGTTCTGCGGCTTCGGTCAGGGCAAGCGCTCGCCCGACGCCTACGAGCACGACCGCGACGACTTCGTGGCGCGGATCTCCGAGGCGGTCAGCTACGGCGCGACCGAGATCTGCATCCAGTCGGGGATCCATCCCGACTGGACGATCGAGGACTACCTCGGCTGGCTGCGGCTCGCCAAGCAGGTTGCGCCGCAGCTGCACCTGCACGCCTACAGCCCGATGGAGGTTGCCTACATGTGCGACACCTCCGGGCTGCCGCCGTTGGAGGTGTTTGCCCGCCTGCGCGATGCGGGCCTGGGCTCGACGCCGGGCACGGCCGCCGAGGTGCTGCACGATGGCGTGCGCGAGCGCATCTCGCCGAACAAGCTTCCCGTCGCGCGCTGGGTGCAGATCGTCGAGGCCTGTCACAACGCCGGGCTGCACTCGACCGCGACAGTGATGTTCGGTCACATCGAGGAGCCCTGGGAGCTGGCCGAGCACATGCGCGTGGTGCGCGAGCTGCAAGAGCGCACGGGCGGCATCACCGAGTTCGTGCCGCTTTCGTTCATCCCCTTCCAAACGCTGCTCGGGCGCACCCACGGCGTCCAAGAGATCTCGCGGGAGGACAACCTCAAGCACACCGCGGTGTTCCGACTCGCGCTCGGGCGCACGGTCGCAAGCGTGCAGGCCAGTTGGGTCAAGATGGGCCTGGACGCGGCCACCGAATCGCTGCGCTGGGGCGTCAACGATCTCGGCGGCACGCTCATGGAGGAGTCGATCAGCCGCCTCGCCGGCAGCTACCACGGCACGCGCCTCGAGCCCGAGCAGCTGATCGCCGCCGCCCATCGCGCCGGCCGCCCCGCGGCCGAGCGCACGACTCTGTACGAGATCCGCCGTCGTCATCCGCCGGCGGACGAGCCGGCCGTCGCCGTCGCCGCCTGACGCGTCCCCGTCGTCATCCGCCGGCGGACGAACCGGCCATCGCCGTC
>DASZFR010000186.1:0-32352 GCA_035939635.1 Solirubrobacteraceae bacterium
CGGGATCCACGAGAACGTCTCGGGCGCGCTGCCCAGGTAGCGCTCGGGCTCGAAGTCGTCGGGGCGGTCATACACGCGCGGGTTGCGGTTGGTGAGCCAGATCGACGGCGCCACGCGCGTGCCCGCCGGCAGCGCGTAGGGGCCCACCTGCAGCTCCTCCTTCAGGATGCGCGCCACGAGCGGCACCACCGGGCGCACCCGCAGCGTCTCGTTCACCACCGCGGTGATGTAGTCCTCGCCCCCGTCTGGATACGCATCGATCTCCGCCACCAGGCGTTCGAGCTTGTCCGGGTGGCGCACCAGGCGCTCGATCGCCCACGCCACCGAGGTGGCGGTGGTCTCGTGGCCCGCCAGCAGCAGCGTCACGAGCTCGTCGCGCAGCTCCTCGTCGCTCATCGCCTCGCCGTCCTCGTCGCGCGCCTGCATCAGCAGCGAAAGGATGTCCGTGCGCTGCGCGAGGTCCTCCTGCGCGCGCCGCCGCGCGAGCTCCTCATACAGCACCTCGTCGAGGCGATCCAGCGCCTGGCCGAACTCGCCGCCGGGGCGCTGCAGACTCGGCGGTCGCAGCACGATGCGCAACACGAGCAGCGGGTTCGCCGGGATCAAGAGCGCTTTCACCGCCTCGCGCACGCGGTCCATGCGCTGCGCTTCCACGCCGAACACCGCGCGCAGGATCACCTCCAGCGTGATCGCGCGCGTGCGCGGCAAAAGGCGCATCGGCCGTCCGAGCGGCCAGCTCGCCATGTCATTGCGCGTCGCCTCCACGATCACCTGCTCGTACTCGCGCATGCGCTCGCCGTGAAATGGCGGCAGAAGCAGCTTGCGCTGGCGCATGTGCTCGGGCCCCGTCAACACGATCACAGAATGCGGCCCCATCACCGGCGCCACCGGCGAGTTCCCCGCGCCGGAGGGCGCAACGTCCGGCGGCGCGGTGAACACCGTCTTCAGCGACGCCGGGTCACTCACCAGCACCAGTTTCATGCCGCTGGGAAAGAACGTGATCGAGAAGTGCTCGCCGATGCTGCGCGCGCAGCGGTCCATCACCCACGTCGGCACGAGCGCCCACAGAAGCGTCTGAAGGAGCGGCGGGATGCGCGGCCCGGGCGGAAGGCCGCGGATGGGCACGTCGTGGCCGCTGCCAGCCAGTCGCGGCTCGGTCGCGGCCGAGGTTGCACCCGAAGTGGTGGCCGTGGCCATCTGTGGCCTACCGTATCGCGCCCGCGCGAGCGCGTGTGTGACGTTGGTCCGTTCGGTCCGCTATTGGCGGCGCAGTGCGAGATCGCTTCCCATTGGGCACTGGCGTACGTACCCCTTGCGTGTGAGCCCACCGACCCTGCTGCGCGCGCACGTTTGGCCTGCGCGCGTGGTCGCGCCGGCAATCGGGCCGAACGCTCGCCCGCTCTAGATGAGAATGCCCTGCCCGCCGACGTCCACAACCTGAGACAGCACGTCGCGGTAGAGCTTCGTCAGCTCCTTATGGTCGCGCAGCCTCCACAGGAACTCGGCGTGCTCCCATGCGCGCCAGCGCGCGTCGGCGATCGACCACATCGCGAGCTTGTCGCCGGCGCCGTGCATCACGCGATCGATCTCGGCCAGGAGACCTGTGACGAATTCGCTCTTCACCTCTGCCTCCACCTGTCTCAGCACCTCGTTCACGTGCTCGAAGTCGCGACACTCCGGCGTGCCCTTGGCCGGCTCTACTCCCATTTCTTGCGCGGTATCGACGATCGACAGCGGCAGGTCGTGGTTGATGTGCGCGTTCATCCCGCAGATCGCGAACTGCACAGGGGCGCGCCTCTCCATCCGCGCGTGAAATAGCGGGCGCCACGACAGCCCGGCGTATTTGCCGGCTTCGTGTTCGACCACGGCCTTCAAGTAGCGGTTGGCGAAGACCACGTCGAGCCGTGACATGAACGGGCCGCTCTCGAAGCCGGCGTCTTGCAAGCCTTTCTTGACGGACTGCGTGACCGCCAGGTACATCCGGTTGAAGTAGCCCACACCATCGCGAGGCTCAAGCGATGCGCCGATCTCGGTCATGCGCTCGATCACCTCGTCGATGGTCTCGGCGGGCGTGAATCCGTCGAGCTCCTCCGCGGCCGGCGCGTGGGCACGCGACGCCTCCGTCTGCTCCCCCGCAGCGCTCATCGAGTCGCAATGCTACTCCTCGTATACGTGACTTGACATGAACCCCGCTGCAATACACGATGCGGGACAACGACAGGGGGAAAGCAGACGGTCAGGCGCGCGAGCATTGGCACCGTCACGGTCATGTTCACCGACATGGTGGACTCGACCGCGCGGACGGCTGAGCTGGGTCAGGCTTCGGCCGAGGTGAGACGCGATCTTTTCGCGCTGCTGCGCGGCGCTCTGCGCGATCGCGCCGGCACCGAGGTCAAGAACATCGGCGACGGCCTGATGGTCACCTTCGCAAGCGCCACCGACGGCGTCGAGTGCGCGGTCCTCACGCAGCGTCGCGTGGCGCGCTATAACCGCCGCACGCGTCATCCCATCGCGGTGCGTGTCGGCCTCAGCGTCGGCGACGCCGTCACCGAAGGCGGTGACTGGTTCGGCCGGCCCGCCGTCGAGGCGGCGAGGCTGTGCGATCGCGCAGAGGGCGGACAGGTGCTCGCCAGCGACGCCATCCGCGCGCTCAGCAAGCCCGACGCCGCGCACTTCTCTGCCCTGGGGGCATTGGAGCTCAAGGGCCTTACCCCGCCTACCCACGTGTATGAGGTGCTGTGGAGCGAAACCTCCGGCGGCGAGCTTCAGCTGCCGCTGCCCACGCTTATCCAGAGCAGCCGCGCTCGTGGCTTTGCTGCGCGCGACGCAGAGCACGCGCAGCTGGCAAACGTGCTCGCCGCGGCCGAAACTGACGGGCGCCAGGTGGCGCTTATCTCGGGGGAGCCCGGCATCGGGAAGACAGCTCTGGCCAGTCACTTCTCGGCAGGCGCGCACGAGCGCGGTGTCGGCATCCTCTATGGCCGCTGCGAGGAAGACGCGGCGATGCCCTACGAGCCGTTCGTCGCCGTGATGCACGATCTGCTCGCGCACCTTCCCGACTCGTTCTGGGCAGATCACCTGGCCGAGCACGGGAGCGAGCTTGTGCGGATCGTGCCCGGCGTGCAGGTGCACCTGGGCGATGCGACGCCCCCACCGGCTGGCGCCGATCCCGCCGCGCAGCGCTACGCGCTGTTTGAAGCGGTCACCGACGCGCTCGCCGTCGGCGCGCGCGATGGACCGCTGCTGGTGGTGCTCGACGACCTGCACTGGGCGGAGCGCTCCACGCTTCAGTTGCTGCGCCACCTCATCCGCCAGCTCGCCGACGCTCGCGTTGTGCTCGTCGGCACCTACCGCGGCGTGGAGCTCGACGACCGCCACCCGCTGGCGGCGCTGCTGGCCGACCTGCATCGCGAGGAAGACATCACGCGCATCGAGCTCGGCGGATTCGACGAGCGCGACGTGCTCACGCTGATGGAGACCCTCGCCGGCCACGAGCTCGACGCCAGCAGCGAGCAACTGGCCAGGACGATCCAGCGCGAGACGGGTGGCAACCCGTTCTTCATTCGCGAGCTGGTGCGAAACCTGCGCGAGACCGGCGAGCTGCGGAGCAGTGGCGGGCGCTGGTCCACCGACGCCTCGGTGGAACTGCCGGCCAGCGTCCGCGAGGTGATCCTGCGCCGCGTCGCGCGCCTCGGCGAGTTCGCACACCAAGCGCTCGCCAGCGCCGCGATAATCGGTCGGGAGTTCGACGCGGATCTGCTGAGGCGTGCTCTGACAAGCGACGAGGACCAGCTCGCCGATGCGCTCGACGCGGCTGTGCGCGCCGGCCTCGTGCGCAAGCTGAGCGGGCGTGAGCGCCACTTCGAGTTCGCGCACGCGCTCGTCGAGTACACGCTGTATGAGGACATCGGCCCCGCGCGGCGCATGCGCGGCCACCACCACGTCGCCGTGGCTCTCGAGGAACTCTGTGGCGAGCGGCCGGAGTCGCGCGCCACAGAGCTCGCCTACCACTTCGGCATGTCGGCCGCCGGCGCCGACGTCCGCAAGGCCGTCGCCTATGCGACGACCGCGGGCGATCGCGCGCTCGAGCAGCTCGCTTCCGAGGAGGGGGTGGTGTGGTACGAGCGGGCGCTGCGCCAGCTCGCAGACGTGGCGGGCGCGTCAGAGGAGGAGCGTTGCGAGCTGCTCATCCGCCTCGGTCAGGCGCAGGCGCTGGCCGGCAGCCCAAAGCAGCGCGAGACGCTGTTCGAGGCCGCCGCGCTGGCCCGCCGCCTGCACGACCGCACGCGCCTCGTGCGCGCAGCGCTGGCCAACGAGCGCGGGCGCGTGTACAGCAAACCCGGCCAGGTGGACGGCGAGCGCGTCGCTCTGCTCGACGACGCGATCGCCGCGGTCGGGCCCGAGGACTCCTCCGAGCGCGCCGAGCTGCTCGCGCGGCTGGGCGACGAGCTGCAGTTCGCCGACGACCCGCAGCGGCGCCTGGCGCTCAGCGACGAGGCGCTCGCAATCGTGCGTCGCTTGGACGCACCCGAGGCGCTGATCGGTGTGGTGGCCGAGCGGGCGCTCGCGATCTTCTCGCCCGACACGGTGCAGACGCGACGCCAGGAGGCGGACGAGGCCGTGCAAGCCGCGCGCCGGGTGAACGATTCGCTGCTTCGCTACCACGCGCTGCGCTGTCGCATCGTCGCCGCCATTTCTGCCGGCGACATCGCGGCCGCCCGCGACGACCTGGCGGAGGCGCGCGCGCTCACACGCCGCACCGCACATCCAATCGCGCACTGGTTCACCGCGATCCTGTGTTGCACGATGTCCACGCTGCTCGGCCGCCTCGATGAGGCCGAAGGCTTCGCCGAGGAAGGCTTTGACTTCGCCAGCCGCAGCGGCCAGCCGGACGCCGCGTTCGTTCGCGAATCGCAGCTTGCTCCGATTCGCCTCGAGCAGGGCCGCATGGAGGAGTTGCGAGCCGTCTTCGAGGTCTTCGCCCGTGAACTGCCCGGCGTCCCCGCCTGCCGCGGGGTGCTCACGCTCGCACAGAGCGAGACCGGCATGCAGCGGGAGGCTTGCGAGAACTTGCACGCGGCCGCGCGCGAGGGCTTTGCGCCGATGGACATCGCTTGGGGTGCCGCGGTCGGCTCCTACGCGCTGGCCGCCTCTCGCATCAGCCACTCGGTGGCGGCCGGGGCTCTGTATCCGCTGCTGGCCCCCTACGAGCAGCAGATCGCCTACACGACGGTCAACGCATGGATGACGATCGCCCACCACCTGGGCGCCCTGGCGCGCGTCTCCGGCCGCCTAGAGCTGGCTGAGCGCCACCTGTGGGTCGCAGCGCAGCTCGGCGAGCGCATGGGCACGCCGATCTGGCTCGCGCGCACCCAGCTCGAGCAGGCACGCGTGCGCATCCTGCGCGGCGCGGCGACGGCGGATGTAGAACCGGTGCTGGAGTCCGCCCGCGACGCCGCCTCCCGACTCGGCGCAGCTGGCCTGGAGGCTGACGTTACCGCGGCGCTGGAAAACCCCGAGCCGGTGACTTCGTGACGCCTGCAGAGGCGACCGCAAAGCCCAAGAAGGTCGTCGTGCTTGGCGGCGGCGCGGCCGGCGTGACAGCGGCGTACGAGCTGACCGCCACGCCCAAGCTGCACGCAGCTCATGACGTCACCCTCTACACGCTCGGCTGGCGGCTGGGCGGCAAGGGAGCGAGCGGGCGCAACGCGGCGTGCGGGCAGCGCATCGAGGAGCATGGCCTGCACATCTGGTTCGGCTTCTACGACAACGCGTTCGGCGTGATGCGCCGCTGCTACGAAGAGCTGAAACGGCCGGACGGCGCGGCGCTTTCGAAGTGGAGCGACGCGTTCAAGCCGCGCAGCGACTGTGTCCAGTACGAGCGCTTCGGCGACCGCTGGGTGCCTCACCATTTCACCCTTCCCACCAACTCGCTGACGCCAGGTGATCCGGGCACGGTGGGGCCGTGGGAGATGCTGCGCCAGACGGTTGCGTTCATCGAGTCCGACTGGCTGGGCTCCGCCCCAAGCGCGCCTTCGGGCTCCCGCGGCAGGGCCGGCCACGCGGGCGCGCGCCACGGCCTGCGCCTGCTGCACAGGCGTGCGCGCCACCATGCGCAGCGCGGGCATCGCGCGCCGTGGGAGCTGCGGCCGGCGGCCTGGCTGATGCGCCGCATCCGCAACTGGACGTGGCGTTACGTGGTGCGCGAGCGTGTGGAGAACGACAGGCTGCGGCTGTTCTTCATGTGGCTCGATCTCGCCACCGCGATGCTCACCGGCATCGCTCGCGACCGCGTGCTGAAGCGCGGCTTTGGGGCAATCAACGACGAGGAGTTTCGCGCCTGGCTGAGCCGCCACGGCGCCATGGCGCTGACCGTGCAGAACGCGCCGATGGTGCGCGCGATCTACGACGCCGCGTTCTGTTATGAGGAAGGGGACATCTCGCGCCCGAACGTCGCGGCCGGCAAGGCCGCGCAGGATTTGATTCGCAGCCTGCTCTGCTACAAGGGCGCGCTCATGTACAAGATGCAGGCGGGCATGGGTGACGCCGTCTTCGCCCCTTTCTATGAAGTCCTCACCCGTCGCCCGCCGCGAGCGCCCGAGCACGCGGTTTTGGACGAGGAGCTCGAGCGCCCTCGCGTGGACTTCAAGTTCTTTCACTGCGTCACCCGCCTGAGCACCAGCCCCGACGGCAAGTCGATCGACGAGATCGAGCTGATTCGCCAGGCGACGCTCGCAGGCGAGCGCTACGACCCGCTGGTCGAGGTCAAGGAATTGCCGTGCTGGCCGAGCGAACCTCAGTGGGAACAGCTCAAGGAGGGCGAGCGGCTGAAGGCGATGAAAGCGGACCTCGAGCAGGACCCCAACCCGCTCGGGCGCGACGACCGGATCATCTTGCGGCGCGGAGTCGACTTCGACGCGGTCGTGCTCGCGATCCCAGTCGGCGCGCTCGAGCCGATCTGCGAGGAGCTGGTCGCGGCCAACAGGGACTTCGCGTGCATGCTCGCGAGCTCGCACACGGTGATGACGCAGGCGGTGCAGCTGTGGCTGTCGCGCGACGCAAACCAACTGGGCTTCCCCTATGCGGCCGGCTCGCTGGCGAGCTGCTTCGTGGAGCCGCTTGACACCTACTGCGACATGGACCAGCTGCTCGAACGTGAGGACTGGCCAGCTGGCAGCGTCGGCCAGATCGCGTACTTCTGCGGCGTGCTTCCGCACGCGGGCATCGACACGCAGGCGCAGGCAGATGCAAAGACCTACGGCGGCGCGCTTGAGTTCCTGCGGCGCGACGTGCAGACGATCTGGCCGCGGTCGCAGGCTGAGGATGGCTTTGACTGGGGGCTGCTCGTGGACGGGAACGGCGCCGACGGACCGCGGCGGTTGCAGTCGCAGTACTGGCGAGCGAACTTCGGCGGCAGCGAACGCTACGCGCTGACGCTGGCCGGCACCGTCAAAAACCGCCTGTGGCCCAGCAAGTCGGGCTTTGACAACCTCGTTCTCGCCGGCGACTGGACCCGCAACGGCATCGACGGCGGCAGCGTGGAGGCCGCGGTCACGTCAGGAATGCTCGCCGCGCGCGCGGTCTGCGGCTCTCCCACGGTCGTCCACGGCACGCGCGGCGCGCTCGAATCCGATCGAGGAGAACACCATAGATCGAGGCGAACACGATGAGTGACTACGTCGAATATGGCTCGCTGGCCACCGTTCCGGGGCCGCTGCGCTGCGAGGGAGTCACGCAGTGGTGCTTTCCGCTGCTGGCCGATCGCGAATGCCTGGCCGAGCTGTGCCGGCGCACGTTCGCCGAGCCGACCGGCGGCGAGATCGACCTGCGCCCGCTGGGCTCGCACGTGATCTTCTCGCTGGGCCGCGTCGAGCGGATCGTCAGCGAGCAGCAGCGATTTGCGACCATGGGCTGGGCATCCGAGACACAGGGCGCGATCTGGGTGCCGGTGGGCCGCGTGCACGATGAGCATGAGACTGCGGTTGTCGAGGAGATGCTCATGTTCACGCCCTACATGTGGGTGGACAACCCGATCTCGCTGGCCTCGGGGCGTGAGATGTACGGCTTTGCCAAGGCCTTCGGCTGGTTTGACCTGCCTGCACCGGGCGCGGACGCAGCGGCGTTTGAGCTCGACGCCTTCGGCATGGACTTCGAAACCGACCAACAGCCGCAACGCAACCCGCTCGTGCGGGTGACACGCGGTGCGCCGGTCCACGAGGTAACCGAGCTGGTTTGGTCAGGGCTGCGCCAGGTCGGCCGGCACCTGCGCCAGCTCACCGACCGCGACGGCCGGCCGTCGATTCACTTCGGCTGGCGGTTTGCCGAGAGCGTGCTCGCGAACATGATCGAGGGCAGCGTCAGACAGGTGTTCCTGCATCAGGCGCGCGCGATCGGGGACGGCTCCCGCGCTTCGCTACAGCAAGTCGCCGAAGCGTCCTACAGCGTCAGCTCGCTGCGCGCAGCGCCGCTCGAGCACGAGTACGTCGTCGACATCAGCGAGCTGTCAAGCGCGCCACTGGTCAGCGAACTTGGCCTTGAAAGCCACAGCACCACCCGCTTTGCCTACCGCAGCGAGTGCAACTTCAAGCTAGGCACCGGCAGCGTGCTGTGGGACGCAGCCGCACCAGCCTCAGTGAAGGCCTGACGCTATCGCCGCTTGACGGGTGCCTTCGCCCCGGCGGGCGGTTTGCGGGGTTGCCCTAGGGAGCGTTCGTGCGCTGCGTGGTGCCCTACGTACTGCTCGTATGTCAGCCGCTCGACGTTGCTGCGGGCTCGCGCTTGGCCGGAGCGCCGGCGTGCTTGGCCGCGGCGCCCGCGTGCTTGGCCGGTGCCTTGGCGCCCTTGGCGCCCTTGGCGTGCTTGGCCGCCGCGGCCGGCTTCTTGTGCGCGCTGGTGTCGCGATCGAAGACGTTGCCGACAGCGTGTTTGACGCTGTGCGCAGCATGGCTGACGGCGTGGCGCACCCCCGGCGACACGGCATAAGCGAGCAGCGCGGCGGCGATCCCCAGCGTGGCGAGCGCGAGCGCGAGGCGGGCGCGGCCGCGGTCGCTGCGGCCGCTTCCGCGCGACACCGGCCGCGCTCCGAAGGGGGCCATGGACATGGTTGCCTCACAACCTACTGAAGGCCCCAGCGCGGCCGCGCAGGCGGGTGCGCAGCTGCTGCTCGGTGAGCGCCGCCGCGAGCAGGTGGTAGGCGAGCTCCACCTGTTCGGGCGACAGCACGCGCCGGCGGCCGGTGAGATAAACCAACAGCAGCCGTGCCGGCACCACACGCACGCCTCTGCGTCGCGCCATCGGGCGGTCAATCCACGCGCTGCTGTACACCAGCAGCGGCTCCACTTTCAAGGCGGTGATCCCTTCCACCCTGCGCCGCTGCGCTTGTGCCTGGCGCAGCGTGGCGCCGTGCACACGCGCGACACGTACTGGGCCGGGGTGGCTCTTGGTCTCCACCGTGAACACACCGGCGGGGCCGATGATGACGTGGTCAACGTTGCCGTGGCCGGTGCTGGCGTCGTGGATCACGCGCCAGCCCGCGAGCTGGTCGAGCAGCCCACCCACGTGCTCCTCGGCGGTGGCCCCTCGGTTACGGCGCTCCAGCAGCGGCAGCACATAGCGCGAGATCGCGAGCATGCACATGAGCAGCAGTGCGTCCCAACCGAGAAAGCGCTTGTCGTGCGGGCCAAACGAGCGCCCGACGAGCTCGGTGACCACCGCGAGCAACCCAAGCGCGATCAGCGTGCGCAGGCGAAGCGCGCGCTCAGCGGCGCGCGCGTATTGGCCCGCGGAGCGGTGACTGCGGCCGCGGTTTCCGGGCAACCATTTCATCTGCTTTCTCATCGGCGCTGCGCAAGCGCGCGCTTGAGCGGCTGTGGCGCTCAAAGCCCGTGGAAAGTCGCCCCCGGCTCCTAAAGCAGGGCGCGCACGACGCCGAGACGGTGTGTGCAGGAGCCAAGGACCGGCTCCGACGAGAGCCGAGCATGGACGCAGCATGACCACCGAGCCACACCGCCCTGACCCGCCCCCCGACGTGTGCCTGCTTCTGCGCGCCAACGCCGAGGCGCGCTGGCTGAGCAACGAACTCGTGCCGGTGGTGCGCCAGCTCGAGCAAAACCCGCGCACCGGTACGGCGCTCACCTACCTGGAGGTGCTGCGTCTGGACGCGCGCCGTCACGCCGCTGAGACCGACGCGGCACGCCTCGCGCTCGACGCGCTCGAACCAAACGGCGACGCCGCGATGTACAGCAACGCGCGCCGCTACCACGCCGCCGTGCGGCGGCTGCGCAGCCGGGTGGAGCGACGCGTGACGCTCGCGCTCGCGTCTGCGGCACAGCCCGATGCGCGCATCGCGTAGGCTGCGGCGCCTTGCCGCCGCGCTTTGACCTGCAGTCGCACTCGATCCACTCAGACGGCGAACTGTCAGCCGCCGACGTCGTGGGCGCCGCCGCGCAGGCGGGGGTGCAGCTGCTCGCTCTCAGCGACCACGACACCGTCAGCGGCGTCGCCGAGGCGGTTGCGGCGGGCGAGCGCATCGGCCTGCCGGTGGTGCCCGCGGTGGAGATCTCGGCGATCGACCACGCGCCGGATGCCGATCGCGAGCTGCACATCCTGGGCTACCGCATCGACCACACGGGCGCCGCGCTCACCGCCCGCCTTCAGGAGTTCCTGGCCGACCGCGAGCAGCGCACGCTGCGCATGGCCCGTGCCCTGCAACAACTCGGACTCGAGCTCGACGAGACCGACATCGACAAGCGACGCGCGGCGGGACAGCCGATAGGCCGACCGCACGTCGCTGCTGCCGTGCTCGCCGCTCCCGCCAACGCTCAGCGTCTGCAGAGCGAGGGCATCGCCGACATCGGCGATCTGATCCGCGCGTACCTCATCGAGGGGCGCGCCGCGTACCGCCTGCGCGAGACCCCAACGGTGGCGCAGGCGATCGACGCGATCCACGAGGCGGGCGGCGTGGCAGTGTGGGCACACCCCTTCTGGGACCTGAGCGAGGACAGCGCGGTACTCGACACGATCGACCGCTTCCGCGAGGCGGGCATGGACGGCGTGGAGGCCTTCTACATCACCCACAACCGCGAGCAGACAAAGCTGCTCGCCGAACGCTGCCGGCGGCTCGAGCTGCTCTCCACGGGCTCGGCCGACTTCCACGGGCCCAACAACCCCACGTTCAACCGCTTCCTCGCGTTTGACAAATTCGGGTTTGAGCCCACCCTCGGGCCAATCGGGTGAAACGCCGCGCGTTGGGCTTGCCCTACCCGATACAGATGGCCCCGGCGAAGTAGCCTGCCGTCGGCCTCCCCGACCTCCCGTCGGCATCGGCGACGTGTTTGCACCGTGAGATTTTCCCCGCCTCCTGCCCGCGCGCCCGCTCGACCGCGGCGCAGCATCATCGTGATCGCTTCGTTGGCGCCGGCACTCGCGTGTTTGGCATCGAACGCGCGAGCGTCTGAAGCAGTGCCGCGAACAGGACGCGCCACTGCCAACACCGCGCCGGGTGTTCAAACGCCTCTCACCGAGCCGCTGAGCGGCGGCAGACGCGGTGGCACGCTGACGGTGCTCAACGAAACCGATTTCGAACATCTCGATCCGGGCGTCGCGTACTTCTCGGTCGATTACGAGGTCGTCTACGCGACGCAGCGCCCGCTGTACTCGAACTTGCCGAACAGCAAAGAACCGACCCCCGACCTCGCCGCGGGTCCGCCGCAGATCGGCAACGAAGGCCGAGTGGTCACGGTCAAGCTCAAGCGAGGCGTGCACTTCAGCCCACCGGTCAACCGCGAAGTGACCTCGGCCGACGTCGCCTACGCGATCGAGCGCGGGCTCAATCCCCACGTGGCCAACCCGTACGTCCTCTCGTATTTCGGCTCGGTCGAAGGCATGTCGACCGCCACTGGTGCACCCGTGAAGGGGATCGCGACGCCGAACAAGCACGAAATCGTCTTCAAACTCACAGAACCGGACGCGCAGGTCGTCGTCGACGCGCTGCAGCTGCCGCTGTCGGCGCCCGTGCCGAAGAGCTACGCCCGGAAGTTCGACAGGCACCGTCCATCGAACTACGGCGACTACGAGGTCGCCACAGGCCCGTACATGCTCAGGAACAACGCGTCCGGCAAGGTCCTCGGAATCGGCTATATGCCGGGACGATCGGCGACGTTGGTGCGCAACCGCAACTGGCGCCGGTCCACGGACTTGCGCCCCGCGTACCTCAACGAGGTGCGCATCAAGATCGGCGGCTCGAGCGCCGCGAACGGCGCGAAGGTACTCGCCAGCAGAAACAGCGTCGAGAACCAACAGCCGGCGGTTTCCACGGTCAGAGCCGCATACGCAAAACATCCAAGCCAGCTCGAGGTCTCGCCCGACGCAGGCTCCCGTTACGTGGCGGTGAACAATGCCCACGGACCGTTCACGAACATCAACCTTCGCAAGGCGCTGTGGGCAGCTCTCGACCGATCGGCGATGGACGGCGCGTTTGGCGGCGAACCGTTTGCGACCGTCGCAACCCACTTCATCTATCCCGGTATCCCCGGTTTCGAACAGGCCGGCGGGCTCACCGGTCCCCGCGGCCCGCAGTTCGACTACGACGAACACCCAGGAGGCGACATGGCGATCGCGGAAAAGTACGTAAGGCTCGCCCGATTCCCGAGTGGCCGCTACACCGGCGGGCAAACGGTTTCCGTTGTCGGAGCCACGGGCGCGCCATTCGAACAAGACGCAGAAATCGTCAATCAGGCACTGAACAACCTCGGCTTTGCAACGAAGTTCGCGCTCTTACCTGCCGCGGTGATGTTCGCCGAGTACTGCAACGTTCCCAAGGAAGAGATCGATGTGTGTCCAAGCGTCGCGTGGATCGCGGATTTCAGCGATCCCCAAGCGGTGCTGAATGTCACGTTCAACGGCAAATACATCGCTGAAACCGGCAACGTCAACTGGGGTCAGACGAATCTGCCGAAGATCAACGAAGCGATGGCCCGGGCGGTGTCCATCACCGGGACCGGCCCGCGCGCGACAGCGTGGGCGCAAATCGACGATGAACTCGTAGAAGACGCCGCCGCGATCCCGTTCGATTGGCAGAGCGAAGCCATGATCGAGGGGCGCAGGGTCAGGGGCGTCGGCGACATCTGGAACACGGGATCGTGGGACTACAGCTGGACCTCGCTGAAGTGACGCGCCGCGGTGCGGTGCGGCGCGCCCGCTATCCGCTCGCGTGTACCAGGCGGGGCGGCTTGGTCGCGCCGTCGTACAGCGCGCGCGCTCCTAACGCGTGCGGCAGCGCTATGCGCGTTTCGAGGTGTGCCACCCAGGCCACATCCGGGCAGATGATGCCGGGCGCCGGCCGCGCGGCGGGTCGCAGCAACAGCGTCACCGTGAGACGGTGCCGCGCCCACACGAGCACGTAGCCCGCGAACGGCGGCGGCGCCCTTTCGCAGCCGCCGTAGGTCACTCGGTACACGAGAGGCAGCGTGCGGCCGGCGGACGACGGATGAAACCCGCGCTTGAGCGCGAAACGCACCGGCGTGTTTCCCACCGTAAGCGGCGTCGCGCGCGCTGGTGCGACCGAGGCAAGCCATGCCGCCCCCGCGATGCAGATCGCTGTCCCTAGCCGTTTCACCTCGGTCCCTCGCGCAGGATGCTAACTGCGCGCGCCTGCGCGTGGCGTGACGCCGGCTACTGCATCAGCTCCTGGAGGCGATAGGAGAGCGCCTCGAGCGCGAGCTCCTCGGAAACGTTGAGCGTGAGACGCAGGCGTGTGTCGGCGACGAGCTGCACCGCGTCGCGCAGCCGCGCCGGGCGCGAGAAGCCCCCTGCTTCGTGCTCGAGCTGCGCGCGCCGGTCGGCGGCGTAGATCAGCTCGGGCGCGCCTTCGCTCACGCACAGCAGGTCGCGCACCCACAGCTCGGCGAGACCCAGCGTCAGGTCCAGAGCAGCGATGCGCGCGCGCCGCTCGATGCGCCGCCGCGCCTCCCCCGCTTCGCGCTCGAACCGTTTGCGCTCCTTCAACGGAATGAGCTCGAGTTCGCCCTCTGTCTGCTCGGCGGCCTGCTCGCCCGCCTGAGTCCCCGCCGCGCGCGCGAGCTCCAGCAGCCGCAGCCACGGGCGCTCGCGTGTGTCGCCGACGAGGCTCGCGCGCACGAACGCCTCGGCGCTCTCGCGCAGGGCCGTTCCCCGCGCGCCCGTGAGCAGCGCAGCGCGGCCCGCGTCGCCCAGTGCGAGCCGCGACGCGGCCAGCACCGCGTCCGGGTCCGAAGCGCTGAGGTTCTCGGCGATGCGCGCCGCGGGCAGCGGGTCAAAGCGCACGTGCTGGCAGCGCGACGCGATCGTCGGCAGCAGTTCCTCGGGGCGGTTTGACAGCAGCAGAAGGTGCACGAACTCCGCCGGCTCCTCGAGCGTCTTGAGCATGCGATTGGCCGCCTGGTCGTTGAGCATGTGCGCGGACTCGATCACGAACACACGGCGCGCGGCCTCAAACGGGGTGCGCGTGGCGGCTGCCACCACCGGCTCGTCGATGTCCGACACGAGCATTTCTGTGGCGCCCGAGGGCGTGACCCACGTGAGGTCGGGGTGCGAGCCGCGCATCACGCGTGCGCTGACCGCGTCAGGGTCCTCGGCGTCCTCGGCCAGCAGCGCCGCCGCGAACGCGCGCGCGACCCTCCGTTTGCCCGTTCCCGGCGGGCCGTGAAACAGATACGCGTGCGAGGGCCGCGCCGCGCCGCTGAGCACGGGGCCGAGCACCGCACGCGCGTGCGCTTGAGACTCGAGGCTCGCGAGCGCGTCGGCGGCCGCAGGGACGCTGTCGCGCTCGCGCTGCTTGGCAGCGGCGGGCACGGAGTGATCGTAGGCGAGGTAGCGTGCGCTGGGTGCCACGCGGCAGGCTGATCACCGTGGAGGGACTCGACGGCGCCGGAAAGACCACGCTTGTGGAGGCGCTCGCAAACGAGGTCGCGGCGCGTGGGTGCAAGGTGCAGACACTCCGAGAGCCCGGCGGCGTCGACCTGTCCGAGCGCATTCGCGAGCTCGTAAAAGACCCGGCACACGCAGTGGCAGCCCGCGCCGAGGCGCTGCTGTACGCGGCCGCACGTGCGCAGCTCGTCGACGAGCGCCTGCAGCCGCTGCTGCAGGCAGGCACGATCGTGTTGCTGGACCGCTTCGTGGACTCCTCGCTGGCCTATCAAGGCGCCGGGCGCCACCTCGGCATCGGCGACGTGCGCGCGATCAACCTGTTCGCCACCGGCAACCTGCAGCCCGACCGCACCCTGCTGCTTCGCATCTCTCCCGCCGCAGGGCGTGCGCGGCAGCGCCGGCGCACCGATGAGGACGGCCACGACGGCGGCGACCGCCTCGAGCGCGAAGACGAACGCTTCTTTGACGCGATCGCCGACGCCTACGAGGAGCTCGCGCAGCTCGAGCCCGAGCGCATCCGCGTCATCGACGCCTCGCAGTCACCCGAGCAGATCATCCGTGAGGCGGTGGCCGCGATCGAAGACCTGCTGTAGAGCGGCTCGGGGCGCTGTTTGCGCGTTTAGCATGACGACGCGATGAGCCTCAAGCGGGAAGCGATCTGGAGCGCCGTGGCGGGTTGGCGGCGCGGTGTCGTCACGACGTGCCTTGCGCTCGCGACCACCGCTCTTGCGTGTCTGTCCTTCGCCGCGGACGCAGCCAGCGCAGCCGGCGCAACGACCGTCGGCCCGAGCACGGGCCCATCTGTGGGTTCGACCGCCTCGCAGGCGTCCTTGGAATCGTTGCGGCGGGAAGCGTTGCGGCGGGAAGCGTTGCGACGGGCGGCTGCGGCGGCCGGCAGAAGCTCGGGGCCCAAACTCAGCAAATTGAGCGGCGCCGGAACGACAACCACCCCGGCGACGGCTGTGCCGCCGGCGAGCGTGTACACGGGCCCGATCCGACCGCCGGCACTCGGCAACGGCGCTCTCGGCCGCGCAGGAACCGCCGCCAAACACCAGTCCACCGCAAAAAGCGGCAGCTCGACGGTGGCGATCGTGATCGGCGCCCTGGGGGCTCTGCTCGTGCTCGCGTGCGCGGCGTGGGCGCTCGCGCGCAGGCGCGCGTATGAGCCGCACTGGTGGCTGTCGCTGCAGCACTCGCTGGGCGAGGCCGGCTACCGCACCTCTTCCACCTGGGCTGAATTCAGCGACTGGGCGCGGCGCGGCGGGTAGCGTTTCGTGCGCGCGCGAGCGTCTGTCCGGTCGGCGCGATCTCGCACGAGATCAACGCTCGCCGGCGTCGCCGTCTTCGCGGGGGCGGTTGTCGGTCCGAATACCGCCAGCGTCCGGGCGATCGCGCCTCCGCCGCCTCCCCAGCAAGCGATCGCCGTCCTGCGGACCGGAACGGTGTGGTACAGCGACGGGGTCGTGAGGTTCCTCGAGCGTGGTGGCACGCGGCGCCGGCTCTCCGGCTCCCCGGCCGGGTTCAACGCGCCGCAGATCGCGGCTTCGACGACATCGGTCGCGCTGAAAGCGGGCGGGCAGCTGACGGGCGGGGAACCACCGGCGCCGCTTGCGGCCATTCGCCCGGGTCGTCCTGTCGGGGGGCGCGAATGTCGCGGATGGGTTCCCGCAACGCAGAACATCAGCAATTTCGTCGTCGTGCAAGACCAGCTCGTGCTCGGCGCCAGCGAAGCCTGCGGTTCGCCTCGCAGCTCGGCGCCCCAGCCGCTATTCATACGCAGCCTCCGCGGTGGTCCATGGCGGGTGATGCGGTGGCTCTCCACCACGGCGCCGCCGGTACTCGCTTCTGACGGCGGGCTGCTGGCGGTCGGTGTGCAGCGCGCTTTGGAACCTATGGAAGTGACCGTCATCGACGTTCACGATGGTTCGAGCCGCGCCCACTTCGGCGTGCCGGATGGCGTGCTCAGTTTCGCCCGCAAAGACCGCCTCGTGCTGTCCGTCGCCAAAGGCGCACAGCCGTTTGGGCCCGAGATCGAATCCCCGGAAGGCAGCTTCACCATCGGCTTCGGATTCAGGACTGGCCCATACCACGTTGAGCTCTACTCGACCGACGGGCACCGCGTAGCCTCGCTTGGTGCCAGCGAACGGCCGCCTCTCGCGTCGGGCATGCACCTCGTCGCCGTGCGTCGAGTTGCGGGGGCGCCCGGCGTCGACATTTCGGTGCGCGCCCTTCCGTACGGGCCAACGAAGGACGTCATCGGCTTCAACCCGCCGGGCCGGACGCTTCTCGGCGTGGCTCTGCGATGGCCGGTTCTGGCGCTCGTCATGACGACGAGCAACGCGTTGCCAAACGGGGAATTCAGCTGCCGCTACGGGAGCTATGGCCCGCCCAGCGCCCCGTTCGTGCTGTCGCTCAACCTCGCGCGCCCGCGGCCGTTTCTCGCCGCTCCGATTCCGCCGCCGCAGCCGGATCCAAGGCGAGTGTTTGCCACCTGCGGGCCACCGCCCCCTTAGCCACGCCGGGGCGTAGGAAGCGTCGCTGAGAGCGTCTTTTGGGGCTTGATCAGCGGGCTGGGAGCGTCCGGTCGGACGCTATCCTGAGAGGTGGTCGCGTGCCTCTTGCACCGCCTCTGATGGAGAAGTTCCGTCTGGCCCGAGGCGGATGATGCGGTGTTACCCCCAGAGCACGATTTTTCCGCCGCAAACAGGGGGTTGAGCGCGGCACAACGACCAGGAGGAACCCCGATGGAAAGCACCCCGCAGACAGCACCCGGCCAGCGGATCAAGACGGGGAGCGGACTGTCGATAGGTCGCCATTTCACGACCGCGGGGACGCATCCGTTCGACGCCGTCGAGTGGGAGCTACGAGACGCTCGCATCGGCCACGGCGACCGCGTCGCGTTTGAGCAGTCCGACGTCGAGTTCCCCAAGAGCTGGTCGCAAAATGCAACCAACATCGTCGCGCAGAAGTACTTCCGCGGACACTTGGGCCAGCCGGAGCGCGAGAGCTCCGTCAAGCAGATGATCGGCCGGGTGGCCGGCACGATCGCCGGCTGGGGTCGCGAGCGCGGCTACTTCGCCTTGGACCAGGACGCGGAGGCGTTCGAGCACGAGCTGACGCACATCCTGCTTCACCAGATGGCGGCGTTCAACTCGCCGGTGTGGTTCAACGTGGGCTTTGAGGATCGCCCGCAATGTTCGGCCTGCTTCATCCTCTCCGTGCAGGACAACATGGAGTCGATCCTCGACTGGAACACCAAGGAGGGAATGATCTTCCGCGGTGGCTCTGGATCGGGGATAAACCTGTCCAACATCCGCGGCTCCACCGAGCCTCTCGCGAAGGGCGGCACGGCGTCGGGTCCGGTGTCTTTCATGCGCGGGGCCGACTCGTGGGCGGGGACAATCAAGTCCGGGGGCAAGACACGCCGCGCGGCCAAGATGGTCGTTCTCGACGTCGACCACCCCGACATCCGCGAGTTCATCTGGTGCAAGGCCAAAGAGGAGGACAAGGCCGCCGCGCTTCGCGATGCGGGCTTTGACATGTCGATCGACGGCGAGGGTTTCTTCTCGATCCAGTACCAGAACGCAAACAACTCCGTGCGGGTGACCGACGAGTTCATGCGCGCAGTCGAGAACGACGATGAGTGGCGGCTGATGGCTCGCACGACCGGAGAGCCGATCGGCGAGCCGGTGCGTGCGCGCGAGCTGATGCGCGAGATCGCGGAGGCCGCGTGGCGCTGCGCCGATCCCGGTGTTCAGTACGACACCACGATCAACCAGTGGCACACGTGCCCGAGCTCGGGGCGGATCAACGCTTCGAACCCGTGCAGCGAGTACATGCACGTCGACGACTCGGCATGCAACCTCGCGTCGTTGAACCTCATGAAGTTCCGCAACGCCAACGGTACGTTCAACGTCGAGTCCTTCGAGCACGCGGTCGACGTCATGCTGCTCGCGCAGGAGATCATCGTCAGCCCCTCGAGCTACCCGACAGAGCAGATCGCGCGCAACGCACGGGCCTTTCGCCAACTTGGACTGGGCTACGCGAACCTCGGCGCGTACCTGATGAGCAATGGCATGCCGTACGACTCAGACTCGGGACGTGGCACCGCCGCCGCGATCACGGCACTGATGACCGGTCGCGCTTATGCCGAGTCGGCGCGGATCGCCCAGGCGATGGGGCCGTACGACCGCTACGCGGAAAACCGCGAGCCACACAACCACGTGATGGCGATGCACCGCGACGCTGCCTACGCGATTCCCGACGCTGCCTGCCAGGACGAGGGTCTGCTGGCGTCCGCTCGACAGTCATGGGATGAAGCGCAGGAGTTGGGCGAGCAGCACGGATATCGCAATGCGCAGGCAACCGTGCTCGCACCTACAGGGACCATCAGCTTCCTCATGGATTGCGACACCACGGGTATCGAGCCTGACTTCTCGCTCGTGAAGTTCAAGGAGCTCGTCGGCGGCGGGCAGATGACGATCGTCAACCGCACCGTTCCGCTCGCGTTGCAGACGCTCGGCTACTCCGACGAGCAGGTCGACCAGATCGACGCCCACGTCGCGGAGCACGGCACTGTCATCGGCGCGCCGGGATTGGCGGACGAGCATCTGCCGGTGTTCGATGTGGCGGTCGGTGAGCGAGCGATCTCGCACACCGGTCACCTGAAGATGATGGGCGCGACGCAGCCCTTTATCAGCGGTGCAATCTCGAAGACCGTGAACCTGCCTGAGACCGCCACCGTCGAGGACATCGCCGACGCTTACGTGCAGGCCTGGCACCTCGGCATCAAGGCGCTCGCCATCTACCGCGACGGCTCAAAGACCGCGCAGGCGCTGCGCACCGACGCACAGAAGGACGCGCCGGCGCCGGCAACCGTCGACGACGCGATCGAGCAGGCGGTAAGCAAGGCGCTCGCCGAGGCCGGTCCGCAGCGCAAGCGCATGCCGCGCGAGCGTCAGTCGATCACGCACAAGTTCTCCATCGGCGGCCACGAGGGCTACATCACCGCGGGCATGTACGAGGACGGCTCGGTGGGCGAGATCTTCCTCACCGACATCGGCAAGGAGGGCTCGACGCTGCGCGGGATGATGAACTCGTTCGCCACCGCGATCTCGATCGCGCTGCAGTACGGCGTGCCGCTCGAGACGCTCGTGCAGAAGTTCAGCTACATGCGCTTCGAGCCCGAGGGCATAACGGGCAATCCCGAGATCCCGTTCGCGAAGTCGATGCCCGACTACATCATGCGCTGGCTGGCGTCGCGCTTCCTCGACGTCGACGCGCAGGAGGAGCTCGGCATCCTCACCCCCGCGGTGCGCGCGCGCCAAGCGGCGCAGCAGGCGGCTCTGTCGATCCAGTCCTCGGACACCGCCGGCCCCGCCAACGCCACGCCTGACTCCGGCGCCGACGAGCACGAGAAGCCGAAGGCGAGCAACGGCGGCAACGGCAGCTCGAGCAAATCGCCCGCGACGCCGTCGGGGTCGGCGGCGAGTGGCTCCTCCGCAGCGCCGGCCGATCCCCCGTCGGCCGCGTTCACCGACGCTCCGCCGGTGGTGCCGACCGTGCTCAGAGGGCTCGACCTCGGCCCCGCGTGCAGCCAGTGCGGCGGCATGATGCAGCGCACGGGCTCGTGCTACACGTGCTCGAGCTGCGGCAACAACACCGGCTGCGGCTGATTCCGTAGACGTAGACGTTCCGCCGATGCCCGGGGCGTGCGCTCGGGCATCGGTGCAAACCGGCGTGTGCGGCGCCCAAAAGTCCGCTCTCACGGGCGCCCGGAGCCTTGCCGCAGTCTGGCGCCGGCATTACGCTCCGTTTACAAGGACCGACGGTCGGTCCAACAGTTCCTAAGCAAAGGAGCGTGCGTTGTATTCCAAAGCAATGACCGGCTGCCTCACCGTGGCTGCAGTGCTCGCGCTGGCTGCTTGCGGTAGCAGCAGCAAAAGCAGCACATCCTCTAGCTCCGGCGGGAAAACGGTCGATATCTATTCGAGCCTTCCGCTTCAAGGGGCATCCACGGCGCAGACCAACCCCATGGTCAACGGCATGAAGCTCGCACTGGAACAGGCGGGCAGCAAAGCTGGTCAGTGGACGATCAACTACACGTCGTTGGACGACTCCACAGCGGCCGCGGGCAAGTGGGATCCGGCCCAGTGCGCGGCCAACGCGCGCAAGGTTGCGCAGGATTCCAAAGCCGTCTACTACATGGGCGAGTTCAACTCGGGCTGCAGCGAGGTCTCGATCCCGATTCTCAACCAAGCCGGGATCTCGCAGGTGAGCCCGGCGAACACCTACGTCGGCCTGACTACGAACGAGCCGGGCAGCGCGCCGGGTGAGCCGCAGAAGTACTACCCCACAGGCACGCGCACGTACCTGCGCATCGTGCCGCGCGACTCGATCCAGGCCGCGGCCGATCTCGTCGCGATGAAGGAAGCGGGCTGCACGCGCGTCGCGGTGGCCAACGACAAGGAGGCCTACGGCGCCGGGCTGGCCGCGCTGATCGAGCTCGAGAAGGGCTTCTACGGAGTGACGGTCACGAGCAACACGGGCATCGACCCCACGGCTCCCAACTTCCGCTCCTACGCAGCCACGATCAAGGGCGAAGGCGCCGACTGTTTCTTCTTCGCCGGCATCGTGTCCAACGGCGCGGTGCAGATCACCAAGGACGTCAACGCGGCGATCCCAACCGCCAAGGTCTTTGGCGGCGACGGCGTTTGCACATCGACCTACACGAACCCGAAAGAAGGCGGCGTGCCAGCCAACATCGGCCCGCTCCTTGAGTGCACGGTGGCCACGCAAAACCTGACCGCCTACCCGGGCGGCAAAGAATTCCTCGCCGCGTACAAGGCGAAGTACGGAGTCTCGAATCCGGACCCCTATTCGATCTACGGCTATGAGGACATGAAGCTCGGCCTCGAAACGATCGCGAACCTCGCAGGCAAGGGCAGCGAAAAGGCCGCGGTGCGCGAAGCGCTGTTTGCGATTCGCAGCCGCAACTCGGTGCTCGGAACCTACGGCTTCGACTCCAACGGCGACACCACCTTGAAGGCCTATGGCCTCTACAAGGTCGGCCCGGAAGGCACCCCGAAGTTCTTCAAGACGATTACTCCCAACAAGGTCGTCTGACGACCTGACAAACACGGCGAGGGGGGCGCGCTGCGCCCCCCTCGCACCTATTGAGATCAGCAAGTGTCGGTCGAAGTCAAGCGGGTCGCTCCGGGGCTGCCGGAGCGCTTGGCGCGGCCGCTGGCGGCGATCCGGCGCCACGTAGGTCCGTGGAGCCTGGTGGTCGCGCTCGCCGCGCTGCCGCTCTACTACGTCATCCACGACCTCACCGCCGGATACCCCGCCGGCTTCGTGCACGGCGTACCGGTCACACACCACGACCTCAGCCGCATCGGCAACAACCTCGCCGTGGGCCTGTCCAACGGGTCGATCTGGGCGTTGATCGCGATCGGCTACACGCTCGTGTACGGCATCATCGAGCTGATCAACTTCGCCCACGGCGAAGTGTTCATGATCGGCTCGTTCACCGCGGTCGGGCTGTGGGGCACGGTCGGGTTGGGCCTCACGACCGGCACTGCGGGCGTCGTCGGCGGGCTTGTCCTGACGTTGGTGATCACGATGCTCGTGTGCGGGTCGCTGAACGTGCTCATCGAGCGCGTCGCGTACCGGCCGCTGCGCAACGCGCCCAAGCTCGCGCCGCTGATAACCGCGATCGGGTTTTCGTTCATCCTCCAGAACGTCGGGCTTCTCTGGCTCGGCGGGTCGCCCGTCGGCGTCAACGACCTGATCCACCAGGGGTCGACCGTGTTCTCGATCTCCGCCGTGCCCATCCAGCGCGGCTACATCCTTGCGCTCGCGGTGATGGTCCCGCTGGTTGCCGCGCTCGGCTGGTTCATCGCGCGCACGCGCATGGGTCGCGCGATGCGCGCCACCGCGCAGGACCCCGAGGCCGCGCGCCTGATGGGCATCAACGTCAACACCACGATCGCGCTCACGTTCGGGCTCGGCGGCATGCTCGCGGGCGCCGCCGGCCTCATATACGCGCTCTACCAGACCACGATCTGGTACTTCCAGGGATTCGAGGCGGGGCTGATCGCGTTCACCGCGGCTGTGATGGGCGGAATCGGAAACGTCCGCGGCGCGGTCCTCGGCGGCATCATCATCGGCATCATCCAAGCGCTCTCGGACGCGCGGCTCGGGCCCGAGTGGACCGAGGCCGTCGTGTTCGGCTACCTGATCATGATCATGGTCCTGCGCCCGCGCGGGCTGCTGGGCGAAGAAACGCGCGAGGCGGGCTGAGGTGGACGAACTGGTCGCGCAGCTGAAGGAGTGGCGCGGCGCGCTCGAGCGCGCCCTGCCGTGGTGGTGGCACCGCGCGATCGTCGTCGCGCTGCTGGCCTTCGGCGTCGTGTTGCCGTTCCTCGTGAGCCCGGCCGGGGACTTCATGAACGCCACCGTGATCGCGCTTGCCTACGTGGTGATGGCGCTCGGCCTGAACATCGTCGTCGGGTTCGCCGGCCTGCTCGACCTCGGCTATGTCGCGTTCTACGCGATCGGCGCCTACTGCATCGGTTGGTTCGGGTCCGGGTTCTTCTTCCGCGCACACGTGCACGTGCTCGTGTCGAAAGTCGCCTCGACGCTCCCCGGCATTCACCTCAACTTCCTGTTGATCTTGCTCTGCGCCGTGGTGATCACGTCGGTCGCGGGCACGCTCATCGGCCTGCCGACGCTGCGCCTGCGAGGCGACTACATCGCGATCGTCACGCTCGCCTTCGGCGAGATCATCGGCGTCACCGCGGTCAACGGCCAGGACATCCACCTCGGCGGGGGCCAGACGCTGACGGCCGGCAACCTGGGCATCCCTGCGGTCGACCCGCCCTACTTCCCCGGCATCGGTCAGTTCACCCAGCTGAACCTACGACCGTGGTACTGGCTGATCTTTGCGTTGGTAGTGATCGTGCTGTTCGTCAACCTGCGCGTCCGCGACTCGCGGCTGGGACGCGCCTGGATCGCGCTGCGCGAGGACGAGGTGGCGGCGGTGTCCATGGGGATCCCATTGGTGCGCACCAAGCTGCTCGCCTACGCGATGGGTGCCGCCTTCGGCGGCATGGCGGGCGCCTTCCTCGGCGCGCTCTACACGTCGGTAAACGCGGGGCAGTTCGCTTTCGCGTTCTCGATCTTCGTGCTCGCGATGATCATCGTCGGCGGGCTCGGATCGATCTGGGGCGCCGTCGTCGGAGCGCTGTCGCTCTCCTACATCAACTACTACCTGATTCCCGACGTGCTCAACGGCGTGCCGAAAGACTTCGGGCTGAACTTCAACCTCACGCAGCTGTCGTTCGGGATCTACGGCTTCTTGCTCGTGCTCGTGATGGTCCTGCGCCCGCAGGGGCTGCTGCCCGAGCGCCGCCGCCGGCTCGAGCTCACGGAGGCCGTGGGCGGCGGCGAAACACTGCTCGAAGAGCCCTCCTGATGGACGTCTACGCGCCCTCGGCCGTGCGTACCGAGCTGCCGAACGGCAGCGGCGAGCTGCTGCTGCGAGCCGAACGGATCACCAAGGAGTTCGGCGGCCTGGTTGCGGTGAACGGCGTCTCGCTCGACGTGCCCCGCCACTCGATCGTGTCGTTGATAGGGCCCAACGGCGCCGGCAAGACGACGCTGTTCAACATGCTCACGGGGCTCTACAAGCCGACCTCCGGGCACATCTTCTTCGGCGAGCGCGAGATCACGCGCAAGCGCCCGGACGTGATCATGAGCCTCGGGCTCGCGCGAACGTTTCAGAACATCCGCCTGTTCGGCGCGATGACAGCGCTCGAGAACGTAATGATCGGGCGCCACTCGCGCATGCGGGCCGGGTTGTTCGGCTCGATCGTTCGCGCGCCGTGGGTGCGCAGGGAGGAGCGCGACGTGCGCGAGCTCGCCCGCGAGAAGCTCGCCTACGTCGGCGTGAGCGAGAGCCGCTTCGAACAGCTCGCGAGCCACCTCTCCTACGGCGACCAGCGGCGCGTCGAGATCGCGCGCGCGCTCGCGTCGGATCCGAGCCTGCTGCTGCTCGACGAGCCCACCGCCGGGATGAACCCGCAGGAGTCGAGCGCGCTCACCGACTTCATGCGCAAGCTGCGCGACGAGCTCAGCCTCACGATCCTGCTCATCGAGCACGACATGCGCGTGGTGATGGGCGTGTCCGAACGCATCACGGTGCTCGACTACGGCGAGAAGATCGCCGAGGGCCCGCCCGCCGAAGTGCGCTCCAACCCTCGCGTGATCGAGGCCTACCTGGGCAAGCAGGGCTGATGGCGCTGCTCGAAGTCGACGATATCCACGCCCGCTACGGCTCGATCGAGGCCCTAAAGGGGGTGTCGCTCACCGTCGAGGACGGCGAGGTGGTGACGCTGATCGGCGCCAACGGCGCGGGCAAGTCGACGACGCTTCGCTCGATCTCGGGGCTCACGCCTGTCAGCGCAGGGCGCGTCGTGTTCGCGGACATGGACACCACCGGCGTGCCCGCACACCAGATGGTCGGCTACGGCATCGCGCTCGCGCCCGAGGGCCGCCACTGCTTCCCGCGCATGACCGTGCGCGAGAACCTCGAGCTCGGCGCGCACCAGCGCCGCGGCGCCGACATCGGCCCGGACTTCGAACGTGTGTACGGGCTGTTCCCGCGTCTGGCCGAACGCGAGCGCCAGAAGGCGGGAACGATGTCAGGCGGCGAGCAGCAGATGCTCGCGATCGGGCGCGCGCTGATGGCCCAGCCGCGTCTGCTGATGCTGGACGAGCCCTCGATGGGGATCGCGCCGGTGCTGGTCGAGCGCATCTACGAAACGATCGGCGAGATCAACCGCAGCGGCGTTTCCATCCTGCTCGTCGAGCAGAACGCCAACTACGCGCTCGACGCGTCCACCCGCGGCTACGTGCTCGAGACAGGCCGCGTGGTGCTCGCGAACGACTCGCGCAGCCTGCGCGACGACCCCGAAGTGCAGAAGGCGTACCTCGGCGCATGACGATTCTCGCCGTCATCGGCGCCAAGGCCCTGTACCTGCTGTTCGCGTGGCTGCTGTCGGCCGCCATCAGCTCGTGGCTGTCCGACCGCAAGGGCTACGGCGAGCGCGTGGGGCTGACGTTCGGCCTGCTGCTCTCGGTCATCGGCCTCTTCATCGTGCTGGTCGTGCTCCCCGGACGCCCCGGCTCACGCTGGGGTCCCGGCTGGTGGCCGCACCGGGGCTGACGGCCCGCGGCTCGAGCACAAACGCAACCGGCGGTCAGAGCGACGGCTCAGTCGTGCGTGTGCGGCTGCGAGCGGTTGCGGTACGCGCGCACCTTTTCGCGGTTGCCGCACACCGCCATGTTGCACCACACGCCCGAGTGGTTGCGCGAGCGGTCGTAGAAGGCCCACAGGCAGTCGTCCGCACGGCACGCCTTCACTCGGCGCCACGAGCCGTCCGGACCGCCTTCGGCCACTGGTACCACGAGCGCCGCAAGCGCCCCCGCCACGCCGCCTGCGCGCGCCTGCAGATGCGCGCAGCCGTCGGCGCCGAGCGCCACCCCCAGCTCGCCGCGGCGAGCGGCCAAGTCGACCTGCGCCTCCGCGCCGGCGTCGAGCTCGCCGCCGTTGTTGGCGAGCATGATCGAGCGCAGCGCCTCTCGCAGGCGCACCGCGGCGGTGCGATCGCGCTCCCCCACGGGAAGCTCCTGCTCGCGGAGGAGTCCTCTGTCCACGAGCCAGCTCCCGAGACCGCCGGCGGTCGCGAGGGCGTCGGTGTGCTCCTCGAGATCGGCGGTGTTGACGAAGTCGATCACCAGATCGAGTGAGTGAGGAATTTCGCGCGTTCCCGTTGAAACCATCGTAAACCCATGATAGGTTACTAACCACTAAAGCTGAAACGGAGGTTTCCGACGATGTTACCGAATGACTGGTCGATCGCTCGCAACATTCCGAAGCCGGCCGTCGACGAGCGGTGGGTCCAGCACGTGCTCGTCGCCGAGGAGGCAGACAGGCTGAGGCGCGCGATGCGACCGCCGCTCGGCGCCCGCGTCGCCGCTCGCGTGTTCGCGCGGCGCCTCGACCGCGCGCTGATCGAAGGGGCCGACCCCGTCAGTTCGCCGCGGCTGGCCGCACGCGTTGCGCTGCTGACCTCGCCGTCAACCCGCGGCGAGCTGGCCGACGGGCTCGACCGGCTGGTCGCGACCGCTCAGCTGCCGCCGCCGCGCCGCCGCGTGCTGCCGCGTCACAGCTCGGTGCTGGCCAACTCCAAGCTGCTGCGCGAGCTCGCCGCGATGCTGCGCGACACCGGCCCGCTGTACGCGAGCGGCATCGCGATGCTGTGCCTGCTGCTTACCGACGGCACCGGCCCCGTGTACAGCGCCAGAGACGGACGCGTGCTCGAGGGCGAGCTGCTGAGGGCGCGCGCCGCGCTGACCTGCTAGCAAAGCGGCGCCGCCCCCACAGAGCTCGCGCGCCGACTAGTGCACGAGCACGATGCGCTCCCACACGGCGCCCCCGCCGCTCAGCTCGAGCTCGGCCTCGCGGACCGTCGCCCCGGTCTTGAGCAGTTCGGTGGTGCAGGTTTCCTGCGCACCCTGGTCGTCGTCGCCCTGATCTTGGCCGGCTTGGTCTGAGGACTGGAAGTCAGACGCACGGGCGGCCGGATCGCCGGATGACCAAGACCCCTGGTGGTCTCCGTCACCCTGATCGTCGTCGCCCGCGGTGCCGGAGGGCGGCGTCGCAGGCACGCAGCGCAAGTCCGTGTCTTCGGTCACCTTGCCTTTCACCATCGAGCGGTCTGCGAGCTTGACCGTCAGCACCCCGTTTTCAAACGATTCGACCGTGCCCGCGTTTTCGCCGCTGGTCGGCGTCGTGGGAGTTGTTGGGCTCGTCGGCGTGCTCGCCGAGCCGAAGCGCAGCAGGTGCTTGCCGTGGCGGTGGTGAGAGCTGAAGTGGCTTGTTGCGTGGTGGTGGCAGCGTCCGTGGTGGGCTGCGAGCGCCACGCCCGGAACTGCGAGCGCCAGCGCGAGCGACGCCACTGGTGCGCCGAGGATCCGTCTCATATGCGACCTCCCTGGCCGCCGCTGCGTCAGCGCCGGCCTCTTGGCGTCCGTTTGCGGCGCTGATACCCGCGCGACCGTGGTGCCGGCTCAGCTGCCCGACGAATGTGCGATGGGTCTAGACGCGGTTGCGCGCCCGCCCCGGCGCAGCGAAGCGGCGGCGCCCATCAATACGCGCCCGGCCGAAAACTGCGCGGCGAGTGCTACGCGCAGGTAACTGACATCCAGAGGCCACCGGCCCGGAGCAAGACCGGTGGCCCCCGGCCGATCGTGTGGGTTAGGGGTTCAGGCGCTTCTTCAGCGCGCTCGCCGGTGAGAATTTGGCGGCCTTGCTGGCGGCGATGTTGATCGTCTGTCCGGTCGAGGGGTTGCGCCCTGTGCGCGCGGCTCGGTGGCTGACGCTGAACTTGCCGAAGCCGGCAAGAGCCACCTCACCCCCGGCCGCCAGCTCGTCCGAGACCGCTTCGATCGTGGTCTCGATCACCTGCCGGGCCTGGCTGGCGGACAACCCGTTGCGCCTCGCTACATGCTCGGCTAGCTCGTTCTTGGTCATTCCACTCCCTTCTCGGGTCTTCGTGTCCCGCGCAGGCTAACCCCTGCACAGGACGTCGAGGCCCGTAAACACGGGGGGTATACCCCCCGAATGCCCGAAATTACGCGCTTTTTGGCGTCCGATCGCGCCCGAAAACAGGGCTCGAGGCCCGCAAAGCCCTTGTTTAGGCGCTTTCAGCGCCCGGCGGAGGGGCCGCCGACGGGGACCTTCTGCGCCGCTATCGGCTCCCACAGCGCTCCGTCGGCGGCGGCCGAGACCGCGCGCGGCGCCAGGCGGCCGGCGGCCCAAACAGCCCACAGCGCCGCCAGCCACGCGGCGCACGCCAGGCCCACGTGCACCCACACGAGCTCGCTGGGCAGGTGCGTCTCGTACTGCACCACTCCCACCACTCCCTGCAGCGCCAGCAGCTCGCACAGCGCCGTCAAGGAGCGTCGCACGTCGCGGCCGGCCGCGCGGGTGCGCGCCAGCCACCACACCAGCACGGCCGCCACTCCGAATGCGGCGGCGATCTCGGCGTGGCGGTGGATCACGAAGTCCATGGTCGCGCGCCCGTCGAAGCTCAGGCGGTTGATCTTCTGCCCCGGCGAGCCACCCGCGTGGGGGCCCGCCGCGGTGGCGGCGGTACCGGCGAAGATCGTCACCGCGCCCAGCAGCGCGAGCGCGCGCGCGCCGATAACCACCGCGCGGTCTGTCATTTGCCCCCCCGCGCGACGCGCCTCGCGCGCTGCGTGGCCGCCGACTGCGACCGCGGGGGCGCGCGGCTCGCGCGAAGCCCGCCACGCGAGCGCGGTGGCGGCGAGCAGGATCAGCATCGACAGCGCGAAGTGGCCCATCACCCAGCCGTAGTCCAGCGCCCCGCGCACGGTAAAGCCGCCCAGCACCGCCTGGCCGATCACGCCGAGGGGCAGCAGGGCGCCGAGCCGCGCAAGGTCGCGGCGGTAGGGGCGCCGGCGCAGCGCGAGCAACCACGCCGCGCCCGCGGCGATCGACACCGGCACCGTGATCACACGGTTTGAGAACTCGATCAGCGCGTGCGTGTTCAGCGGCGGGTACGCGTGCCCGTAGCACTTCGGCCAGTCCGGGCAGCCCAGGCCCGAGCCGCTGAGGCGCACCGCGGCGCCACTGAGCACGATCAGCGTGAGCGCGCCGAGCGCCACGTACGCCACGATCGCGTACTGGCTCGGCGTGACCGTGAAGCCGTCGGTGCGCTCGCGCAGGCGCTCAAAACGTGCGCTCATCGACCAAGAGTGTGCCAACTCGCCGTGTTCGCGGCGCAGCGAGGGCGTTCTTACGTTGGCAACCGTCCTCCCGCCAACTTCTCCGCCGGCGCCGCGTTTTCACGAGCAAGCTTGCACGAGACCTCACACGCGCGCAACGAAGCGACCTTCACCCGCCGCACCGCCTTGCGCGGCACGACCGCCGCGCTCGCGGGCGCCCTCGCGGGCCAGGCGCTGCGACCCGCCTCGGGGTGGGCGGCGCGCGCCGCTGTTCGTTCGGCGCTGGCCCTGCAGACGGCGAGCTCGCAGAGCGCGCTCGCCGCCAAGCCGCGAATCATCGGCGTAAACGAACCGTTTCTCGAATGCCTCAATTACCCCGGAGAAAATCTCAACCCGCTGCTCGCCAGCGCCGTGAAATCGATCCGCGTGGAGACGGCTTTCAACGCCGTGCGAGCGTCGAAGCTCCAATTTCAAGGCAAAAGATTTGCGAACATGACCTGCGTGGTTGGAAACGGACAGGCAACCGCCCGCTGCCTGTGGAGGGCGGCCGGCGGGTTGGCGCCGCCCCTGAAAAGCACGTTTACAGGCGCGAAAAAAGAAGAATGGGAACTCGCCACGCTCAAAGAAATCGAAGAATGCGCGTCGCTCGGGTCCGCGGTGGCCGTGATCGAGATCGCCAACGAGATGTGGAAGACGCTCGGTGGCAGCAATCCCGAAGAAGCGAGGGTCTACGCGGCGATGTGCGCGGGTTTGCTGCAGAGGTGGCAAAAACGCCAGGAAAGGCGCAAACTCCCCGCCGTCACGGTGGTCGCGAACGCCAACTACCGCGAACCGGGCGCGAGCTGGCTTTTTCCGATGCTCGAATCCGCTCCGGCGCTGAGGACGCTTCTCGGCGGCCTCGCGTTCGACCCCTACGGCGCGGCGCGGCCAAACGAGCGGGGACTCAAGCACATGGTCCAGCAGCAGCGGGCCGTGGAACGAAGCGCCGGGCTGAAGATGTCCAACCCCTACGTGTACGTCACCGAGTACGGCGTGGAAGCCAACGGCCTGCGCGGATTTCGGCAGAGCGAGGAAACGGAGAAGATGTTCACGCTGCTCAAACAGTGCCCGTGGATCCGTGGCATCTGGTACTTCAGCCTCCTAGACCAGCCCGAGGACGCCGGCAATCGCGGCTTCGGACACTACGGCTGGTATCCGCGCACGCACGGAGGCCAACCGGACTTTGCCGCCCCGCGTCAGGTCATGACCACCGTGGAGCAGTTCGCAGAAGAAGCCAGCCCGTGAGCACGACAGGCGTGATTCCGTGGCGCACGCACGGATATCGAACGACCTCCTGACGACGCTCAATCAATCACGACACATGCGCCGAGACCATCGCGCATCGTGGGCCCCGACAGCTCCTTCTCGGTCTCCGCCGAGACTGGTGCTGCGGCCCGTTAGCGGGACGCCCGCATACCGACCCGATCTTCAATAGGCGCCGACGCGCCGTGCGATCTAGTATCCGCGCTGGGGGGTGAGGGGGACGCCTGACTCGACTAGCAAGGACCGACCGGCCCGCATCTCGCGGAACGCTGGCTGGACCGTCCTTGCCATTCTCGCGTTTCTAGGTGTGACCGTCTGGTGGCTTAGCCAAGACACCCGCATGCCCGATTGGGACAGCGCGGCCCACGCCACCGAATCGTTCCACGTCTATGCGCGGATTGCCCGGGGCCACCTCGTCAAGGTCTTCACCGAATTCAACGCATACCCGCCTCTCGGTCGTTCGATCGGCGCGCTGGGCGTACTAGTCGCCGGCCGTTCGAATCACGCGGTGATTTTTGCGACGAACTTGGTGTTCGTGCCCGTGCTCGCAGCCTCGTGTTACGGCGTGGGGAAACTCGTTGGCACTCCACGCGCCGGGTTGCTCGCCGCAGTGTTTGCGCTTGCCACGCCGATGATCGTCTCTGAGGCTCATGAGGCTTATCTCGATCCGCTGCAGGCAGCACTGGTGGCTCTCAGCGTGCTCGCGATCTTGGCTGCACGCCGCTTTGAGCGAGTCGGTGTCGCCGCCCTTGCTGGCGCCGCGACGGCTTGCGCCATGCTTGTCAAGCAGACGACGCCGATCTTTCTCGTCGGCTTGCTCGCCGTCGTCCTGGTCCGGGGGGGCTGGCGCAATTGGCGTGGTTTGTGCGCGTATCTCCTCGTGCTGATAGCCCTCGGGGCGCCCTGGTATCTCGAGCACTCGTCCGAGCTTGGGCAGCTCGTGCTCGCCCACACTGCCAACGCGAACACGGTCGAGACCAATCCGGGCGGCGGCGTATACCCCGCACTGCTGTCGTTCAAGAACCTGACTTGGTACTTCTGGAATGCCGGAAATATTCAGCTTCAGGCGGGGTTCTTGTTGTTCCTTCTCGTCGGATTGGTCTTCGCCGCGCGGAGCGCATGGGTCGAACGTACCCCGTCCAATTTGTACCCCGAGCTGCTCGGCGGATTGTTCGTCTCCTGGCTCGGCATGACGCTCATCAAGCACAAGGACCCTCGCTATGACCTCCCCGCGCTCGTATACGTCGCTGTGCTGAGCACATCATGGATCGCCGGCTTCAGGGCCGTGGCGCGACGATGGGTGACCGCCGGTCTGTTTGGCGTGGCGGC